>NZ_LT629779.1:0-318505 GCF_900105535.1 Pseudarthrobacter equi
CCCGGCGAATTCGAAGAACACGTTGCCCAGGGCGATCAGGGTGACGCCAGCAGCAGGAATTCCGGCTGCGGGAAGACGAAGAAGCACAGCGCGGTGAGGACGGCGACGGCGGCCGTGTTGACTCCCAGCCACAGCTTCCGCCGGCCGCCGGCGTCGGAGCGCTGCCCGGTCACGGGGGCCAGCAGCGCGATGGCGAGGCCCGCCACGGCGAGGGCGCCGCCGAGGACAGCCGAGGCTTCGTCCTTGCCGCCGAAAGCGTTGGACGTCAGGTAGACGGTGAACACGAAGGTGGTCATCACAGCGTTGAAGGCCGCCGAACCCCAGTCCCAGGACGCCCAGGCCAGGATCCGGCCCTTACTGGAGACCTGGTTGCCGGATGCTAGTTCCGAGGACGGCTGCATGGCCCGGGGAGCGCTGGCGCTGTTCATAGCTGCATCGTATCCGCCGAGGGCGAACAGGATGCGGACCGAAGCCCTGACTGGCGCGAATGACGCGCGGCGGCCGGGAAACCGCGACGGGTCAGGCGCCCGGCTTGATAAACTGTGGATTCCCGAACCCGACATTTTGCCGCCTGCTCCAACTTTTGACAATCGAATTCCTGACGTTGCGGAGATACCAGTGATCACAGTCCTTGCCGTGCACTTTTCGGTGGCTGTGCTGGCGCCGTTGTTCTTCAGGAAGTGGGGCCGCAACGCATTTCTACGCTTTGGCAGCCGTACCCGCTGCTCGTTCGTCTGGCTCCTGTTCCAGTACGGCCCCGTCTATTCGCAACAGGGTGCGGTGGCCGAGGTCATCCCCTGGATTCCCGGCCTCCACCTCGAGTTCGCCTTCCGCATGGACCCGCTGGCCTGGGTGATGTCACTGCTGGTGCTGGTGTTGGTGCCCTGGTGCTGCTTTTACTGCGCCCGGTACTTCAAACGGAAAGACCAGGACCTTCGGCGCGTTCGGCGCGCAACTCCTGGCCTTCGCGGGCGCCATGTTCGGCCTGGTGGTGGCCGATGACCTGCTGCTGCTCTTCATTTCTGGGAACTCACCACCATCCTGTCCTACCTGCTGATCGGCTTTGCCCGGACAAGGCTGGCGGCCCGGCGCTCGGCGCTGCAGGCCCTGATGGTCACCACCGCCGGTGGCCTGGCCATGCTGGTGGGAGTCATCATGCTGGGCCAGACGGCCGGAACCTACCGCATCTCTGCCATCCTCGAACAGGCCCACGTGCTCGCGGAGGGCCCGTCCGGCGCCGTGGTGAGCGCCGCCGTCGTGCTCATCCTGGTGGGCGCCATCACCAAATCCGCGCTGGTTCCCTTCCACTTCTGGCTTCCCGGCGCCATGCCGCCCCCACCCCGGTCAGCGCGTACCTGCACGCCGCCGCCATGGTGAAGGCCGGCATCTACCTGGTGGCAACGGCTGGCGCCCGGATTCGCGGAGACGGCCTACTGGCAACCCGTGGTGCTGGGCCTGGGCCTGGCCACCATGCTGGTGGGCGGCTACCGTGCGCTGCGCCAGACCGACATCAAACTCATCCTCGCCTACGGCACCGTGAGCCAGCTGGGCTTCCTCACCATGGTGGTGGGCCTCGGCACGCCGGACGCCGCGCTGGCCGGCCTGGCAATGCTGCTCGCCCACGGCCTCTTCAAGGCGACGCTCTTCCTGGTGGTCGGCATCATCGACCACCAGTCCGGAACGCGCGATGTCCGGAAGCTTTCGGCGTCTTCAGGTCCTCCCGCGCCCTGGGGATCGTGGCCGGTATCGGTGCCGCGTCCATGGCCGGCATTCCCTTCCTTGCCGGGTTCGTGGCCAAGGAATCCGTGCTGGAAGCGTTCGTCCACCACGCCGGGGACCCTGACGCCGGACCGTGGGGCATGGTGGTCCTGGTGGGCTGGTCGTGGGTTCAGTCCTCACCTTCGCGTACAGCGCGCGCTTCATGTGGGTGCCTTCGCCGTCAAACCCGGCGTGGAGCCCACCCAGTTCAAGGCGTCCGGCCTTCCTTCATCGCAGCACCGGCCATCCTGAGCGTCCTGACCATCGCCTACGGCCTGTGGCCGGCACCGGTTGACACCTGGATCCAGCCGTACGCCGCGCTGTTCGCGTCCACAGCGCCCGACGCCGGAACACCGGCCGAGCAGGCCGGGCACCTCGCGCTGTGGCACGGGCTCACCCCCGCACTTGGCCTGACGACGCTCACCTTTGTCCTCGGCGCTGCGATGTACTTCGGCCGCAACGCCGTGGCCCGGGCGCAGGCGCTGGTGCCGGACTGGGTGGATGCCGACCGCGGCTACCAGCTGACCATCGGTGCGCTGGACGACATCGCCGTATGGATCACCGGCCGGACCCAGCGCGGTTCGCTCTACTTCTACCTCGCCGTCATCCTCACAGTGGCGTTTGCCCTGCCCCTGACCGCGATCCTCTTCGCCGGCAAGCCGCTTCCGGACAATATCTACCTGGTGGATCCGGGCTCTCCGCTGCAGATCGTCGCGGGAATCGGCATCGTGATCGGCGCCCTCGCGGCAGTCAAGGCGAACAAGCGCTTCCTCGCCGTCCTTATGGTGTCGGTTACCGGCTACGGCATCGCCCTGATGTTCGCCCTCCAGGGGGCCCCCGACCTGGCACTGACGCAGATGCTGGTGGAAACCATCATCCTGGTGGCCTTCGTCCTCGGCATGCGCCGCCTCCCTCCCGAACTGCGGGACCGTACCGGCGGCAAATACCGTGTGGTCCGTGTCATCATCGGCGCAGCCTTCGGAGCCACCATGGTGTTCGCGGCCATCTACGCCATGGGCGCCCGCGTGGCCCAGCCCATCTCGCTGCAGTTCCCGCAACTGACCTACGAGGGCGGCGGCGGACTGAACATCGTCAACGTCACGCTGGTGGACATCAGGGCCTGGGACACCTTCGGTGAAATCACGGTGCTGGCACTCGCCGCCACGGGTGTTGCGAGCCTCATCTTCGTCCGCGGCCGCGGTGACCGCCTGCGGGCCTCAAGCCTCGGTGGCGGAAGGAACCGTGGGCCGCTTCCATGGCGTGGACCCGGGTTCCCGGGATGGCGCCGCCCTGGCCATCAGCAGGAAGTTCGCCACGGCCACCCGGGACGCCTGGCTGGTGGCCGGCCGGACGCTGGCCCCGGAACGCCGCTCCATCATCTTCGAAGTGGTCACCCGGTTGGTCTTCCACTCGCTGGTGATCTTCTCGCTCTACCTTCTGTTCGCCGGCCACAACCTGCCCGGCGGCGGCTTCGCCGGCGGCCTGACGGCCGGCCTGGCCCTGACCATCCGCTACCTGGCCGGCGGGCGGTTCGAACTCAGCGAGGCCACTCCCGTCAGCGCCGGTGGCCTGCTGGGCATCGGCCTGGCCACGGCGGCGGCTCCGGTGTTGCCCCGCTGTTCCTGGGCGGCCAGGTGTTCCAGAGCGCCATCATCCAGTTCTGGCTGCCCGTCTTCGGGGACATCAAGTTCGTCACGTCGACCATTTTCGACATCGGCGTGTACATCGTGGTGGTGGCCTGGTGCTGGACGTGCTGCGCAGCCTCGGCGCTGAAGTGGATGAACACATCGAGGAGCGGGGCTCCGAACCCGCAGAGTACGAGGAACCCGAAGACATGCCAGCCGAAACCATCTCAGGAGGCAAGGCATGAGCATCAACCTCGCCCTGCTCCTGGTCATGGGTGCCCTGTATGCCTGCGGCATCTACCTGATCCTGGAACGCAGCCTCACCCGCGTCCTGCTGGGCTCATGCTCCTGGCCAATGCCACCAACCTGCTGATCCTGGCCACCGGCGGCTACTCCGGCCTGGCCCCGCTGTTCTCCAAGGAAACCGCTGCGGGGGACTACAACGATCCGCTGCCGCAGGCGCTGATCCTGACGTCCATCGTGATCTCGTTCGCGGTGACCGCCTTCATGCTCGGCATCATCTACCGGACCTGGGTGCTGGCGCGCGAGGACGAAATCCAGGATGACGTGGAAGACCTCCGCGTCGCCGAAACCCCCAGCTTCGACGCCGAGGACGACGCCGAGATCCCCGCCGAAACGTCCGAATTCCCGCTCACCATGCTGGGCGGCGACGGGCAGGACATCTCAGACCACCGAACGGGGTCAGGCGATGACACGTCCGGCGGACGTGAGGCCGGCGCCCGGGTGCACGGCGGTACCGCCACCGTGGTGGCGGGCGACCGCGAAATACCCACCGAGAACGCGGCCCAGGAAGAAAAAACCCGGCTCACCCAACGTCAAGCCCAGCCCGGAAGGAGGCGGACAGTGAACATCGCCAGTCTGGCCCCGCTCGCCGTCGTACTTCCCATCCTGGGCGCCGCCCTGACCTTCCTGCTGATCCGGCACTCCCGCGCCCAGCGGGCCGTCAGCATCGGACTGCTGTCCCTGACCCTGCTGCTCGAATGCTTCCTGATGGCGGCGGTGTGGGACGGCGGCACCGTGGCCGTCAGCATCGGCGGATGGATTCCGCCATGGGGCATCGTGCTGGTGGTGGACCAGTTCTCGTCACTGATGCTGGCTGGTTTCCTCCCGCCGTCGAGCCTCTGGCGGTACCTCGTCCTACGCCACGGGCCAGGGCCACTGGCCGACCGGCCGCGATCACAAGGACACCCCCGGCCACCAGGATCACGGTAGGTGGGGTTGGAAAGATGCGAATAACCCGGTGCGTCCTTGTCCGCCGTTCGGCCATGCCCTGGCCCGTGGCGTAGACGCAGGAACCGGCGAGGCTCACGGCGGAGAGGAAACCACCAGCACTCAGTGACGAGAACCTGGTCCACCACCAGCACGATGCCCCCATGGCGGAATCCATCCGCCGATGCTCGACGGCCACGGTGCCGCCGTCCCACCACCGCCGCCCATCAGGAAGCATTCGAGCAGCAGGGTCCAGGGACAGCCAGTCCGATGCTGACGGCCCGCTGGGCGCGGGAGTGCCGGATCAGCAGGAAGGTCAGGGCGGCGCCCAGGATGGGAAGTACGACGGCGAGCGGGGCCAGACTGGCGATGTTCACTGTCCGCCCTCCTTCCGGGCTGGGCTTGACGTTGGGTGAGCCGGTTTTTCTTCCTGGGCCGCGTTCTCCGGTGGGTATTTCGCGGTCGCCCGCCACCACGGTGGCGGTACCGCCGTGCACCCGGGCGCCGGCCTCACGTCCGCCGGACGTGTCATCGCCTGACCCGTTCGGTGGTCTGAGATGTCCTGCCCGTCGCCGCCCAGCATGGTGAGCGGGAATTCGGACGTTTCGGCGGGATCTCGGCGTCGTCCTCGGCGTCGAAGCTGGGGGTTTCGGCGACGCGGAGGTCTTCCACGTCATCCTGGATTTCGTCCTCGCGCGCCAGCACCCAGGTCCGGTAGATGATGCCGAGCATGAAGGCGGTCACCGCGAACGAGATCACGATGGACGTCAGGATCAGCGCCTGCGGCAGCGGATCGTTGTAGTCCCCCGCAGCGGTTTCCTTGGAGAACAGCGGGGCCAGGCCGGAGTAGCCGCCGGTGGCCAGGATCAGCAGGTTGGTGGCAATTGGCCAGGAGCATGAGCCCCAGCAGGACGCGGGTGAGGCTGCGTTCCAGGATCAGGTAGATGCCGCAGGCATACAGGGCACCCATGACCAGGAGCAGGGCGAGGTTGATGCTCATGCCTTGCCTCCTGAGATGGTTTCGGCTGGCATGTCTTCGGGTTCCTCGTACTCTGCGGGTTCGGAGCCCCGCTCCTCGATGTGTTCATCCACTTCAGCGCCGAGGCTGCGCAGCACGTCCAGCACCAGGCCCACCACCACGATGTACACGCCGATGTCGAAAATGGTCGACGTGACGAACTTGATGTCCCCGAAGACGGGCAGCCAGAACTGGATGATGGCGCTCTGGAACACCTGGCCGCCCAGGAACAGCGGGGCAACACCGGAGCCCGCCGCCGTGGCCAGGCCGATGCCCAGCAGGCCACCGGCGCTGACGGGAGTGGCCTCGCTGAGTTCGAACCGCCCGCCGGCCAGGTAGCGGATGGTCAGGGCCAGGCCGGCCGTCAGGCCGCCGGCGAAGCCGCGCCGGGCAGGTTGTGGCCGGCGAACAGAAGGTAGAGCGAGAAGATCACCAGCGAGTGGAAGACCAACCGGGTGACCACTTCGAAGATGATGGAGCGGCGTTCCGGGGCCAGCGTCCGGCCGGCCACCAGCCAGGCGTCCCGGGTGGCCGTGGCGAACTTCCTGCTGATGGCCAGGGCGGCGCCATCCCGGGAACCCGGGTCCACGCCATGGAAGCGGCCCACGGTTCCTTCCGCCACCGAGGCTGAGGCCCGCAGGCGGTCACCGCGGCCGCGGACGAAGATGAGGCTCGCAACACCCGTGGCGGCGAGTGCCAGCACCGTGATTTCACCGAAGGTGTCCCAGGCCCTGATGTCCACCAGCGTGACGTTGACGATGTTCAGTCCGCCGCCGCCCTCGTAGGTCAGTTGCGGGAACTGCAGCGAGATGGGCTGGGCCACGCGGGCGCCCATGGCGTAGATGGCCGCGAACACCATGGTGGCTCCGAAGGCTGCGCCGATGATGACACGGACCACACGGTATTTGCCGCCGGTACGGTCCCGCAGTTCGGGAGGGAGGCGGCGCATGCCGAGGACGAAGGCCACCAGGATGATGGTTTCCACCAGCATCTGCGTCAGTGCCAGGTCGGGGGCCCCCTGGAGGGCGAACATCAGGGCGATGCCGTAGCCGGTAACCGACACCATAAGGACGGCGAGGAAGCGCTTGTTCGCCTTGACTGCCGCGAGGGCGCCGATCACGATGCCGATTCCCGCGACGATCTGCAGCGGAGAGCCCGGATCCACCAGGTAGATATTGTCCGGAAGCGGCTTGCCGGCGAAGAGGATCGCGGTCAGGGGCAGGGCAAACGCCACTGTGAGGATGACGGCGAGGTAGAAGTAGAGCGAACCGCGCTGGGTCCGGCCGGTGATCCATACGGCGATGTCGTCCAGCGCACGATGGTCAGCTGGTAGCGCGGTCGGCATCCACCCAGTCCGGCACCAGCGCCTGCGCCCGGGCCACGGCGTTGCGGCCGAAGTACATCGCAGCGCCGAGGACAAAGGTGAGCGTCGTCAGGCCAAGTGCGGGGGTGAGCCCGTGCCACAGCGCGAGTGCCCGGCCTGCTCGGCCGGTGTTCCGGCGTCGGGCGCTGTGGACGCGAACAGCGCGGCGTACGGCTGGATCCAGGTGTCAACCGGTGCCGGCCACAGGCCGTAGGCGATGGTCAGGACGCTCAGGATGGCCGGTGCTGCGATGAAGGAAGGCCGGACGGCCTTGAACTGGGTGGGCTCCACGCCGGGTTTGACGGCGAAGGCACCCCACATGAAGCGCGCGCTGTACGCGAAGGTGAGGACTGAACCCACGACCAGCCCCACCAGGACCACCATGCCCCACGGTCCGGCGTCAGGGTCCCCGGCGTGGTGGACGAACGCTTCCAGCACGGATTCCTTGGCCACGAACCCGGCAAGGAAGGGAATGCCGGCCATGGACGCGCACCGATACCGGCCACGATCCCCAGGGCGCGGGAGGACCTGAAGACGCCCGAAAGCTTCCGGACATCGCGCGTTCCGGACTGGTGGTCGATGATGCCGACCACCAGGAAGAGCGTCGCCTTGAAGAGGCCGTGGGCGAGCAGCATTGCCAGGCCGGCCAGCGCGGCGTCCGGCGTGCCGAGGCCCACCACCATGGTGAGGAAGCCAGCTGGCTCACGGTGCCGTAGGCGAGGATGAGTTTGATGTCGGTCTGGCGCAGCGCACGGTAGCCGCCCACCAGCATGGTGGCCAGGCCCAGCCAGCACCACGGGTTGCCAGTAGGCCGTCTCCGCGAATCCGGCGCCAGCCGTGCCACCAGGTAGATGCCGGCCTTCACCATGGCGGCGGCGTGCAGGTACGCGCTGACCGGGGTGGGGCGGCCATGGCGCCGGGAAGCCAGAAGTGGAAGGGAACCAGCGCGGATTTGGTGATGGCGCCCACCAGGATGAGCACGACGGCGGCGCTCACCACGGCGCCGGACGGGCCCTCCGCGAGCACGTGGCCTGTTCGAGGATGGCAGAGATGCGGTAGGTTCCGGCCGTCTGGCCCAGCATGATGACTCCCACCAGCATGGCCAGGCCACCGGCGGTGGTGACCATCAGGGCCTGCAGCGCCGAGCGCCGGGCCGCCAGCCTTGTCCGGGCAAAGCCGATCAGCAGGTAGGACAGGATGGTGGTGAGTTCCCAGAAAATGAAGAGCAGCAGCAGGTCATCGGCCACCACCAGGCCGAACATGGCGCCCGCGAAGGCCAGGAGTTGCGCGCCGAACGCGCCGAGGTCCTGGTCTTTCCGTTTGAAGTACCGGGCGCAGTAAAGCAGCACCAGGGCACCAACACCCAGCACCAGCAGTGACATCACCCAGGCCAGCGGGTCCATGCGGAAGGCGAACTCGAGGTGGAGGCCGGGAATCCAGGGATGACCTCGGCCACCGCACCCTGTTGCGAATAGACGGGGCCGTACTGGAACAGGAGCCAGACGAACGAGGCAGCGGGTACGGCTGCCAAAGCGTAGAATGCGTTGCGGCCCCACTTCCTGAAGAACAACGGCGCCAGCACAGCCACCGAAAAGTGCACGGCAAGGACTGTGATCACTGGTATCTCCGCAACGTCAGGAATTCGATTGTCAAAAGTTGGAGCAGGCGGCAAAATGTCGGGTTCGGGAATCCACAGTTTATCAAGCCCGGGCGCCTGACCCGTCGCGGTTTCCCGGCCGCCGCGCGTCATTCCGCGCCAGTCAGGGCTTCGGTCCGCATCCTGTTCGCCCTCGGCGGATACGATGCAGCTATGAACAGCGCCAGCGCTCCCCGGGCCATGCAGCCGTCCTCGGAACTAGCATCCGGCAACCAGGTCTCCAGTAAGGGCCGGATCCTGGCCTGGCGTCCTGGGACTGGGGTTCGGCGGCCTTCAACGCTGTGATGACCACCTTCGTGTTCACCGTCTACCTGACGTCCAACGCTTTCGGCGGCAAGGACGAAGCCTCGGCTGTCCTCGGCGGCGCCCTCGCCGTGGCGGGCCTCGCCATCGCGCTGCTGGCCCCGTGACCGGGCAGCGCTCCGACGCCGGCGGCCGGCGGAAGCTGTGGCTGGGAGTCAACACGGCCGCCGTCGCCGTCCTCACCGCGCTGTGCTTCTTCGTCTTCCCGCAGCCGGAATTCCTGCTGCTGGGCGTCACCCTGATCGCCCTGGGCAACGTGTTCTTCGAATTCGCCGGGGTCAACTACAACGCCATGCTGGCCCAGATTTCCACCCCCCGGAACATCGGAAAGGTCAGCGGCATCGGCTGGGGCGCCGGGTACCTGGGCGGCATCGTGGCACTGCTGATCGTGCTGCAGCTGTTCGTCCAGCCCAGCTTCGACTGGTTCGGCGCGTCCACCCAGGACAGCCTGAACATCCGGCTGGTGGCCGTGTTCTCGGCCCTGTGGTTCTTCATTTTTGCCCTGCCGGTCCTGTTCGCCGTCCCGGAACTGCCCGGGCCGGCCAGGCAGCCCGCCTCGGCATCGTGGCCAGCTACCGGCTGCTCTTCCGCCGGATCCGCGCCATCTATGCCACCAGCCCGCACACCATCTACTTCCTGCTGGCCAGCGCCGTGTTCCGTGACGGGCTGGCCGCAGTGTTCACCTTCGGCGGCATCATCGCCGCGGGCACCTTCGGGTTCGAGCTGTCACAGGTCATCTTCTTCGCCATCTTCGGCAATGTGGTGGCGGCAGTCGGAGCCATCCTCGGCGGATTCCTGGACGACAGGGTGGGCCCGAAGGCCGTCATCATCGGCTCACTCGCGGCCTGCTGGTGCAGGCACCGTGATCCTGGTACTGGGTAATGGCGACTATTCCTTCTTCGGCATGGAGTGGGCCGGAAGCACCACGTTCTGGGTGTTCGGCCTGTTCCTCTGCCTGTTCGTGGGCCGGCGCAGTCGTCATCGCGCGCGTACCTCGCCCGGCTCGCACCGCACGGGGAGTCCGGCGAACTGTTCGGTCTCTACGCCACCACCGGCCGGCCGTGAGCTTCCTGGCACCGGCCCTCTTCACGCTGTGCATCACGGTGGCAACCCTCTGGTAGCCGCCGGAGAGGCTCAGCGCTGGGCATCCTGGGCATCAATGGTGGTCCTGCTCGCCGGGCTGCTGGTCCTGCTGCCGGTGAAGTCGCCGGACAAGGCTCCCATCGCCGTCGTCCCTCCGCCTGACCCACCACGCAACGCTCCGGAAGACTAGGCTTAACCATGAACGTGGACGAAACGAATCTTCCCGGCCTCGGCCGCCGGAAGGACTTCATGACAGCTTCCGGACGCCGGATCGGCGTGGTGGAGCTGAGGGAAGCCAGACGAGCTCATCGTCTCCACGTGGGACGATCCCGATACCTGCCAGGCTTCCATTCGCTGACCAGCGATGAAGCCGCCACCCTGGGCAACCTGCTGGGCGGCCAGCACCTCGCCATGAAGCTGACGGAGGAGCACAAGGACGTCCCGGGCATCGTCACCGGCAGTTCTCCATCGCCCCGGAGTCCCCGTTCCAGAACCAGCCCATGGGCAAGGCGTGCATCCGTACCCGGTGCGGCGTCTCCATCGTGGCCATCATGCGCGAAGGCGAGGTCCTGCCCTCGCCCGGACCCGACGTGATCCTGCATACCGGTGACCTGCTGGTTGCTGTCGGAACCCTGAAAGGCTCGATTCGGCGGCCGACATCCTGCGCCACGGCTGACCCCTATGGACCCGCTGGCCTGACCCTCATCGAACTGGGGGCCGTTGTGTTCTGCCTTGGCCTGTTGGCCAGGCTGGCCGACGGATAGGAATGTCACCCATCCCGCTCTACCTGCTGGGCGGCTCGCTTTCGGCGCCGGTGGCGTGGTGAAGCTCGAAGGCATGCACGAGTTCGCACACCTTTTCCGGCGAGATCGGCGTCATTCTGCTCCTGCTCATGCTCGGACTGGAATATACGGCGGCGGAGCTGTTCACCGGCCTGCGGCGGTCGTGGCAGGCCGGCGTGCTGACCTCGTGCTCAACTTCCTTCCGGGAGCGGCACTGGCCCTGCTCCTCGGCTGGGGCGGTGTGGGGGCCATGGTGATGGGCGGCGTCACCTACATTTCCTCGTCCGGAATCGCCGCAAAGGTCATCACGGACCTGGGCCGGCTGGGCAACCGTGAAACACCGGTGGTGCTGTCCATCCTGGTGTTCGAAGACCTGGCCATGGCCGTCTACCTGCCCATCCTTACTGCCACCCTCGCGGGCGTCAGTTTCCTGGGCGGGCTGACTACCGTGGCCATTGCGTTGGCCGTGGTCACTGCGGTGCTCATGGTGGCGCTGCGGCACGGCCACCATGTGTCCAAGGCCGTGCACAGCGAAAACTCGGAGGTGTTCCTGCTCAACGTGCTGGGCGCTGCGCTGCTGGTGGCCGGCCTGGCTTCTGCCATGCAGGTCTCCGCAGCGGTGGGCGCCTTCATGCTCGGCATCGCCATCTCCGGCGCCACCGCCCCAAACGCCACCCGCATCCTCGAACCGCTGCGGGACCTGTTCGCCGCCATCTTCTTCGGGGGCTGAACACCGACCCCACATCCATTCCGCCGGTACTGGGCTGGGCCCTGGTGCTGGCGGTGCTCACTGCCGGAACCAAGATGGCTACCGGAATCTGGGCAGCCAAACGCGAAGGGATTGCCAGGCCAGGACGCTTCCGTGCCGGTGCAACACTCATCGCCCGCGGCGAGTTCTCGATCGTGATCGCCGGGCTGGCCGTCGCCTCAGGCGCCGTACCGCCCAACCTCGCCGCCTGGCCACCGCCTACGTCCTGCTGATGGCTGTCATCGGCCCGCTGGCCGCGCGCTTCGTGGAACCCCTGGTCAAGGCATCGACGCGGAGGCGGCAGGTCCCGGCGCAGGCGTAGGCGAAATCGGTACGGAGTGCCGGTTGCGCTAGATGCGGGTGCGGTGGAAGTTCAGGTGGCTCCGGCTGGCGGTCGGGCCGCGCTGGCCCTGGTAACGGTTGCCGTACTCACCCTGGCCGTAGGGGTACTCCGCCGCGGAGCTTAGGCGGAAGAAGCAGAGCTGGCCGATCTTCATACCGGGCCACAGCTTGATGGGCAGCGTGGCCATGTTGGACAGTTCCAGCGTGACGTGGCCTGAAAAGCCGGGGTCAATGAAGCCTGCGGTGGAGTGCGTCAGGAGCCCCAAGCGGCCCAGCGAGGACTTGCCTTCCAGCCGGGCGGCGATGTCATCCGGGAGGGTGACGGTCTCGTAGGTGGAGCCCAGGACGAACTCGCCCGGGTGCAGGATGAAGGCCTCGT
Source organism: Pseudarthrobacter equi (assembly GCF_900105535.1). Classification (NCBI taxonomy): domain Bacteria; kingdom Bacillati; phylum Actinomycetota; class Actinomycetes; order Micrococcales; family Micrococcaceae; genus Pseudarthrobacter; species Pseudarthrobacter equi. Next base: position 12,289 of record NZ_LT629779.1, read on the forward strand.
CCTGCTCAACCTCCACCAGCCGCGTCAGCTCCGGCTGCTCCTGCGCAGGATCGATGTGGGCGTACTTGTGGTTGTCGAAAAGCCTGAAGAACTTATCGATCCGGACGTCCACCGACGACGGCTGCACCATCGCGGGCTCGAACGGTTCCAGCACGATCCGCTGGGAGTCTATTTCGGCACGAATATCGCGGTCTGAGATCAGCACCGTCCCAAATTACCGTATGGGATATCCACAGCCACATTCTTTCGTTGTTGCTGTTGTCCAGTGGGGCTAATGTTGCCTCAGATACACAGGCGCCGGATGGTCTCCCGGATGGCCCAACAGAGCTGGGGATGTTGTGAATAAATTAGTCGCGCCCTCTTTTATTGGCGTGCTCTGCGCGCTGGTGCTCGCCTCCTCGACGGCGGGGCCAGCCCGCTGCCATTGGATGCCGGCCAGCACGTGGCGGCCTCAGGACCGTCACGCGTGTCGCTGGGGGAGGCCACCGGGAACGGCGGCGGCTCCAGCACGGTGAACAGCACCACCGGCACCGCCCTCACCCCGGCTGTTGATCCGGACATCCGGGTGGCCTCGCCCACCGCGCCGCTGGACGTGGCACCGCCTACAGCTCCTGCGGCCGCCGCGGTGGGACCGGCGCTGGACATCAGGCCGGTCCAGGAACCGTCCCCGCGCCATCAGCCGATCCCACCGGCGCTTCGGGTCCCGCCACTGCGCTGCCCGCTGCCGGGGTCCCGTCCATACCCCCGCTGTGGGCACCTGACGCCGATCTGGCCTCCCCGCCGCCGGCAACATCCGGGCCCACTACTTCCGGGCCGGCAACGTCCGAATCACTGGCAGCGCCCCCGGCCACGGAGGCACTGGTCAAGGACAACAACTCCGCAGCGATCCTCACCGTCTTCACCAAGATCAACGAGTACCGGGCGTCCAAGGGCTTGAATCCGGTGAAATACAACCCCACTGTGGCCGGCCTCTCCAGGAGTGGTCGGACAGCATTGCCTCCCGCGAGGTCATTGAGCACCGCGCCAACTTCTGGACAGATCCGCGCGCCATGAACCCCAACAACGGCGCAGGCGAGGTCATCGCCATCCGGACAGACAGGGATGCCGCCCAGCTGGTGGAGTGGTGGAAGGGCTCCCCGGGGCACAACGCCATGCTCATTGACCCCCGGTTCAACGTCATGGGTGCAGGCATCTCGTACACCAACTCCACCTACCAGATCTGGGTGTGGTGAACTTCTTCGGCTACACCACACTCCCGGCCGGCACCGTGGACTCACCCGGCGGGTCCGGCGGGTCCTCAGGGGGAGGCTCCGCTTTCCCAGCACCGGCACCCACCTTGTGCGATGCCACGGGGCGGCACATGCCTCCCACGCTGGACCTGCGTGCCGCGGCCATCACGGGGCCGGCGACCTTGTGTCCGTCAATTCTTCGGGCCAGCTGCTTAACAGGGCCTCAACAGGTGTCCGCACGTACGGCGCCGCCAAGGTCATCGGTTTCAGGCTTCACCGGGGCGAAGGAAGTCTTCGTCACCGATTGGGACCGGACGGCGCCTACGATCTCGTGACCCAGTGGACCAACGGGGACCTCACCCTGCACCGCGCATCGCCACCGGAGGGTTCCAGGCAGCAATCACCCTGGGGTCCGGCGGCTGGCAGTCCCTCACCCTTGCGGTGGGCGGCTGGTGCGCCAACAACAGGATGCCGCAGATCCTGGCCCTGGACAGCAGCGGGAACCTATTCCTGTACCCCAACAAGGGCACCACAGACCTCTCGGCAAGGGCATTGATCACAAGCGGCGTTAACGCGTCCCGCCTCGCGATGGTGGACTACGACGCAGACGGCTTCCAGGATGTCCTCGCCCTCCGCGCTGATGGCGCGGTACAGCTCTACCGGGGCTGGGGAACCACCACCCTCCGTGCCGAGGCGCGGCCTACGGTGGCCACCGGCTGGCAGGATGTCACAGGCATCAGGGCACTGAAGAACGTCACCGGCCTGAACTCCACCGGTATCGCGCTCCGCAGGGCTTCCGATGTTGTGCAGTACTGGGACCTCTCGGGCGGAAGCCTGGCGTCGCCGTCGAACATTGCAGGGCCCTGGACCGGCCAGCGGCTGGCGCAGTAAGCACCAAACCGTAAGTACCAGGGCAGAAGGCGGAGAACCCTCACTGGGCCGGCGGCGGAAGCTGGTGGGCCGGGACGTCGCCTGGCTAGCTGACGGTCTGCAGCTCCAGTACGTCCTTGAGCCGGTCCAGCTGGGATACCTCGGCGCGGACCCGTCGCTGGGCGATCTTATTCAGGAGGCCGAACCGGTCAAGGAAGGAGAACGAGCCTTCCGGCCGGGCTTCGAGCGCGTAGCGGAGCCGGGTGCCGTCGTTCTCGGTGCTGAGGTAGTAGCCGCCCGAACGGTTCGACGGGCCGGAGGTCACCCGGAACTGGATTTCGGCGCCGGGCCTGGCCTGGGTGATTTCCAGCTCGGCCGGAATGCTGAGCCCGGACCGCCCCGCCACCATCTTGCGGTACACGGCGCCTTTGGTGCCGGCAGAGCCCTGCACCAGCTTCACGCTCCGGACAGCTTCGCGCCACGTGGGCAAGTTGGTGGCGTCCAGCAGGTACAGGTACACGGCCATGGCGTCACGCCGGATGAGGACCTCGTGTTCTGCGGATGCCATGGGGATCTTTCTGTGGTTGACGCCGGCATGCTGCCCGGACCGCCTCCCCCTGGCGCCACAGCATTCCGGTTCAGGTTAGCCAGCCCGCCGGGTGCCAACCTAGCCAGATGCGGCGACGTTATTGAAGAGTTACTGGATGACGTGCCGGACCTGGGACACGGCTGGAACTGCCGGCACCGTGGCCGGACCGCCGTTCCATCTGCGCTAAGCTAAGTTCTGCCCCGCAGATGCGGCGGCAACGCGGCTGGGACTGGTCAATAATCCCCACAGACGCTAGAAGACGCAGTAGGCAAAATGCCCCAGAAACGCGTAATGCCCGTTTTGGGAACGCACTGCCAGACTCACACAGAAAATCATGTCGGTGTTAGGCGCTATCTTTGAAACATGGCTAAGAAACCGAACCCCGAGGTATGCGATATATACGTCGCTGACCCCACGGAGATCAACGTTCGGGACGATCACAAAGAGAAGATCACCCGTCGATACGGAATTGCGGAAGCTTCAAAGAAGTCCTTTACCGTGCAAGCTATTGGACGCACCACGGACGAACCACGGGCTGACGAGAAGATTGATCCCGTTCATTCCCCAAGAAATGATGACATTGGGTTGACTAAGGAAGGGTGGTGGATCGTTCGGTACCGCTGCACGATCGGAAAGGCACTCTTCAAAGAGGATGTTCTGGACCACAGAGGTGAGCTTCTCGCTCCAGAGTCGGACGCATTCAATGACCTTTGGCACAAGAACTCTGTTCTCGGCTACTACTGATACACTGATCTACTGCCCACTTCACAGATCGGCACGCCTGCATTGAAACTCCTTGATCGCAGCCAGCTTCCCAGCGAGGCTGTCCGAATTATCGACGGCGGCACCCCCGCCGCACCAAAAGCTGGTGACGTGTGGGTGCTGGCAGATGAGATTCAAGACCTTGCTCTAGGTCTAATTACGCGTGTCCATGATTCCTTCGTGTCTATCCTTCCGATCACCTGCGATGCCGCCGAAGCTAGAGAGCCTGCTTCCATCGTTCGCGCCGCACAGTCGCCCATAAATGCAGACATTGCAGTCTGGTCGCCTGCACCGACAGGGATCGGCATGCACCTTCTGGACCGTCGTATCGGGAACCTCTGCTCTGAAAGCGCAGCACTGAGACTGGAACGATCAGCTTTCGACGACGACGTGGACAGCCCTTTTGAAATGGGCGCTGAAATGGAATCCGATGACACGACCCCATTCATCGACTTTTTGTTGAGCAGCTTTCGCAAGTTTTGCTTTGATTCGTGGCCGTCTGCCACGGCTGGAGAGGCGGTATTCAAGACAGAAGCTCTCATGGAAGCTGAAATGACCGCCAAGAAGATTCGTGAAAATTTGAACATTCCTGAACGCGGGGACGCTGCCGACCTCTTTCGCGGCGATGCGTTGCCGACTTCTGCACAGATATCCGTAATGCGCGAGATCACTGGTCTCACTGATTCCCAACTCCTTCGTCCGGTCAGCTCTGAAGTAGTAACCGAGTTGATGCAACCAACCCAGCGGGACAAAATCGTAAGCTTGGCAGAGCGCAGGGCGTTGAAGCAGCGTGATGCAAGAAACTTACTCATGCAGAATGCATTGATCGCAGCTCGCAGTTCCAAAGCTGGCGATGAACGACAAGCGGCGCAAAACCGCATCGACGAAGCGTATTCGCGTCTGATGCAGGAGTAGCTGGCAATGCTTACAACTCTTACTGATTACCGACTTTGGGCACTGCCCCGCAACTACGTGAAAATTGCCGACGCCATGATCCAAGAAATACTGGATTCCGGTGCGGTTTTTGAAGACATTGCGGACGCCCCTGTGGAGTATGTTGAATCGCGTGGCGACCTTGACGTTATCTTCCATGAGCTGCGGGGAACCAAGGGATGCAATGTTCAGGCGTGCTATGACCCCTACATCGATCCTCCGGCAATCTTCGTCCACCTAAGCGGAAACACCGGGCGCGACAACTTCAGCGTGTTGCATGAACTTGCCCACCATCAACAACGAGTTGGCGACGCTTGGTCCGATATCACTGAAGACATCACCGATCGAGCCTTCATAAAGGAACTTCGCGAGAAGGTCGCCAACAGTTTCGCGTCCAGACTTCTACTTCATGAGGATTTGATCGAGTCCGCGTTCGGTTCAGGACCTGTAACCGCCGCTGGGGTGAGATGGTTGTTCGATAACTCGGCAGCATCCATGCAGGCATGTCTCTATCGATCCCTTGAACTTGAAGGCAATAGGGTTGTCATGCAGACAGACTCTGACGGCAGGCTTTTCTTCAGCGCGGCAAATAGCGATGAACTATTCCCACCCCACAAGGATAAAACTCAGGAAGAGATTGCTCGCTCCTTCGAGCGTCTACAGGCTAGCGAGGACGGAAGCTTAGTTGTTCGTGGCGGGTACGGTATCCAGCACCTCAGCGGAAAGAGCTACACCAACGTTGTACTCGACATGGTTCTGTGCGACGGGTGCGTTCTCGTGATTGCCACCAAGGGACGCAGCGAGTACTTCGCCTTCAGTGACGACGGCGAGTACTACCAAGGCTCCGTCTGCCATGACAGCTTCCTGATTAAGGACTCTCCCGGTAGGTGTTCTACCTGTAACGAGCCGAAATGCTCGAAGTGTAAAGCCTGTGGATGCCCTGACAAGCAGCCTCCGCCATGCACCCGATGCTTCATGCTTTTGTCCGTTAATGACGTGCGTGCAGGGCGGACCGCACACGAAGATTGTTGAGGCAACGAAAATTGCCGCTGATACCGTGGTTCCCCAGCCAGACAATCGACAGAGACGCCATTGGTATTAAGACCACGGGAAACGCTTAGTAAAGCGCCGTATCCCATTTCAAAGCGCCCGCTGCGTGCCGTACCCCTCCTTCGCTCATGCTGCTGCCGCTGAAGTAGGACGTATTCCACTGCGGGACTTCTTCAGTTTCGGAAAACTCGCGATACCAGAGAGACAAGAACGTTCCCACGTTAGTGGCAGGAATGTTCAGCACGATTCTGCTGCCTCTACGGAAGATCGCCACGGGCGCACCTGCCGGGTTTTGAAACTCCACGGTGGAACCGCCGCAGTGAGGCGTAGCCTCCGCCATGACTACAACTGCCGGATCATAATGGTTACGCTCCAACAGCCAATAGTTCCCTTCCAGCTTCGTGAGGGACCAAGGCTCTTCACGCCCTACCTGTTTCCAGTCCTTGATCGCTACATCTAGAGCTTCAGTTGAGATTGCGTGGCTTGCCTCCGCTACCTTTTTGCTCTCTACTGCAACCTGTTTGCTTTCCTTCGAAACCTTGTAGGTGAGCCATGCGACGACGATCGTAAGAAGCGCGATTACCGCCGTAGCGATCGTTATGACTTCAGTCATACACTGGTCCTGTTCTCATGTCATTGGATTCAAACTATTTGATCGGAGATGAGAGGTCGAGATGACCCAATTGAGCGCCAGCAGGGAAATCTTCTGACGACGTTACCGTTAGCACTTCTGGGCACTTTTCCACTCGCGCGGCGATTTCTTCCCCTAGAGCAAAAAATCGTTCGTCTAGAAAAGAATCCAGATGTTTCGCCTGAACAACATCGATCCGCAATTGCAAATCCATCTTGTCCGTCTTGATGTGTCGCGTCACGTTCGACCACGGCTTGCTGTGGGCTTCCAGTACATCAGCCTCTGTATCCACCTCGAATATGTCGTTTGAGGTAACGAGTATCGGAAGCGTCAAGCGGTTGAGCGAAAAGTTGGTATCTGGATTGAAGACGCCACGGGCTACCGTTCTTTTCGAGACGCTTTGCACTGCTTTAGCCATGGGCATGACGATTCCGTTGAACATATGGTCGTTATCAGCTATCCATTCCTTCTTTCGCTCCATGACTACGAGTTGATTGCCAATAAAGCTATCAGCGCTCGGACTGCCGGGAGCGGAAGCGAGGTCTAAAACGCTCCAGACCGAGCGGCGGGTGGAGCCTCTACTCGCCGTGCTTGGAGGAACTGGCGGAATAGGTATGGAAATACCCTCGTGCGCATAAAACTTTGCACCGAAAGGGACCCGCGCCTTTTCGGTGTCCTTTGCAGCCCTTCCGACTATCACGTACGGCGACTTCGGATTCTTGCACTCAATCAGTAATTGGATGCCGAAAACGATGCGTCGGCTCTCATGTGTATAGAACTGCTTATAACCCCACACATCGATCTCACGGGATTTACCTTCGTCGGGGTCCTCATACGCACGAGACACCTCACACTGAATGTCGCGCTTCTCTAGCACCTTTCGAACGTCTTGTTCAAGGATGAAACCAGTCTGACGAAGGGCAGCGATTACGTCTTCTGATGATGGTCCGGAGTTGAGTTGGTTCATGCCGCTTCCTCATCCCGAAGCTTCTCGAAAAGCCCCATCTTCTTGAGCAACTCCACCATCTCGCCCACCTTGTCGGAGGACAGGACCCAGCCAATACCCTTGGCGTGCTGCTCCCCTGCCTCGATGACAGAATCCTCGACGGTAGTCAGAATCTTGGGTGACGAGTAGAAGTCCACCTTGCCGTTCGCCTGCGCCTGACCCCGCAGCGTTCGGTTCTCCAGTGCCTTGTTCAGCACGCTCTCTGCCACGGAGAGCTGGTCGGCATCGGTCAGTCCAGAACCCTCAAAGAAGGTGTTCATCTGGTCAATGATCTCCGCCCACTTTGCCTTCTTGACTTCGTGGGCTGAACCGGTTCCAGCAGCCGTCAGCGGGTCGAGAGGTATGGACTCATCACCTGACAGCTTCAGGTCAGCCTTTTCCTGCTTCTTGAGCTTGTAGTGAGTCATCACTACCTCGGACAGGTCAACTGTCGTTCTGTCCTGATTCTCCGAGCTGATTACACGCGCGAGCAGCTTGTAGAAAATCGACCGCTTCTCCAGATCGGTGTCTTGATAGTCGATGATTTGCGACAGGAAGTCGTAAGCGCGGATGAAGCTGCCAAGGTCCTTACGGAACAGGTCCAGCGCGTCCTGTGCAGTCTTGTCGCCGTCTTCCCGCGCCTTCTGGTAGCGAACCCGGAACCGTGACTGCGCAGGCGCTACAAAGCCCTTCAGCTTCTCATGAGTGGTCTTCCCAACCCACGCGGCAGCCGTCGCCTCGACCTCGCTGATCTCGTAGATACCAGCGCTATCCAGCTTCGCTTGGAGGTCATGCACGATGTCCGGATCAGTGACCGCAGAAAGTTCGGCTTCCTTGTGGTACTGCTGGAACGCGGCAAGGATTTCCGCCGGGTCATTCACAAAGTCGACGATGAACGTTTGGTCCTTGCCGGGAGTCACTCGGTTCAAGCGTGAGAGGGTCTGCACGGCAGTGATGCCAGACAGTTTCTTGTCCACGTACATCGCAACAAGCAACGGCTGATCAAAGCCAGTCTGGAACTTATTGGCAACCAGCATGATCTGGTACTCATCGGTGTTGAATGCCTTCGGAAGCTCACGCCCCTTGAGACCGGGGTTCATCGTGTGCTCATTTAGCTTGCCGATGCCGGATTCGTCGTCGATTATGTCGCCCGAGAATGCGACGAGCGTTGCCAAGTCCTTGTAGCCCTTGTCGGCAATGTACTTATCGATAGCCACCTTGTAGCGGACAGCTTCCTTCCGGGAGCCAGTAACAACCATGGACTTCGCACGCCCTGCGAGGTGGTGACGCACATTGGAGCGAAAATGCTCCACGACGACGGCAACTTTTTGACTGATGTTATATGGGTGAAGTTTCACCCAGCGCATCAATTCCTTGACGGCTTCAGACTTCTCGATCGTCGTCTCGTCAGAGTCGTAGTCCACGCCGTTGTGCGCGAGCTTGAACGCCATCTTGTAAGGCGTGTAGTTCTTCAGCACATCGAGGATGAAGCCTTCCTCAATTGCCTGCTGCATCGAGTACAGGTGGAAGGGCGCGGGTAGTCCGGCTTCGTTGGGACGCCCGAACAGCTCCAGCGTCTTAGCCTTCGGCGTTGCGGTGAATGCGAAGAACGACAGGTTCTTGCTTTCCGCGCGCTTGTTCATTTCTTCTGCGAGCACGTCTTCTGTGGAAAGCTCAGCTTCCGGATCGACTTCAGCGTCGACGGCGGCTTCATTGCCGGAGGTCAGAACCTTCTTCAGGTTCTTCGCTGCGTCACCGGACTGTGAGCTATGCGCCTCGTCCGCGATGATGGCGTACGACTTGCCCTTCAGTCCCTTGTTTTTGGCGATCTCATCAAGAGCGAAGGGGAAGGTCTGGAGCGTCACACCAATAATTTGGGTGCCACCAAGAAGTGCCTTGGAAAGTGCCTTCGACTTTGCGCCGCCAGTGGAGGTAATGGCTTCAAATACCCCATCCACCTTGTTGAGCTGCTTGACAGCATCCTGCAACTGCCCATCCAGTACCTTGCGGTCACTGATCACGATCACGGCATCGAACATCTTCTTGCCATCGGCATCGTGCAGGGAGTTGAGCCGGTGAGCAGTCCATGCGATGGAGTTTGTTTTGCCAGAACCAGCAGAGTGCTGGATCAAGTACCGGTGTCCCGGTCCTTCGGCGGCAGCAGTTTCCGCCAGCTTGTTTACCGCTTCCCACTGGTGGTAGCGCGGGAACAGCAATGATTCGTTCTTGGTCTTCTCGCCCGTGATCGGGTCCGTCTTCTCCTCAACGTGCAGGTGCATGAACTTACTGATGATGGTCAGCCAAGAATCGCGTTCAAGAACCCGCTCCCACATGTAACTCGTCTCCGAGCCGTTGGGGTTGACCGGGTTGCCCTTGTGCCCGTCATTGCCCATGTTGAAGGGGAGGAAACGCGTCTTCGCGCCGCGCAGATGTGTGGTCATGAAACACTCGGCGTTAGACATGGCAAAGTGCACTAACGCTCTATGCCCGAACGAGAACAGCGGTTCACGCTGCCGCGTGACGGCATCCACGGGGAGACGGTTTGTCTTGTACTGGTCCATCGCGTCTTGCACCGTCTGGGTGAAGTCCGTCTTCAACTCCATAGTGGCGACAGGAATGCCGTTGACGAAGAAGACGAGATCGACGCTGTTCTGGTTGCTGGTGGAGTAGTAGACCTGCCGCATGACGCGCAGACGAATTTTCGCGTAGTCGGCGGTGGTCTTCGGGTTCTTGTCGTCGTTGGGCTTCAATTGCGACATGCGGAACGAAGCTGGCGTCGCCTTGAACCCATTTCGGAGAACAGCGAGGGTGCCGCCCCCTGATTCCAGTGGGGCATCGAGCACCTTGACGAGCCGGGTGAGCAGCCGTTTGAAAGACTTGTTCTGCACGTCCGGGGAGTCAGTTGGCTTGACGATCTTCTCAAGCTCTTCGGGCTGGGTGTCCGTCAACCATCCGCGCACGTCCTCGGGGAACAGGGCGAGTTCCTTGTCGTATCCTGTACCGTTCTCTGAGTACAGCCAGCCGTGGCCGTGCAGGTACTCCCCGATGCCCTTCTCGAATTCAACCTCGTTGTATATCGCCATACCTACGCAGCCCCCAGCTCAGCAGTAATGTGGTTTCGAACGTCAATCTTGCCCGTCACGGCAGCGGAAATGAGCGCAGCGCGCCGCTCCTTAGACAGCTCAATCGCTTCCTTTGCATCAGCTATTGCGGCGTCAATTTCGGCAGTCTCGTAGTCGAGATAGACAGTAATTTCCCTCTGCTCATCAACGGGAGGAACTGGAACTGGCAAAGTGGCATATTTGTCAGCACCGATGTTCTGAATCGTGGCGACCGTTTGCGACGCATTCTTCCAATCAAGAAATGGCGTCGACTGGAAGAACCTGTATGCGAACTGCGGCAGGAGCAACTTCGGATCGCACTCAACCCTGATGAGATAGCCCGCGAAGCAACTGGGCGGACTGTCCTCCGGCACAATGAATGCTTTCCCTACAGTTGCTCCGCTTCGTGCCAGCAAGATGTCATGAGGTTTCACCATGTAGTCCGCTGCAACTTCCGGTGGCAAGGACCTGAAAGTCTCGTCCTTGAGTTTTCCATCGTAGCCGAAATCAGTGATCCTCAAATAACGCACCCAGTCGGGGTTATCAAATTCCGCCGCTTCGTTCGCCCCATACTTCAGTTTTGACGCCAGCAGATGCCTCAAGGAAGCGGTGCGCCAACCCTGAGGTACTTTTCCAAGCCACTCAACACCGCTGCCCTTCATCTGGACAGTTAGGTCGAGACCCTTTGTCACCGCCTGTGTAATGGTGGCTGTTCGCCGCTCATTCAGTAGCTCGATAAGTTCCTCCTGATCCGCAATAAAGTCATCGATCTCGGCGGTCTCTCGGTCGAGGTAGGACACGATGGCGCGCTGTTCACCCAACGAGGGAACCGCGAGAGGTAACCACTTCATGTCGGAGAACTTCATTGACTGCCGAAGCCCGCCGCCCATGAAATAGAAAACCTTCCGAAGGTCGCAGTCCCGAAGTGCATACGCCACGAAACGGGGAAGAACACCCTCGCATCGTACCGACAGATACGCAGAAGTTATTATCCCGCGTTCCGCCGCGATAGCGGATCTTAAGCTTCGTTTGTCATTCTGCAAGTCGGTCAGTCGCAAAACAATGTCATCCGCCTCGATCACCTGATACGTTTCGAATGACTCGGGTAAGAGTCCCGCGTTCGAACTAATATCTTTACGAATGACCCTCCCATAACTGAGGGAAAGCAGATTATCCTCCACCATCCCCCGGTTCGAGCGCTTATTCTCCCTTACTAGCGAGAAGAATGGGCGGACGGTCCAAGATGCGGGGATAATTCCCATCCACTCTACGTTGCTGTTTTTGTACTCTGGATAAGGCTTTACACCGCTCATGCCTTTACCGCTTCCAAACGGGCACGGATACGCCCAAGAACCGCGTCAAGATCATCGTCAATAGATTCCAGCGATCGAGGTTCCTGATACTTGTAGAAGTGACGAGTGAAGGGGATGTCGTAGCCAATTCTGGTCTTCGACTCATCTATCCAAGCATCCGGGGCAAACGGGATTACCTCACGCTCGAAGTATTCCTGAACGTCCTCAGTCAGCGGCACGTTCTCAGTGTCACGCAGGTCCGGATCGGCTTCCGGCATGCCCTTAGCGTTGGTACTGATCTCGCCAGCTTCGTCACGAGCAGAAAGTCCTGTGACGAGTGCTTTGATCTGTGGCGCGGTGAGGCTTACTCCTCCGTTCTTTAGCGCGGTCCTGATGTCAGTAGTGAAGCCATCGCGGTTTGTCCACACATACTCCGGGTTCAGTTCCGACAGCGCCTCACGCAGTGCAACAGCTTCGTTGTCAGTCAGTTTCACCAATCCCTTGGACGCCAATGCGGCGGCTATCCGATCCTCGTTAACGGCAAAGTTGATTCGAAGGGGACGCTCAACAGTGATCGTTTGGTAACCGAAGTCAGCGATCTTGAGAACTTTGCTGTGCTCGGACTCAGCGTCAGCGTATGCACCGTAGAGCTTCACGATGCTCTCGATGTGCTTCTCGCCAAGTTCCTTTCGCTTGGAGCCAAGGCTCTTACGCATCGTTCGGAAGAATTGTTCACCGGAGGCGTCTATGAGTTGGACAGTCCCCTTGCGTTCCTCAGACTTCCTGTTGGTAAGGACCCACACGTACGTGGAAATGCCCGTGTTGTAGAACATGTCAGTGGGCAGCGCGATGAGCGCCTCCAACAGATCGTTCTCCAGAATGTATCGACGAATCTCCGATTCACCGGAACCAGCGCCACCCGTAAACAACGGTGAACCGTTCAGGACGATGGCAGCGCGTCCGCCGCCGTCCCGAACCGGGCGCATCTTCTTGATGAGATGCAGCAAAAAGAGCAGGGACCCATCGGAGACGCGGGGCAGTCCGGGACCGAAGCGACCCTCGTAGCCCTGTTCCTTGTGTTCCTTCTCGACGATCGGCAGGGACTTCTTCCAGTCGACGCCGAAGGGAGGGTTGGACAGGCAGTAGTTGAAGGTCTTGCCGATGTGTCCGTCGTCCGTCAGCGTGTTTCCAAGGACAATCGCGCCAATGTCCTGTCCCTTGATCACCATGTCTGCTTTGCAGATGGCGTAGGACTCTGGGTTCAGTTCCTGACCAGCGAGGGTCAACGTGGCATCCGGGTTCATCTTCCGGATGTGCTCATCCGCAACCGAAAGCATGCCACCAGTACCTGCGGTGGGGTCATAGATGGATCGGACGATGTTCGCCTTGTCCAGATCGTTGTCGTCCGGGGCGAAGAGGATGTCCACCATTAGGTGAATGACCTCACGCGGAGTGAAGTGCTCACCGGCGGTCTCGTTGGACGACTCCGCGAACTTGCGGATCAGTTCCTCAAAGATCAGACCCATCTCAGTGTTGGTGACATTGCTTGGGTGAAGATCGACGGCAGCGAACTGCTGCGCGATCAGGAACAGCAGGTCGTGCTCATGCAGTTCCTCGATGCGCTCTTCAAGCTTGTATTTCTCGAAGATGTCACGCACGTTGTCGGAGAACCCGCGCACATAGTCGAGCAGGTTGTCACGAACGTTCTCGGCGTCACCTGTCAGTTTCTGGAAGTCGTACTTCGAGGTGTTATAGAACGCGTGCTTTGACTTCCGGGGAAGAAGTACCGTGAGCGGGATACCGCCGTCCTTTGACTTCTCATACTCTGCCAGCACGTCTTCCTTGGTCTCCGCCAGCACAGCGTCCAAACGGCGGAGGATCGTGAAGGGAAGGACGATGGAGCCGTACTGGTGAGGGCGGTATGAACCCCTCAGCAGATCGGCAATGCTCCAGATGAAGTTGGCGTAGTTGTTGTTGCTAGACAAGATTGCCCCCGGCGAGTCAGTACATGCGAGATATTGAAATTCATGCTATCCCGCGCTGAGCGCCAACTTTCTTGGGGCATATTTTGTTCGCCGTTGGCACCAGACCTTGCTTTCTGACGTGCAGGCAGGTCTGGTGCCAACCAATGCGACTACCCCTTGATATTGCGAGGATCGTTACCCGGCTTCACAGTGTCGGCGGCACGAATCTGGCCGTCAGTACCATGGATGCTTACCTCTCCACCGCCCGCGTTGCCCACGATGGTCTTGGCACGACTGATCGCTTCCTTCTGCGTGTCGGTGACCGCGCTTGCGCGCTTCGCGTCCGGGGCAACAACAGCCCAGCCGTCATCTCTCTTTAATACGTGTCGGTTATTGGGATTGCTCACTGAGACCTCCTGAAGTTGGAACTGCTGACAATGGCATGGTCGCACCCCACGCCGACATTTACCGGCAGGGCATTCGAAGTCCCCAGCAGGGCGACAATTCGAAACGGCCACGGAAGAAATGCCTGTTCTCCAATAGCGAAAAGTGGACGGTCATCGCCGCGAAATTGCCGGATTCCCAAGGATTCGCACCACTGTCGCCATAATTGACATTTCTACTTCGGGACTCATCGCCGCTGGCCGTAACGAGAGATCGGTGCTTCGATCGGGATTGACTAACCCGCGCCCAAACAAAGGATTCACCGCGAAGATGTCCGCAACATTCAAGCGTCCCGTCGCTTAAAGAGGAATGACTCCAGCGCCAAACTGAGGTCATTCAGAATTCCTTGACTAACGCGAACCCACTCGCGCTAATCCACTCCTACAAGAGAGTAGTTCCATGGTACCGGCCGTTTCAGGCACAAAGCAATCAAGCCTGTCAGCGTTGGGCGAACAATTCCCTGATAGAGAACTTGGTGGTTCTTCACGCAAGTCGAGGCGAGGGGAGCAATTCCCTACCGAGCGCTTTCTCCAGCAAGGCGATGGTACCGAGGTCGGGGACGGTATGCCCCTCGATGATGCTCAGGACAGTGGTGTGCGAAACACCGGCAAGTCGTCCCAGCTCACGGAGTCCGAGCCCCTGATCATCCATGGCGGCGACAAGAGCACTGGCAAACAGGCGAGCGTACTCAGCGGAGATGTTGCTGGACAGGTCAGCAGTAAGCCACTGGACGCCTTCTCCGGCGATCTCAGCGGGTCTGACAGCCTTCCTCTGCGCCATGGTCCAACTGTAGACCACCCCGTCCGCAGCGCGGCAGTCCCTTGGTATCTCGTCGGCGCTCCCGCAGATTTTCTTCTGGCAAACAGTCAAGGGTCTTGTCAAACACCCGACTCCCGTGTTTATAGTGGTGGTCTATATATCGACCACTCGATAAACATGGAAGCAGATGCCATGGCGAAAACCAAGCCAGAGCAGGGCGTCCTCCTCATTGAAGCCGTGGACCTAGTGCTCAAGCACTGGAAAGACACGAACGCGCTGACGGAGGCGTCCCACGCCAAGTTCGATGACCTTCTCCACCGCTACGCCAAATTCGCCCAAGCACACAACGTCCCGGTCTTTGCCGATCAGACAGAAGCGCTGGCAGCAAAGTGGATCAAGGCTAAGGGCACGTCCCGGCACGGCGTCGTCTCTGAGCCTGCCACTGCTACCCAGAACACGCGGCGTTCGGCGCTCCGTAAGTTCTACCGTGATGCTGAGGAACTCCGCATACATGGCTCAGGACTTGTAGTCCGAACTCGCGTAGGTCCCCGTTCTCCCGGTCTCGCGCGTCCACTGACGGAAGAAGAAGCGCGAAATGTTTGGCTTTACGCCAAGGATGCTGGTCCTCGCACGCGCCGTCCCGTGATGTTCGCTTTGCTACTGTCTGGCGTCCACTCCTCGGAAGCTGGGATTATCACCACGAGTGACGTGGATATCGCCAATCAGCGCGTCTGGGCGCACGGTGACACTACGCGCATGGAAGCGCGGTGGGTGAAGATTCCCGACATCTACTTCTCAGCCATTGTGGAGCGCGTCGAGTACCTGCGGGCATGGATGCCGCCACACCGCACCTTTGAGACTTTTCAGCTCACGCAGGGTACATCCCAGCAACCGATGGGTCACGCGCAAAACCGGGCAGCATCAGCGTGTGTCGAGGTATTCAGGAGGGCGGGACTCGGGGATGACCCGCGCATCACCCCGTCGTCCGTGTCTCTTTATGCAGGCTCGCGCATGCTCATCGACGGCGAGCGCATCGAGGTCATCGCGCACGCACTCGGCTACAGGTCCATCGATTCTTGCGTCGCCGCTCTTGGCTACAACTGGCGGACGGGGGAGATCGGCTAACCCATGGGGAAACTAGGGCATGGCTCTCCGGCAGACAAGGAATACGGTTGGACTCCCCACCGTAGGTCTCTTGCTGCCCTGCGCTCGCCCTACATCCCCGAAATGGCAGCTATCATCCCCAAGCGTGATGGGTCCAAAGCCGGTCGACCCAATCATCACCCGGATCACGTTTACCTTCTTGTTTTGGCAATCCTCGGTATCCACGGATCGCACCGCAGCGCGATTGCGTGGCTACGAGAAGACACGAACTGGTACAAGGTGCGATCGCACGCTCGCCGCTTCTGGGACATCGAGCTTGCCACCACGCCGCCGAAACGCAGTACGGTCACCTACAACCTTGACCGGCTATCCCCTTACGCTGATCTTCTGAGTGACAAGTTCACGTTGCTCGCCATCGAACAGGCGCAGAAGCAAGGGTGCCTGATTGAAGGTCCGGAAACGATGAGTAAGCCCAAGCGTGGCAACATTCTGGTTGCTGACGGCACCGTGCCCAAGACTCGGATCACAGAGACCACTCGTAAGAGACTCATCGAAAAGGGCGTGAAGCTACCCGAGGTCGATGAGCACCGAGAGGGAGGCGAGGACAAGGGTGTCCGTGTGCTGGGGTTCAAGGAACTGTTGGTTGCAGTACGACCTGATGCTTTCCCGAATTCGCGCATCATCCTGAGCCGAACCCACGTGCCAAAAGAGAAGGGCTATGGCGGCGAAGCGGGCATAGCGGTTCGGGAGATGGAGAAGCTGCGAAAACTGACTAAGGGATTCCTTGGTCTCCGCTATGACGGCGCGATGACCGGCATGCACCTCGACGCCATGCTGAAACTAGGTGTCAGCGCCATTTCTCCGGTTCCAAAAGACAATATCCAGCGGATGCTCTATGACATCGATTGCACCTGCGGTAACCAGCACACCCTGCACACAGAGGGTGGAGAATTCGTTGAGCTGGACGTGCTGGACACCGGAAAGACCTACTCGGTGCCGTGCAAGCGAGTAGAGCAGTATTCACGGAAGAATGCCGATGGCACACACCGCTGGTATGCAAAGCTGCTACTGATGTGCGGGGAGCACCGCACCGAGCGACTCGACACCACCGCCGCAGACAAGAAGCTCGGCTTCAATCGCGCGCACCATGTCCGGCTGCACCCTCCGGAGAGTCAGTACTACAAGGACACCTACGGCTACCGAGCAGACATCGAGAGCGTAAACAATAACTTGGATTCCACTCTCTACCGTCACCGCATGATCACGGACACCAAAGGACGGCAGGCGTTGGTCGTCCTCGGTTTTGCTATGGCACGGAACGCGATAAGCGCCGAGGTCTACGCCGCGCGACTAAAAGCTGGGCACTTCAGCGATCCGCCAAAGGAACTGGCATCAGCGGCATGACACATCGGTAAGAGGACCAAGAAGCCTAAGATAAGCCTGTCTCCGGACGGGCTTTCTGTGGTTTTAGGGAGGTTTCACCCCCGCCCTCAAGCCCTCGGGCAACCCAAAACGGGGGAATAACCAGCAGTGTCGCGGTTCCGAGGGAACTTCAGACTGAGGTAGTGTAAAGCTCGTTGTTTGACCGGGATTATTGTCCAATTTTTTGGACAGTCCCAACGCGGCTGTAGCTCAATGGTAGAGCGCTAGCTTCCCAAGCTTGATACGCGGGTTCGATTCCCGTCAGCCGCTCCAGTTTTCCCCAGGCCAGGCCTGAGGAGTGATGTTTACGGTGGGCCACAACAATAACAACGACGCTGTGGACCACAGCCCGTCCAGCCTCCGGAACTTCTCCGGCAGGAGATCAGCCAAACCTTGCTGCCGTTTCTGCGCGGGTGATTGTTCGGCCCCGCTCCTCACGGGCTGTCGCCGGCAAGGCCATACTTTTACCCCGTCCGGCGACGGTTTTGCGGTCGGTGAACGCCCGGCCTTTGGCCCTCGCTTCGCCTGCCTCCGGGCGTAGGGTCGCAAAGCAAGCGAACCCGTAAGTAAGGACTGTCATGACAAAGGTTTTGGACGACGTTGCCTGGGTGGCACAAGACCTCGCCGGAGTTTACGAGGATCTGCACCAGCATCCCGAGCTGTCCGGAGCCGAAGTCCGGACCGCCGGGATCGTGGCCGAACGGCTCTCCGGGCTGGGCTGGGAAGTGGGCACCGCAGTCGGCGGGACCGGCGTCGTGGGTGTCCTACGGAACGGGGACGGACCCACAGTGATGCTCCGTGCGGACATGGACGGCCTTCCTGTCCTAGAAAAGTCGGGGCTTGGCTACGCCAGCACGGCACGGGGCACCAGTCCCGACGGAGCTGACGTTCCCGTGATGCATGCGTGCGGCCACGACGTCCATGTCACCTGTCTCCTCGGTGCGGCCACGCTGTTCAGCGCCCACCTCCCGGCTTGGTCCGGGACCATCGTGGCGGTGTTCCAGCCGGCCGAGGAAACCGGCGCCGGCGCCCGCGACATGGTGGCGGACGGTCTCTTCGACCGTTTCCCCGTGCCGGACGTTGTCATGGGACAGCACGTGGCCCCGTTCCCCGCCGGTGCACTGGGTGTGCACGCCGGACCGGCCTTCGCCGGGTCCGACAGCTTTGCCGTGACGCTGTTCGGCCGGAGCGGACACGGCTCCCGCCCGGAAACCACCGTGGATCCTGTGGTGATGGCCGCCGCCACCATCATGCGGCTGCAGGGGCTGATATCCCGCGAAATCGGCGGCAACGAGACGGCTGTCCTCACCGTAGGCCAACTCAACGCCGGCACCAAGGACAACATCATTCCCGAAGAGGCCAGGCTGGGCATCAGCATACGCACCGCGGATCCGGCGGTCCGGGAGCGGATGATCAGCGGCATGACCCGCATCATCAACGGCGAGGCCGCAGCTTCCGGGGCTCCCCAACCGCCCTCGATCACTGCCGGGCAGCACTTTCCCGTAGTGGTCAACAACCACGACGCCACCGCCCGCGTACGCGAAGCGTTCTCCGCAAAGCTGGGCGGCGCCGTCGATCCCGGCCCCGTCACCGGCAGCGAGGACGTGGGCACCCTCGCCACAGCCGCAGGAGCACCATTGGTGTACTGGCTGTTGGGCGGCACCGATCCCGAGGCGTACGGCAGGGCGGTCCAGGACGGGACGGTGGCATCCACCATCCCGTCCAACCACTCACCGACTTTTGCCCCAGTCATCCGCCCTACCCTCGACGCCGGGATCTCGGCGCTCGTGGTAGCCGCGTTCGCTTGGGTTGGAAAACCCGAAGGGTAGGGCTAGGCAGGCGCCGTCCGGTCCACGATCCGGATCGGCCGGCGCCGGTCCCGCACGTCCACCTTCAGGTACAGTGAGCCCTTCCGTGCCAGGACAATGCCCACCACAACTGCCGCGAGCGCAGGCACCCCGCCGGATACCAGGAGGGCAACGTGCGGGTCAGCGTGTTCGGCGATCCACCCCAGCATCGGACCGCCAAGTGCCTGGCCGCCAATAAGCACCATGATGTACAGGCTCATGACGCGCCCGCGGATCCCCATGTTTGAGCTGATCTGCACCAGCTGGTTGGAGCCGGTGAGGAACATCAGGCACCAGAACCCGGAAAGCACCATCACAGCCCCGAACGTTGCCAGCGAGGGCGCCAGCGCAGCCAGGCACAGCATGGCCCCATACATTCCCGCACAGAACACCACCGAGCGCAGCCGCAGTTGGCGGCGCCGGGTCGAGGCTATGGCACCGGCCAGGGCACCGAGGGCCACCAGCGCGTTCAGGAGGCCATATCCGCCGGCTCCCACACGGAAGACATGGTCGGCAAAGGCCGCGAGGATCACCGGCAGGCTCATGGCGAAGACCGAGATGAATCCGGCCATCAGCCAAGGCCAGTAGATGGTGGGCTTGCTCAGCGCATACCTGAGTCCCGCGCGCAGCATGCCCTTGCTCTTGGGTGTGGGGGCGCTGACGTGCAACTGGTCCTTGCGGAGGATGAGCAGCATCGCCACGGTGGAGCAGCAGGCCACCGCGTTGGCCGCGAACGCCCAGCCCGCACCCACGGCGGTGAGGAGCAATCCGGCCAGCGCCGGCCCGATCAGCCCGCCCAGCTGGAACGTGGTGGAGTTGACGCTGATGGCGTTGCGCAGGTGGGTGGGACCCACCAGTTCGTTGACGAATACCTGGCGCGCGGGCTGGTCGAGCACTGTGACCAGTCCCAGGACCAGGGCGATCACGTAGACGTGCCACACCGCAATGGCGCCGGTCAGGGCGAGCGTGGCGAGCAGGGCAGCCAGGACCGCAGCCATGCTCTGGCACAGGATCAGGATCTTCCGCTTGGCGAAGCGGTCGGCAATCATGCCGCCCCACGGGCCCAGCAGCAGCGACGGCAGGAACTGCAGCGCCACCGTGAACCCCACGGCGGTGACGGACCCGGACAGCTGGAGGACCAGCCAGTCCTGGGCGATGCGCTGCATCCAGATGGCGATGACGGCGATGAAGTGGCCCACCGCGAAGATGCGGAAGTTGGGCACGCTGAGGGAGATAAACGTGTGCTTCCACGGCAGGCGTTCCGCGACGACGGGCACGGGCTGGGTGAGCGCGTCCCGGTTCCGGACGTCGGGAGCTTGCGGGGTGGGCGGCAGGGCCGGTGCTGAACTCGCGGAATCGATGACGGGCTGGCTGACGGTTGCCGACGACGGCGGTGGGGGTGCCACAGGATTGTCCTCAAAGTGGGTGCGGTCCGGGATGTCCTTAACGCTATGGTGGCGCTAACAGATTATGGAGACGTATTGTCCCTATAACTCGTATTGCAAACCGCAATACAACGCGCAGCCGATGGAGTCCACCGTGTTCGAACCAGCCCAACTCCGCTCGTTCCTGGCTGTTGCCGAGACCCTGAGCTTCACCAAGGCCGCAGACCGGCTGGGGCTGGCCCAGCCCACCATCAGCCAGCACATCCGGAAGCTGGAAACCGCCGCCAAGCGTGTCCTCATCACCAGGGACACGCGGGACGTGCGGCTGACGGACAACGGGGACGCGATGGCGGGTTTCGCCAGGAACATCCTCTCGGCCCACGACGCCGCGGCCCGCTACTTTTCAGGCTCGGCGATGCGGGGCCGGCTGCGTTTCGGCACGGCTGACGATCTGGCCATCACCGGGCTGCCCCGGATCCTGCGCGAGTTCCGGCAGATCTACCCGCAGATCAACCTTGAACTGACTGT
Source organism: Pseudarthrobacter equi (assembly GCF_900105535.1). Taxonomy (NCBI): domain Bacteria; kingdom Bacillati; phylum Actinomycetota; class Actinomycetes; order Micrococcales; family Micrococcaceae; genus Pseudarthrobacter; species Pseudarthrobacter equi. The sequence continues at coordinate 33,184 of NZ_LT629779.1, forward strand.
GGGCCAAAGCGACCAGCTCTACCGCAAGCTCAACGCCGGCCAACTGGACCTGGTGTTCGTCAAGTGGGTGGCCGGCGCCAAGGACGGCACTGTGGTCCAGCACGATTCCTTCTCCTGGGTGGGCCTGGAACAGACGTCCCTCGAACCGGGCGCGCCGGTGCCCCTGATCGCTTACCCCTCCCCCAGCCTCAGCCGGAAACTTGCCATCGACGCTCTCGAAGCGCACGGCCGGACCTGGCGGATCACCTGCACCACCCGCCAGATCAGCGGCGTCCTGGCCGCCGTCCGGGCCGGAATCGGCGTGGCCGTCATGCCGTCATCTCTGGTACCGGAGGACCTGAAGATCATCACCCGCCGGTTCGATCTGCCGGCGGTGGGCGATGTGGATTTCACCCTGATCCGGAATCCGCTGGCCAACGCGGAAGTCATCGACGCGCTGACGCAGTCCATTGTGGGGCGGATCATCAACCGCCAGGGGTGAAGCGGCAAGGCAGAGACGGGAGAAATCTTTCATTGATGTCAGATCGTTGCATAATCTATGCTGGTTTCTCCAGGGTCAAGCAGCAGGCCGGTTCTATACTACGGGCGCGCCTGCACACCATGGCACGCCGCCCGGGACAGGCAGCCAATGACGACAGCCAGGAACACCCATCTCAGCGCCGCACACGCCCGCCCGCACACCAGCACCCGGCCGGCAACGCGTCAGTCCAACCTCGGCACCGGCCTTGCCACCACCGATTCGGGCTACATCGGAAAGCCGACCTGCGAAAAGTGCCGGACGGACGAATTCATCTATCTTGAGTCCTATATTCCGCCCACCTACCGGCACGACGGGTCAGTCGCGGCTCTGGGCGAGGTGGCATACAACTGCACGCGGTGCGAGGACTTCTCGGCCCACAGCGTGCCCGTGACGTGGTCTCCGCCAGGTTGGTACTTGGGCTGACATCCCACGGGCCGGGCGGGCCGTAACCCATGCTCCCGCAAGCCCAACCAACAACGAGGCCGGGCGGCCACCCTGAGGGTGGCCGCCCGGCCTCGTTTGTTCCGGCCTGCTAGACCAGCGAATCCGAAAGGTGGTTCGGCGTGCCGAACCGGTGGGCGGTGATGCTGACAGCCTGCTCGTGCAGGAACGGCAGCAGCTCAACCCGGCCCGCTTCGGTCACGGCGTGGGAGTAAACAGCGACGTCGGGCCTGCCGCCGGTTGCTTCCGCCAAAGCCGAAGCGTCGCCGCCCAGCAGCCGGATACGGGCGCCGGAGAGCTTGCCCGCCGAGGCGAGCCGTCCCGCTGAAGCCAGCCAGCCGGCGTCGGACTCCACCGTCAGGTCCACATCGAGGCCGAGGAACACCGCCCGCAGCTGGGCGGGAAGTTCGACGGCGGTGGACACGGTGAGCGCCGACCCCGCCAGCACGCCGGCCGCCACGGTCCGCACGAGGTGGGCCAGCGGCTCACCTTCGGAGAGGCGGATGGTGACCGGAAGGTTCCTGTAGCGGAAGATGTTGCGCTCCGCGCTCAAACCTGAAACGTCCTTGGCGGTGCCGAACTCGCTGGCCCAGGCCTCGGCGTCGGACGCCAGGGCCCGCTGCACGGACTCAAGGTGGGCCGGCTCCAGGGCGGCGCCTGCGGCGTTGATGATCCGGCGGACGCCGGGGTGCGTGACGTCAGCCTTCCCGGATGCCTCGGCGGGGGTCCAGTCGCCCAGCCCGGCAAGGTAGTTCGGGCCGCCGGCCTTGGTGCCGGCGCCGACGGCCGACTTCTTCCAGCCGCCGAACGGCTGCCGCTGCACGATGGCGCCGGTGATGCCGCGGTTGACGTAGAGGTTGCCTGCCTGGATGCTGTCCAGCCAGATTCCCAGCTCCTCGGAGTTAAGCGAGTGCAGGCCTGCGGTGAGTCCGTACTCGATCTGGTTCTGGATGGCGATGGCCTCTTCCAGGGTCCCGGCAGTCATCACGCCCAGGACCGGGCCGAAGAATTCGGTCAAGTGGAAGTAGGAACCGCGCTTGACCCCGTACCGTACGCCCGGGCTCCAGAGCCTGCCGGTCCCGTCCAGCTTCTTCGGTTCCACGGCCCAGTTTTCGCCCTCGCCGAGGGTGGTGAGGGCGTTGAGGAGCTTGCCGTTGGCGGGCTCGATGATGGGGCCCATCTGGCTGGTGGGGTCCTGCGGGTAGCCCACCTTCAGGGAGGTGACGGCGTCGATCAGCTGGTTGTGGAACCGCTTGGACTTTGCAACGGATCCCACCAGGATCACCAGGGACGCGGCTGAGCACTTCTGGCCGGCGTGGCCGAACGCGGAGTAGGCCACGTCCTTGGCTGCCAGGTCCAGGTCGGCGCTGGGGGTGACGATGATGGCGTTCTTGCCGCTGGTTTCGGCCAGGAGCGGCAGGTCCTTGCGGAAGGAACGGAACAGCTCTGCCGTTTCGTAGCCGCCGGTGAGGATGACGCGGTCAACGGCCGGGTGGGAGATGAGCTGCGTGCCGAGCTCCCGCTCGCCCAGCTGCACCATGGTGAGGACGTCCTTCGGGACGCCGGCTTCCCACAGGGCCTCGACCATCACGGCGCCGCTGCGTGCAGCCTGCTTGGCAGGCTTGATGACGACGGCGGAGCCGGCGGCGAGTGCTGCGAGGGTGGACCCTGCCGGAATGGCGACCGGGAAGTTCCACGGCGGCGTGACAACGGTGAGCTTCGCCGGGACGAACGTGGCGCCGTCGACCGCGTCCAGCTTGCGCGCGGACTCGGCGTAGTAGTGCGCGAAGTCCACAGCCTCGCTGACCTCGGGGTCGCCCTGGTCGATGGTCTTGCCGGTCTCGCTGGCCATGACCTCGAGGAGGTCTGCACGGCGGGCTTCCAGTGCGTCGCCGGCGCGGTGCAGGATCTCGGCGCGTTCGGCGCCGGAGAGGGCGCCCCAGGCTTTGCCCTTGTCCACGGCGGTTTCGATGGCCGTGTTGAGCGCCGCCTCGTCATTGATGAAGGCTGCCTTCACCGAGGCGTTGCCCAGCGTGGAGCCCGGAACGCGGTCCAGGATTGCGCGGCCCCAGGTGCGGTTGGCGGGCAGGGACGGGTCCGTGTCGGGGGTGTTGTCGAAACTGTGTTGTGCCTGACCGGCGCGAGGCACGGCTGCGGCGGGAAGGCTGCGGTCCTGCCGGCGGTTGGGGCGCGGCACGCCGTTGTCCAGGGCTTCCAGAGAGGACAGGAAACGCTGCTTTTCGCGTTCGAACAGGGTTTCGTTCTTGTCCAGCTCGAACACGGCGGACATGAAGTTGTCCTGGCTGGCGCCCTCTTCGAGGCGGCGGATCAGGTAGGCGATGGCGACATCGAACTCCGCTGGGTGCACCACGGGAGTGTAGAGAAGCAGGGAGCCGACGTCCTTCTTCACGGCTTCGGCCTGGCCCTGGGCCATGCCCAGCAGCATCTCGAACTCGATGCCCGCTTCTACCCCGCGCTGCTTGGCCAGGAGCCAGGCAAACGCGATGTCGAACAGGTTGTGCCCGGCCACGCCGATGCGGATGTTTCTGATCCGCTCCGGGTGAAGCGCGTAGTTGATGACGCTCTTGTAGCTGGTGTCAGAGTCCTGCTTGGAACCCCAGGTGGCCACGGGCCAGTCGTGCAGCGAGGCTTCCACCTGCTCCATCGGCAGGTTGGCGCCCTTGACCACGCGGACCTTGATGCCGGCGCCGCCGTTGGCGCGGCGCTCGGCGGCCCAGTCCTGCAGCCTGATCATGGCGGACAGCGCGTCCGGGAGGTAGGCCTGGAGCACGATGCCGGCCTCGAGGTCCTTGAACTCGGGCTTGTCCAGGATCCGGGTGAAGACCGCGATGGTCATATCCAGGTCCTTGTACTCCTCCATGTCCAGGTTGATGAACTTGGCCTTGCCGCCGGTGCTGCTGCCGGGGGCGGCGAAGGAGGCCGCGCGCTGGAAGAGCGGGGTGAGCTTTTCGACGACGTGTTCCACGGCTTCGTCGAAGGCCCAGGCGGAGTGCGGGGCCACGGTGGAGGAAACTTTGATGGAGACGTAGTCGACGTCGGGACGCGCCAGCAGCGTGTGCGTTCCTTCAAGCCGGCGGGAGGCCTCGTGCTCGCCGAGGACTGCCTCGCCAAGGAGGTTGACGTTGAGCTTGATGCCGTCCTTTTTGATCTTGGCGATGGCTGGGCCCAGTTTGGCGTCGGTGGCGTCAACGATCAGGTGGCCCACCATTTCGCGGAGCACCTTGCGGGCTGCGGGGATGACCACCTGCGGCACTGCCGGGGCCATGGTCCCGCCAAGCGCCACGGCGCTGCGCATGTACCAGGGCAGGAAGGCCGGCACCTTGGGCGCCAGCGCAGCCAGGTTGCGGGCGGCCACGTTGAGGTCCTCGGGGCGGACCACGCCGTCCACGAAGCCCACCGTGAAGTCCAGGCCGTTGGGGTCCTTCAGGACTCCGGCCAGCTGTTCGGCGGAGGCATCCACCGGAACCCTCGCGGCCTCGGTGAGCCAGCGCCGGACCAAGGCGACCGCCTCAGTGGCGAGGGCCTTGGCCTGGGGGACGTCGACGTCGACCGTCTGCGGGGTGGCCGCGTGGGTGACTGCCGGTTCCATTGCAACGTGGGTCATGGTTTTCCCGATCTTTCCTTGGGTGGGAGGAGGTCTTTTCATCAGTATGCGCTCCTGCTCACATAAGATAAAGCGACCTTTTCCAATCAATACAGGTTAGAAAAACCAATGGTTTTCTCTCCCCGAAACGCCCGCTCACTTGTGGCGGTCAAAACGCGAACCCCCGCTCACTTGTGGCGGCCAAAACCCGAACCCCCGCTCACGTCCAGGGGCCCTTAAATGCGCCAGCCCTCCCACACATGATGTGCAGGAGGGCTGGCAAATGGAGCTGGAGTGAGCGCGCGTTCCCCGGGAAGCCGCCACAAGTGAGCGCGCGTCGCAGGGGCGGCGGGGATCAGGCAGGGGGTCAGGCGAGGGGGCGGTGCATTTCCTCAATTTCCTGGTGCCGCGGGCTGTTGGGGTTCATCAGCGAATTCTTGCGGCCGTAGGCGAAGTAGATCACCAGGCCGATGACCAGCCACACAACGAACCGCAGCCAGGTTTCCCAGTGCAGCTGCAGCATCAGGAAGGCCGAGGCAAGGACACCGAAGGCCGGCACCAGGGGCATCAGCGGCAGCCGGAAGGTGCGCGGCGCGTCCGGACGCTTGTAGCGGAAGATGATGACGGACAGGCAGACGACGACGAACGCGGCCAGGATGCCGATGTTGGTCAGGTCGGCGACCTCCTTGATGGGGAACACGCCGGCCAGGAAGGCCGAGGCGATGCCGGCGATCCAGGTGACGCGCTGAGGAGTGCCGTTGCGGTCAGTCTTGGCGAACCAGCCCGGGAGCAGCCCGTCGCGGCTCATCGAGAACCACACGCGGGTGACGCCCAGCAGGAACGTCAGCATCACGGTGAGGATGGACAGCACCGCGAAGACAGAAATGATGGTGGCGATCACGGGCAAGCCCACCGAGCTGAAGGCGGACGCGAAGCCGGCCTTGGGGTCGATGTCCTTGTAGTTCTGCATGCCGGTGAGTACCAGGGTGGCCGCCACGTAGAGCAGCATGGCGACGATGAGCGAGAGGATGATGGCCTTGGGCATGTGCTTCTTGCCGTCCTTGGCTTCCTCCGCCGCAGTGCTCATGGCGTCATAGCCGAAGACCGCGAAGAACACGGTGGCGCTGCCGGCCAGCACGGGCCCGAAGCCGGAGGGCATGAACGGGTTGTAGTTGTTGGTGTCGATATAGAAGACGCCCAGGCCGATGATGAAGAGGATGAGGATGACCTTGATGGCCACTGCCACGAGCTCGAAGCGGCCGAACGCCTTGGTGCCGCGGGACAGGATCCAGGTGACCAGGAGGCAGACCAAGATGGCGGGAATGTTGACGATGCCGCCCTTGCCCTCATCCGCCGTGGACGTCATCCAGGTGGGCAAATGGATGCCAATACCGGAAAGGAACGCGTCAAGGTAGCCGGAGATGCCGATGGCCACCACGGCCACAATGGCGATGTACTCCAGCAGGAGGTCCCAGCCGATGAACCAGCCGATCACCTCGCCGAGTGCCACGTAGCCGTAGGTGTAGGCAGAACCGGCACGGGGAATCATGCCTGCGAATTCCGCGTAGGACAGGGCCGCCGCAGCGGAAGCCAGGCCCGCAATAAGGAAGGAGATCAGCACCGCGGGCCCCACTCCCGGGTTGCCTTCGCTTCCTGCGGCCACCAGCCCCGCGAGGGAGAAGATGCCGACGCCGATGATGCCGCCGACGCCGATGGCAGTGAGCTGCCACAGGCCCAGCGATTTAAAGAGGCCGCTGTGCTTGTTCTCCTCTTCAATGTCATCAATGGGCTTCCGCCGCATGATGGACTGGCTCATATCTCTAGTGCTCATCAGGAACTCCTGCTGTGGGGTGCTGCCCCGCCGCGGCACGCCGGGAAAGGCTGTGACGGGGGTAACTCAGTCCCAACAGTATGCAAGCCCGTTTGCATTAGATAAAGTGACTACTTCTAACCTATATTCATTAGTTTCAGTTAGGAATTCCCTATGCTTGACGTACGCCGGCTGCGCCTGTTGCGGGAACTGAGCATCCGGGGGACGCTGGCCGAGGTGGCGGAGGCGCTGCAGTACAGCCCGTCGTCGGTATCCCAGCAGCTGGCCCTCCTGGAGAAGGAGGTGGGCGTGGAGTTGCTGCGGAAGACCGGCCGCCGCGTGCAGCTCACCCCGCAGGCCGAGGTGCTGGTGGCCCACACTGCCCAGCTGCTCGAAACCATGGAACAGGCCGAGGCGGATCTGGCGGCCTCGCTGACCACCGTCACGGGCACCGTGCGGATTGCGGTTTTCCAGTCGGCGGCCCTGGCGCTGATGCCGGACACCCTCACCCGGATGGCCGCAACCTACCCGGAAGTCCGGATCGAGATGATCCAGCGGGAACCGGAGACGGCACTCCACGAGACATGGGCCCGCGACTTCGACCTGGTCATCGCCGAGCAGTACCCAGGCCACGCGGCTCCCCGCTATCCGGAGCTGGACCGCGTCAAACTGACCACCGACGCCATCCGGCTTGCGGTTCCGGCGTCCGATGGCGGCACGGCCATCCGCGCGCTCGCGGACACCGCGGAGCTCCCCTGGGTCATGGAACCGCGGGGTGCCGCGTCGCGCCACTGGGCGGAACAGGCGTGCAGGAGCGCGGGGTTCGAGCCGGATGTGCGCTTCGAGACGGCAGACCTGCAGGCCCAGGCCCGGCTGATTGAATCCGGCAACGCTGTGGCACTGATGCCGGATCTGGTGTGGACGGGGCGTGGCACCACCGCCCGGCTGCTGGAGCTCCCGGGCAAGCCGCACCGCACCATCTTCACGTCGGTCCGCCGGTCCAGCGCGCAGCGGCCCGCCATCCTGGCAGCAAGGGAAACCCTGGCCGCAGCTGCCGCCGCGGTGGCGGGGGACGACGCCAGGTAACCGCCCGCCGTCGTCCGTTGACGGAGCTGCGGGTGTTCCGTGCGTCACTGCGGCGGCCCGGCCCCGGCGCTAGACTGGAGCCGTTATGAATCGAACCATGTTCAAGTCCAAAATCCACCGGGCCACCGTCACCCACGCAGACCTGCACTACGTAGGTTCCGTCACCGTTGACCTGGACCTGCTGGAGGCAGCTGACATCCTGCCGGGCGAGCTTGTCTCGATCGTCGACATCACCAACGGCGCCCGGCTGGAGACCTACACCATTGCCGGTGAGCGCGGCTCCGGCGTCATCGGCATCAACGGCGCCGCCGCACACCTGATGCACGAGAACGACCTCGTCATCCTCATTACGTATGCCCAGATGACCACCGAGGAAGCCAAGGCCTACGAGCCGAAGGTGGTCCACGTGGACCAGGACAACCGCATCATCCAGCTGGGGAACGATCCCGCCGAGGGCATTGCCCCCGGGATGATGCGTCCGCCGTTCGCACTCAACAACGCCGCCCTGTAGCCGGGGCGTGAGACCCGGCACCCTTTTCCGCCGCCCGCCGCGGGTTCCTCCGTGCTAGGGGTACTCGCCGGCTTCTTCGTTGTCTGGTGCATCATCCTGGTGGGCTGGTTCGTTGGCCGGCGGAAGATCCTCGGTGACAACGCCCGCCAGGTCCTCAGCTCCCTCACCTTCTTCGTGGCCAGCCCGGCCCTGCTGTTCGAGACCCTCAGCAAGGCCCGGCTGCAGGAAGTCTTCGCCGCTCCGCTGCTGGTGACCGCAGTGGCCGCCATCGCCACGGCTGCCATCTTCTTCACCATTGTGAAGTTCTGGCTGAAGCGCTCGCTGCCCGAGTCTTTGATGTCATCGATGTCCGCCTCGCTCGCGAATTCGGCAAATTTAGGTATTCCCATTGCGGTATATGTCCTGGGTGATGCCAGCTATGTTGCGCCGCTGCTGATCTTCCAGCTGGCCTTCTTCACGCCGCTGTTCCTCATGATCCTGGACTCCAGCACCAGCTCGCACCGGACCACCCCGCTCGGCTTCGTGGTGATGATCCTGCGGAACCCGATGATCGTGGGTTCGGCGCTGGGCCTGATCGTTGCCGGCACCGGTTTCAAGGTACCCGAGCTGGTCATGGAGCCCATCCACCTGATTGGCGGCGCCGCGATCCCGGCCATGCTGATCGCCTTCGGCATGAGCCTGAACGGGACCCGGCCGCTGCAGGCAGCCGCCGGACGGCGCGTGGACACCCTGCTGGCGAGCGCGTTCAAGCTGGCCGTCCAGCCTGCCCTGGCCTATGTGTTTGCCCGATTTGCCCTGGGAATGGACGGCCACGCCCTGTTCGCCGTAGTGGTGACGTCCGCCCTGCCCACGGCGCAGAATGTGTTCGTGGCGGCCAGCCGCTACAAGACCGGCCTCACCGTGGCCAAGGACACCGTGCTGATCACTACCGTGGTGGCTGTTCCGGCGATGATCGGCGTCGCGCTGTTGCTGGCGTGACAACCTGGACGAGGAGGACCAGTGGCAATAACTCTTGACACCGTGGTGATCGGCGGCGGCGCCATGGGTTCCGCTGCCGCATGGGCGCTGTCCCGGCGGGGACGCCACGTGACCCTGGTGGAGCAGTTCGGGCCGGGGCATAGGATCGGCGCTTCCCACGGCACCACCCGCAACTTCAATCCCGGCTACCACCGGCCGGAATATGTTGCCATGATCGCCGAGTCCCTGGACCTCTGGAACGAGCTGGAGCAGGACAGCGGCGAGACGCTCCTGGCACGGACCGGCATCGTCACGCACGGGCCCGAACCCATGCTGCCGGACGCTGCGGCAGCGCTGGCACAGGCCGGGCTTCGCGCCGAGTTCCTGCGTCCGGACGAGGCCGGTGAGCGCTGGCGCGGCATCCGCTTCGACCAGCAGGTCCTCTACATGCCCGACGGCGGCCAGCTCAACCCGGAGGCCGCACTGCCGGCTTTCCAGCGCCTTGCCGCGGCCCGGGGCGCCGACATCCGGCACCACACCAAGGTGGTGTCCTTCGAGATAACGGACGACGGCGTCCGGCTGGGGCTGGAAAGCAGCGCCGGTACCGAGGTGGTCACCGCCGCGCAGGTGGTGGTGACGGCCGGCGGCTGGACGGAGAAGCTGCTGGGCGCCGCCTCGGGCGGGCGACTGCGGACGCCGAAGCTCAGGGTGACGCAGGAGCAGCCGGCCCACTTCCGGGTCACCGACCCGGACGCGGTATGGCCCGGGTTCAACCATTACCCCGGCGGCGGATCGCAGTACGCGGGATGGTACTCCCCGGTCTATGGCATGCAGACCCCCGGCGAGGGCATCAAGGCCGGCTGGCACGGGGTGGGTCCGGTGGTGGACCCGGACAGGCGCACCTTCGAGCCGGAACCGCAGCAGCTCGCTGCCCTGCAGGCCTATGCGAGGACCTGGCTGCCCGGCGTGGACGCCGACGCCTTCGATGCCATCAGCTGCACCTACACCACCACCCCGGATGAGGACTTCGTCCTGGACCGGATTGGGCCAGTGGTGATCGGCGCCGGGTTCTCCGGCCACGGGTTCAAGTTCACTCCCGTGGTGGGCCGGATTCTTGCCGACCTCGCCACGGGCACCCGCCCCGCCCCAGCCATCTTCAGCGCCTCGCGCTAGCTGCTCCCGGCCGGATCAGCTGCCGCGGCGGCCTGAATCCTCCACTTCGGTGCGGCCCGGACCGGGGGCCTCCCCGCCGTCGTCGTCCCCGTTCGTTGCATCCTGGTTCGAGGCTGTGTCCTGTCCGGAAACCTGGTCCTGCCCGGCGGCGGCATCCCCGGCACCGGCGGCCTGCATCCCCGGCATGGCCAGCACCGCCAGGACCGTCAGGAGCCCGGCCACCAGGGCTGCCAGGAAGACGGCGCTGGATGCGGCCACCACGGCCTGGCCGTTTCCCTCACCGCCCGGGTTGCCGGAGTAGATGGCGTTGGCCACGGCGCCGAACACCGCCACGCCCAGGGCGCTGCCGATGGAGCGGGCAAACATGTTGGTGCTGGTCACCACGCCGCGCTCGTTCCACCGCACGCTGGACTGCGCGGCGATCAGCGTGGGCGTTGCGAGCAGGCCGAGGCCCAGGCCCACGACGAAGCAGCTGGATGCTATCAGCGCCACGTTCGGCGTCCCTGCCGTCGACGCCAGGATGAGCAGCCCGGCCACGGTGATGGAAATGCCGATCAGGCCGGTGGCCTTGAACCCGATCCGCAGGTACAGGCGGCCGGCCTGGGACGCGCTGAGCGGCCAACCGAGGGTCAGCGCCGCCAGGGCCAGGCCCGCCACCAGCGGCGAAACGGACAGCGCACCCTCCAGGAAAGTGGGCACGTAGGAGGTCAGGCCAATCATCACCGCACCCACGCCAAAGGATGCGAGCGCCGTGGTCACCAGCAGGCGCCGCTGCACCACCCAGGACGGCAGGATGGGTTCCGCAGCGCGCCGTTCCACCAGGATGAAGACCACCAGGAGCACCGCACCGACGCCGAAGACGGCAAAGCTGACCGGCGAATCCCACGCCCAGGCCTCGCCGCCCTGCAGAGCGCCGAGGATCAGCAGGCCCAAAGAGCCCGCCATCAGTGCCGCTCCGGCGTAATCCACCGTGTGCTTGGCGCGTTCCACCTTCTCGTGCAGCGTCCGCACCAGCATCCAACCGGCCAGGATGCACAGCGGGATGTTGACCAGGAAGATTCCGCGCCAGATTCCCAGCGCCGAGAACACGCCGCCCAGGCTGGGCCCCACCACGGAGGACACCGCCCACACACTGGCCAGGTACCCCTGGACCTTGGCGCGCTCCTCCAGCGAGTAGATGTCGCCGGCGATGGTGATGCTGACCGGCAGCACAGCACCGGCGCCCAACCCCTGCAACGCGCGGAAGGCGATCAGGGACGGCATGCTCCAGGCCACGCCGCAGAGGACGGAGCCCAGCAGGAACAGTCCGATGCCTGTCAGGATGATCGGCTTGCGGCCCACCATGTCTGACAGCTTGCCGTAGATGGGCACGGAGACGGCCTGGGCCAACAGATACGCCGAGAACAGCCACGGGAACGAGGAGAACCCGCCAACGTCGCGGACGATGGACGGGACGGCGGTGGCCACGATGGTGGAGTCGATCGCCACCAGTCCGGTGGACAGCATCAAGGCGATGAGGATGGGGCCACGCTCCGAGCGGAACCCCACCCCCTGGGCGCGGGCGGTCATCATGAGTCTCGATTCGGTTTCTGTATCCCTGATCCTTCCACTCTAGGTACCCCGGACAAGCGCTGCCTACCGTCCGGACTGGTGCGCATCCAGGAGGCGGGCGCAGCGGATGAAGCCCAGGTGGGAATATGCCTGCGGATGGTTGCCCAGGTGGGTCTCGGTGCCGGGATCGTATTCCTCCGGCAACAGCCCGGTGGGCCCGAAGAGGTTCACCAACTGGTCGAACAAATCCCAGGCTTCATCGATGCGGCCCACGGCGACATAGGCCTCGATCAGCCAGGTGGTGCAGATGTGGAAGCCGCCCTCCAGGCCCGGCAGGCCGTCGTCGTACCGGTACCGGAAGACTGTGGGCCCCACCCTCAGTTCCCGTTCCACGGCGGTGACCGTGTCCAGGAAGCGCTGGTCGGTGACATCCAGCAGGCCGGAAAGTCCTATGTGCAGGACGGCGGCATCGAGGTCCGGGCTGTCGTAGGCCACCGTGTAGGACTTGGCCGATTCGTCCCAGCCCTCCCGCAGCACCTCGTCCCGGATGGTGGCGGCCATGGGAGCCCAGGCGGGGTCCGGCTCCCTGCCGTGCCGGTCAGCTGTCCGCAGTGCCCTGTCCAGGGTCACCCAGCACATCACCTTGGAGTAGACGTGGTGGCGTGCCGGGCGCCGGGCTTCCCAGATGCCGTGGTCCGGTTCATGCCAGCGGGCCAGGACTGCCGAGGCCATCTGGACCAGCAGCTCCCAGTGCTCGTCGGCGAGTGCGCCCTCCTTCGAACTCAGGGTATGGATCAGTTCGGCAACGGGGCCAAAGACGTCCAGCTGGACCTGGTGGTCCGCCGCGTTTCCGATCCGGACCGGGCGGGAACCGGCGTAGCCCGGGAGGCTGTCCACCACGGCTTCCGTGGACAGCGGCGCACCGGTGACGGAGTACAGCGGATGCAGCCACTCCGGGCCCGGGGCATGCTCAAGGATCCGCCCCAGCCACCCAAGGAACCCGGCAGCCTCCGCGGTGGAGCCGAGGTCCGCCAGGGCATTGACAGTCATGGACCCGTCCCGCAGCCAGCAGTACCGGTAGTCCCAGTTCCTTGTTCCGCCGATGCCCTCGGGCAGGGACGTGGTGGGGGCGGCGAGGACTGCGCCAGTGGGTTCGTGGACCAAGGCCCGGAGCACCAGCGCCGAGCGCCGTACCAGCGAGGGTTTCACGGACGGAAGGGCAAGTCTCTGCACCCACTGGCGGGCGTGGAGGGCCACCTCCGCCCGGCGTTCCGTCTCACCCTGCGGGTCTGCAGGCCGGGGTTCAGTGTCGCCGCAGCGCAGGTTGAGCACCACCGGCCCGGACTGGAGGTTCACCGATGCCGTGGCCGTGCCGTGCCTGCCGTCCGAGGTGATGCTGAAGGTCACGCCCGGCGCGAAGAGAATGATCGGTTCCGACGTGCCCACCACATGCAGCTCGTCGCCGCGGGCCTCCATGACGAACGGGGCGTTCGCGTAGTCAGGCCGCGGTGCGAAGGTGATCCGGGCAGCCCCGGTGCCGGTCAGCACCCGGACCAGGCTGGTGATGCCTTCCGGGGCCGGTTCGAGGTAGTCGGTGACCGTGACGTCCGCCCACCGGGTTTCGACGATCATGGTGCTGTCCACGTAGCGCTGGCCCAGCACCTGCGATGCCTTTGCCGGTTCCACGGAGAAGTGGCCGGCCGCGTCACCGCCAAGGATGTGGGCGAACACCGAGCCGGAGTCCGGCAGCGGGTGGCTCATCCAGCAGACCTTGGCATCCGGTGTCAGCAGTGCGGTGGAGGAGCCGTTGCCGATCAAGGTGTGCCGTTCGAGGCCCACGGCGTCCTCGCCGAACAGCCAGGCCCGGCGCAGTTCGAAGAGCAGGGCAAGGACCCGGGCAAAGGACTCGGGGTCGCGGACCCGGTGTGCCGCTGCGGTTTCGCCCCCGCCGACCCGCAGGCCCAGGTCCGGGCCGCGGAGCGTGGCGATGGCCAGTTCGTCGCTGTCGGCGTCGCCCGCGAACATGGCTGCACTGGCGCCGAGCCGGGACCGGAGGGTTTCCAGTGCCTCGCCCTTGGACGGCTCCACCACGGACAGGTCCAGCACCGAGCCGTCCACGATGAAGAACAGCCCGTGGGCGCGCGCTATCTCCCGGGCAGTTTCGGTCACCGAGGCGACGACCTCTGCCGGGGCCGGACGGGTGTGGACCGAAACAGCCACCGGTTTGCGCTCAATCCAAACGCCGCTCTGGAACCCTACGGCCTCGTTGAGCGCAGCGTTGACCTTTTGCAGGACCGATTCGGTGGCAAGCGTCTGGGTGTGCGCGAAGCCCATGTCCGACTCCGCGCCGTGCGACCCGATGAGGTGGACCTCCACGGGGAGCCGGGACACCGCCGCCAGGTCCCTCAGGGAACGGCCTGAAATGATGGCGGCGTGCGTGCTGGGCAGGGCGGCAAGTGCCCGCAAGGCGATGGCGGCGCTGCCCAGCGGGAGGATCTCGGTGGAAATGCCTTCCGCGTCGCACAAGGTGCCGCCGTAGTTGCAGGCCACCAGCAGGGCGGGAACACGTGCCAGAACCTTCAGTTCGTCCAGCAGCGCCGGGGTCAGCCCGCTGTCCGCCGCATCCGCCTGGACAAACGACCGGAGCACGTCCAGCGGAAGGGAACGGGTGAGCAGGGCGGAATCCGCCACGCTCTGGTTCAAAGGCGTGGGCATCAGGGAACCCCTTCGAGGCAGAACCAGGCCGGGACTGCAGCCGCTGGGTCACCTGCGGACTACCGGTTGGCGCCCCTCCCGAAGATCCTGGCGGATTCCCGGGGGAGCATTACCCATCGTCATCCCCGGCGGTTTCCCCTGAATATCCCCTTCATTGCGTATGTGTAAAAGCCCGGGCAGGCGGAAGCTCAGACGCGCGCCAGCCCGGCCACCTCGGCCAGCAGTTCCACCGAGCGCAGGCGGGCGTCCGTGCCGGTGCTCTGGTGCGCCACGATGAGTTCGTCGGCGTCGGCATGCCTGCCGAACCCGTCAAGGTAGTCCAGGACGACGTCGGGCGTTCCCACTGCGGAGTAGGTCATCATCTGCGAGACGTGCTGGCCCTGCGGGGAGTCGAGGATCATGTCCGCCTCGTCATCGGTGAATTCCCGGGTCCCGCCGCCGAAGAACAGGGACACGCGCGCGCGTTTGGTGGCCTGCATCATCTCCTGCGCCTCGGACGCGGAATCGGCCGCGATCACGTTGACGCCGGCGATCACGTGCGGGGCGTCCAGCTGCGCCGAAGGCTTGAACTCGCGGCGGTAGACGGCCACCGCATCCTTGAGCGCGTTGGGTGCAAAGTGCGAGGCGAAGGCGTACGGCAGGCCCAGCTGGGCAGCGAGCCGCGCGCCGAACAAGGACGATCCCAGGATGTAGAGCGGGACGTTGGTGCCCTTGCCGGGGGTTGCCTCCACGCCCTGGATCCGTGTGGGTCCGGTGAGGTAGCCCTGCAGTTCCAGGACGTCCTGCGGGAAGCTGTCGGCGGACATCGGGTCGCGCCGGAGGGCCCGCATGGTGTTCTGGTCGCTGCCGGGGGCACGGCCCAGGCCCAGGTCGATCCGGCCCGGGTGCAGGGTCTCCAGGGTGCCGAACTGCTCGGCGATGGTCAGCGGCGAGTGGTTGGGCAGCATGACCCCGCCGGCGCCGAGCCGGATTCTTTCAGTGTTCGCGGCCACGTGTGCGATCAGCACACTGGTAGCGGACGACGCGATGGACGACATGTTGTGGTGCTCGGCGTACCAGACCCGCCGGTACCCCAGTTTCTCGGCGCTCTGCGCCATGGCCACGCTGCCCGCGAAGCTTTCCGCCGCCGTCTGGCCTTTGCCGATGGTTGCCAGGTCAAGGATGGAAAGCGGGAGGGTCACGTCGGGTGCCGGCCTTTCGGAGCGTTGCGTACGGAATATCGTTGCGTCATGGCGCCCGCCGGAATCGCGGCAGGCACAGAGGGTATAACCACCGCGGCGGCCGGCTTATTTCTGTGATCTGCGGAATACCCAGCACACTGATGATGTTGCCGCCCCTATGAGCCCAGACACGAACAGCCCAGACACGAACAGCGCAGACACGAAGAGCACAGGGACAACGAACCAGTCCGCCACCATCGACCTCAAGGACCTCGGAACCGTGCAGCGGCTCGGCTTCGGTGCGATGCGCATCGTGGGCGACGGCGTCTGGGGCGAGCCCGCGGACCGGGCGGCCGCCGTGGCCGTGGTGCGCCGCGCCGTCGAACTCGGCGTCGATTTCATTGACACCGCGGATTCCTATGGCCCGAACATCAGCGAGGAAATCATCGCCGAAGCCCTGCACCCCTACAAGGACGGCCTGAGAATCGCCACGAAGGTGGGATTTACCCGCACCGGGCCCAACAAGTGGGTTCCCGTGGGCCGGCCCGAATACCTGCGCCAGCAGGCGGAACTGAGCCTCCGCAAGCTGAAGGTGGACACCATCGACCTGCTGCAGCTGCACCGTATCGATCCCAAGGTGGACGCCGAGGAACAGTTCGGTGTGCTGCGTGAACTCCAGGACGAGGGCAAGGTCCGGGCGCTGGGGCTGTCGCAGGTCAGCGTGGCCGAACTCGAAGCCGCCGGAAAGCACTTCACTGTTTCCACCGTCCAGAACCGCTACAACCTGACGGACCGCAGCTCCGAGGACGTGCTGCGCTACTCCGAGGAGAAGGGCATCGGTTTCATCCCGTGGGCCCCGATTTCCGCGGGCGAGCTGGCACAGCCTGGCGGTCCGCTGGACGAGGCCGCCTCGCGTCTGGATGCCACCACCTCGCAGGTGGCCCTGGCGTGGCTCCTCCGCCGTTCCCCCGTCATGATGCCCATCCCCGGCACGGGATCCCTCAGCCACCTGGAGGAGAACATCGCAGCGGCGGGCATCACGCTCGACGACGACACGTACGCTGGGCTGGAGGCTGCCGGCAATTAGCGGCGGCTTTCCACGCAGTGCCCAGCAACACAACAGGCAGGAGAACAGCATGGCTAACGTTTTGATGGTTGTTTCAGCAGCCGATTCCCTCACCATGAAGGACGGCAGCGAACACCCCACCGGCTTCTGGGCTGAAGAACTGGTGGTCTCGCACCAGACCCTGGTGGACGCCGGACACACTGTCCACATCGCCACACCGGGCGGCGCGAAGCCCACCGTGGACCAGGTCAGCCTGGCCGCAGATTCCGCCGGCGGTGAGGAACGCGCCGAGGGCTTCCGGGACTACCTGGCCAAGATCGGCACCGAACTGTCGCAGCCCCTGGTGCTCGCCGACGTCGACATCGCTTCCTACGACGCCGTGGTGATGCCCGGCGGGCACGGCCCGATGGCCGACCTCTACAAGGACGCCGATCTGGGCCGCCTGCTGGTGGCCGCGGACAAGGACGGCAAGGTCATCGCGCCGTTCTGCCACGGCCCAGCGGGCCTGCTCAGCGCAACGGACGACGCCGGGACGTTCATTTTCGCGGGACGGCGCCTGACGGTCTTCAGCAACGAAGAGGAACTGAACGGCGGCACCGGCGAGAACACGCCCTGGCTTGTGGAGGACGCGCTGAAGGAGAAGGGCGCGATCGTCAACAACGCCGCTGCCTGGTCTTCCCACGTGGTCCGCGACGGGAACCTGATCACCGGCCAGAACCCGCAGTCCAGCGAGGACGTGGCCAAGGAAGTCATCAAGGCCCTGGGCTGACAGGCTTAGCGCTTTCCGGCCGGATGGCCTGAAGCCCACGCATTGACGGAGGGGACCAGCTCTTGGGAGCTGGTCCCCTCCGTCGGTGTACGCGGATTGTGACCGCGGCGGTCCCCGCATTAACTGCGGTTACTCCCCGTATCGCCCGGTTTCGGGGCCTTTGATTCTGCCGGTGGCACTCCCGGATAGTTGCTGCAACGCGCATCATCCGTCGCATCAACTTCGTACCTCCAAGGAGGAAACCATGGCCATCCCCACGCCGAAACCGGCCCTTATCGCGGCCCTGGCAGTGTCCCTGCTGGGCCTGGCCGCATGCGCCGATCCGGGCGCGACGGCGGCGACAGGACCGACGTCGGAGACGACCGCCACCGCAGCCGGCAAGACCTTCAACCTGTCCCCCGAGCAGGACCGCTTCAAGGTGGACGTGGACCAGGCAGCGGCCGTGCAGGTTCCCGACGCCATCAAGGCCGATGGCAAGCTGACAGTGGTGACCACCGGCGGCACGGCCCCGCTGAGCACGTTCGCCTCCGACAACAAGACCCTGATTGGCAGCGAGGTGGACATCGCCTACGCCGTGGGCGAGACGCTCGGCCTGCAGGTTGAGGTCCTCCCCGTCGCGTGGGCCGACTGGCCGTTGGGCATCGAGTCGGCCAAATACGAAGCCGTCCTTTCCAACGTGACCGTCACCGAGGCGCGCAAGGAGAAGTTCGACTTCGCCACGTACCGCAACGACCTGCTCGGTTTCTACGCCAAGAGCGACTCGGACATCACCGAGGTGAAGGAAGCCAAGGACGTGGCGGGCAAGCGGGTCATCGTGGGCTCCGGCACCAACCAGGAAGCAATCCTGGTGCGCTGGGACGAGGAGAACAAGAAGAACGGCCTCAAGCCGGTGGAGTTCCAGTATTACGACGACGACTCCGCCTCCGGACTGGCCCTCCAGTCGGGCCGGGCGGACCTGACCTTCGGGCCCAACGCCGGGGCTGCCTACAAGGCGGCGAAGGACGGGAAGACCAAGCAGGTGGGCACCCTGGAGGGCGGCTGGCCGCTGAAGGCCGAGATCGCGTTCACCACCAAGAAGGGCAACGGCCTGGCCGTCGCAGCCCAGGCCGCCCTGAACCACCTGATTGACGACGGCACCTACGCCAAGATCCTGGACCGCTGGGGCCTGTCCTCCGAGGCAATCCCGAAGTCCGAACTGAACCCGGCGGGCCTGCCCAAGAAGTAGGCGGCCAGCGGCGGCGCCGTCCCTAGTCTTAGGACTATGGGGCCGCGAGGCCGATTGCGTGGTGGCACTAGGAGTTCCGGTGGAAGTACTTCTCCCTGAGTATCTGACCTTCGATTACCGCTGCCAGTTCCGTGGCAGGCCCGGCGTGCACCACGATCCGGACGACTATCCCCTCGTGTGGAACGTCAGCGTCAACGGCCGCACCTGGGACGGCGCGGACGACGGCGGCGACGGCAAGGAAGTCCGCGTCGGCGAAGCGGAACTGTATGTTGTTCCGGACGCCGGGATCATCGATCTGTTCCTGACCCTGGATGCCGTGAACCCGGACGTCGCCGCGGTGGGTGAAATGCTGACGATCAACCGCCCGGACCTGGTCAAGGAGCTGGCCCTGGGCGGGGATCTGCTGATCCTTTCCAAGCTGCACGTGGCTAAGGAATTCCGCACGAACAAGCTCGGCCACGAGATCCTGAAAGCCGTCCTGAGCAGCGTGGGCCGGTCAGCGTCCAAGGTCATCCTCGAAGCAGTCCCGGCGCCCACGGACAACGCCCCCGCCGAAGGAACGGACGGGTACGAGGCCGCGAAGGCATCGTTGCGCCGGTACTGGGAAAGCTTCGGCTTCCAGGCCGCCCACGGTGACTACCTGGTGTTCGATGACATGAACGGCGTCGTCGACTGACCACTCAGCCGCAACATCACTGCTGCGGAACGGGGGAAAGTGCACTGCCGGCGAGTTTGGCAATAGTCTGGCCAGATGGGGACTAATACCGTGAACTCCGGCGAGCAGCTCGACAGGCAGTCCCGCATCCTCGAAGCGGCCCTGGACCTGCTCTCCCGGCACGGGATCTCCGGCGTGAGCATGCGCTCCGTGGCCCGGGAGGCCGGCGTCGCCCTGGGCCTGGTGAACTATTACTACGACGACAAGACGAGCCTGATCCGGGCAGCCCTCCACCGTGTCGACGAGCACGACCTCCT
Source organism: Pseudarthrobacter equi (assembly GCF_900105535.1). Classification (NCBI taxonomy): domain Bacteria; kingdom Bacillati; phylum Actinomycetota; class Actinomycetes; order Micrococcales; family Micrococcaceae; genus Pseudarthrobacter; species Pseudarthrobacter equi. The sequence goes on from NZ_LT629779.1 coordinate 52,744, forward strand.
GCTGGTCACACCGGATCCGGACTCGACTCCCGACGAACAGCTGCGCACGGCCCTGCGCCGGGTGGCGGGCGCGGATCTGCTGACCACCAAATACCTGTCGCTGCGTCTCCACCTCTGGGCCCTCGCCCAGGCCGATGAGGGCTACGCCGAAATCAACGCCGCCGCCTTTGACCGGTACATCGACGGCCTCGCCGCACTCGTGGCCAATGCCCGGCCCGGGCTCACCTGGGCGGAGTGCCGGGAACGCGCATCAGATGTGGTGGTCATCCAGAACGGCATGTGGCTGACCTCCCTCCTGGGCGTGGACAAGGCCTCCATCCAGCGCAGCATCCAGCGCACCGAGGACATTGCCTTCGCCCCTGCACCGGACGCCGTTTAGGCAGAAGCGCCACAAACCCTGACCCTCGAGTCACATTTGAACGAGTGTTCAACCTGCTATTGAACACTCGTTCAACATGCATTACTGTCCTTCTATGACGTACGCCACACCCGCCCGGGTTTTCGCTGACAGGGGCCGGCACTTCACCCTCCGCTCCGCGCCGCACTAAGCCCCGCCGGCCCGAAGCCCGGCGCGATGTTCGCACCACGGACACCGCGCACCGCAAAAGTCACCTCCGCAGCACAGCCGCCGCACCACCCGGCGCTGCTCTGCCGCGCCCGCAGCGCGGCCGTTGCACCAGCCGGCGCGGCCCGTGACCTACCACTTAGGGAGACACATGACAGATACAGCAACCACCCTGTTCATCAACGGATCGTGGGAGGCCGCCGCGTCCGGCGCCGTCCGTGAAATCCGCAACCCGGCCGACGGCGAACTGGTCGCCACGGTGTCCGAGGCCGGCCAAGCAGACGCGGAGCGTGCCATCACAGCCGCCCGCGCCGCCTTCGATTCAGGCGTCTGGTCCGGCGTCCCGGCACCCGATCGCGGCGCATTCCTCCTCAAGGTCGCCGCCGGCCTGCGGGAACACCGCGAGAAGTTCGCCCGTGCCGAGTCGCTGGACACCGGCAAGCGGATGGTGGAAAGCCGCATCGACATGGATGACATCGCCGCCTGCTTCGAATACTTCGGCAGGCTCGCCGGGCAGCAGGCGGGGCGGATTGTCGACGCCGGGAACGCCGACGTCGTGAGCCGGATCGTCTACGAACCCGTGGGCGTCTGCGGCCTGATCACGCCCTGGAATTACCCGCTCCTCCAGGCCGCCTGGAAGATCGCCCCGGCCTTGGCCGCCGGCTGCACCTTCGTCCTCAAGCCCTCCGAGCTGACCCCCTCCACCAGCATCCTGGCCATGCAGCTGCTGCACGACCTGGGCCTGCCCGACGGCGTGGCCAATCTCGTCACCGGGACCGGTCCCGAGGCGGGCGCGCCCCTTTCGGAACACCCCGCCGTCGACCTCGTCTCCTTTACCGGCGGCCTGGAAACCGGCAAGCGCATCGCCGCGGCCGCTGCCGGCACCGTCAAGAAGGTGGCGCTGGAACTCGGCGGCAAGAACCCCAACGTGGTGTTCGCGGACGCTGACTTCGACGCCGCCGTTGACAACGCCCTCAACGGCGCGTTCGTCCACTCCGGCCAGGTCTGCTCCGCCGGCGCCCGGCTGGTGGTGGAGGAATCCATCGCCGAACGTTTCGTGGACGAACTGGTTCGCCGTGCCCAGGGCATCCGGCTGGGCGGCCCCTTCGACGAGGACGCCGAATCCGGGCCGCTGATCTCCGTCGCCCACCGGGACAAGGTCAACGCGTACGTCCAGCGCGGCATCGAGGAAGGCGCGCGGCTCCGGACCGGCGGCGCGGCACCCGAAGGCGAAAAATACGACGCCGGGTTCTACTACCAGCCCACCATTTTGGACCAGGTGCAGCGCGGCATGTCCGTGGTCACCGACGAGGCGTTCGGCCCGGTGGTCACCGTGGAAACCTTCCGCACCGAGGACGAAGCCGTGGCCACCGCCAACGACACCGTCTACGGCCTGGCCGGCGCCGTCTGGACCCAGGACGCCGGCAAGGCGCAGCGGGTGGCGGGCAGGCTCCGGCACGGCACCATCTGGATCAACGACTACCACCCCTACCTCCCCCAGGCCGAGTGGGGCGGCTTCGGCCAGTCCGGCGTCGGCCGCGAGCTGGGCCCCACCGGCCTTGCCGAGTACCAGGAAGCCAAGCACATCTACCAGAACACCAGCCCGCAGGTCACCGGCTGGTTCGCTGACCACAGCAAGGAGAACTAGATGCACTTCGACAACATCGACGACGCCATGCAACGGGAATTCGATTACGTCGTCATCGGCGGCGGGTCCGCCGGTGCCGCCGTGGCCGCGCGACTGAGCGAGGATCCGGACGTTACCGTGGCCCTCGTTGAGGCGGGCCCGGACGACCGCAACCTGCCCGAAATCCTGCAGCTGGACCGCTGGATGGAACTGCTTGAATCCGGCTACGACTGGGACTACCCCGTCGAGCCGCAGGAGAACGGCAACTCGTTCATGCGGCACGCCCGCGCCAGGGTGATGGGTGGCTGCTCCAGCCACAACTCCTGCATCGCGTTCTGGGCCCCGCGCGAGGACATCGACGAGTGGGAGTCCAAGTACGGCGCCACCGGCTGGAACGCGAACACCGCCTGGCCGCTGTACAAGCGCCTCGAAACCAACCAGGACGCCGGCCCGGACGCACCCCACCACGGGGACTCGGGCCCCGTGCACCTGATGAACGTGCCCCCGGCCGATCCTGCCGGCGTCGCGCTCCTGGACGCCTGCGAACAGACGGGCATTCCCCGCGCCAGGTTCAACACCGGCACCACCGTGGTCAACGGCGCCAACTTCTTCCAGATCAACCGCCGGGCGGACGGCACCAGGTCCTCCAGTTCGGTGTCCTACATCCACCCCATCATCGAGCGGGACAACTTCACCCTGCTGACAGGCCTCCGCGCCCGCCAGCTGGTGTTCGATGCGGACAAGCGCTGCACCGGCGTGGACGTGGTGGACGGAGCGTTCGGACGCACCCACCGGCTCTCCGCGCGGCAGGAAGTCATCCTGTCCACCGGCGCCATCGATTCGCCCAAGCTGCTCATGCTCTCCGGCATCGGCCCGGCCCAACACCTCGCCGCCCACGGTATTGAGGTCCTGGTGGACTCCCCCGGCGTGGGTGAGAACCTGCAGGACCACCCCGAAGGCGTGGTGCAGTTCGAGGCCAGGCAGCCCATGGTGCAGACCTCAACGCAGTGGTGGGAGATCGGCATCTTCACCCCCACCGAGGACGGCCTGGACCGCCCGGACCTGATGATGCACTACGGCTCCGTCCCGTTCGACATGAACACCCTGCGGCACGGCTACCCCACCACGGAGAACGGCTTCAGCCTTACCCCCAACGTCACCCACGCCCGCTCCCGCGGGACAGTGCGGCTGCGCAGCCGCGACTTCCGGGACAAGCCGATGGTGGATCCGCGCTACTTCACGGACCCGGACGGCCACGACATGCGCGTCATGGTGGCCGGCATCCGCAAGGCCAGGGAGATCGCCGCCCAGCCCGCCATGGCGGAATGGACGGGCCGCGAGCTTTCGCCCGGCATTGAGGCGCAGACGGACGAGGAACTGCAGGACTACATCCGCAAGACCCACAACACCGTCTACCACCCGGTGGGCACCGTCCGGATGGGAGCGGACGACGACGGGATGTCACCTTTGGACGCCCGGTTGCGGGTCAAGGGGGTCACCGGGCTCCGGGTCGCCGATGCGTCCGTCATGCCTGAGCACGTCACGGTCAACCCCAACATCACGGTGATGATGATCGGCGAGCGCTGCGCCGATCTGGTCAAGGCGGATTACGCCGGCGCCGGCAGCTCCGCGGCAACGGCAGAGGAGGAATTCGCCCCTTCCTTCGCCTGACGGGCACGGCACTGCGGCAGCGGGCTTAATATGGCCACGCCGCGTGCACGCCGCCCCTCCGACTCAGCCGCGCCCCAGGGCGGCCGATCCCATCGTGCTTTTCTGATTTAGGAGTCCACAGTGGAACCCAGCAAGAGTATTGATTCAAGCGGCATGGACGAATTTGGCTACACCCAGACCCTGGACCGCAGCATCGGCAAGTTCGCCAGCTTCGCTGCAGGCGTCAGCTACATTTCCATCCTCACCGGCGTTTTCCAGCTGTTCTATTTCGGCTTCTCCATGGCCGGCCCCGCGTACGCGTGGTCCTGGCCCATCGTGTTCGTGGGCCAGCTGATGGTGGCCCTCTGTTTTGCCGAGCTCGCCGGCCGCTACCCGGTGGCCGGTTCGGTCTACAACTGGGCCAAGCGGCTGGCGTCCGGGACGTCGTCCTGGCTGGCCGGCTGGCTGCTGCTGCTGTCGTCCATCATGGCGCTGGGCTCGGTGGCGCTGGCACTGCAGATCACGCTGCCGCAACTCTGGTCCGGCTTCCAGTTCGTCGGCGACGGTACCGGCCCGTTCGATTTCGCCATGAACGGCGTGGTGCTGGCCACCATCATGATCACCATCTCCACCCTGATCAACGCCTTCGGCGTGAAGCTGATGACGCGGATCAACAGCATCGGCGTCTTCGTGGAGCTGGTGGCGGCGGTGCTGCTGATCCTCGCCCTGGGCTGGCATGTGGTGCGCGGGCCGGAGGTCTTCTTCGATACGGCGGGCTTCGGCGAGGGGCACGACCTCGGTTTCTTCGGCGTCTTCCTGATCGGGGCCATGGCCTCCGGCTACGTCATGTACGGCTTCGACACCGCCAGCTCGCTGGGTGAGGAGACCAAGGACCCCAAGAAGACGGCGCCCAAGGCCATCCTCCGCGCCGTCACCGCGTCGTTCCTGCTGGGCGGGCTCATCCTGCTGTTCGGGATCCTTGCCGCACCGGACCTCACCGATCCGAAGGTGGGATCGGCCGACGGCGGCTTGCAGTACATCGTGCTCAGTGTCCTGGGCGGCCCGTTCGGCAAGGCGTTCCTGGCCTGCATCGTGGTGGCTGTGGTGGTGTGCACCCTGGCCGTCCACGCTGCTGCGATCCGGATGATGTTCGCCATGGCCCGGGACAACAACCTGCCGTTCAGCCGGCAGCTCAGCAAGGTGGACCCGGTCCGCCGCACCCCCACCGTGGCTGCCATTGTCGTCGGCATCCTGGCGGTCCTGCCGCTGCTGATCAACGTGATGCAGCCGGCCATCTTCACCATCCTGTCCAGCATCAGCATCGTGCTGATCTATATGTCCTACCTGCTGGTGACGGTTCCACTGCTGCGCAAGCGGCTTCTGAAGAAGTGGCCGCTGGCCGATGCCGACGGTGCCGAGCCAGGGTTCTGCATGGGCAAGTGGGGGCTGCCGGTGAACATCCTCGCGGTCCTGTGGGGCGGTGCCATGACGGTGAACCTGATCTGGCCGCGGCCGGAGATCTACAACTCGGTGCCGCCCTTCGAGTGGTACCTGCAGTGGGGCGGCGTTCTGTTCGTGGCTGCCGTGACCGGCGGCGGGGCCCTGCTGTACCGGCTGAAGATCAGGCACCAGACAGGCGTGCTGGCCGAGCACGCCGCCGCAGTGGCAGCCCACCCGTCCGCAGGCCCGGCCCCGGACGCTGCTCCGGCTGAATCTCTTCCAGCCGACCCTGTTCCGGCCGAGGAGGGGGCCGTCGCGGTCAAGGTGCCCTAGGCGGCGCCACCGCCTCCTGTACAACGCACAGGGAAGGGCCGACGACGGCACGCGCCAGGCCGTCGTCGGCCCTTCCGTGCTGCCCGCCTGCAGGAGGGAATCCGTTGCTTTTTGACGGGGCCGCACCGGCGCCCGACGGGCCACTCAGCCGCCATGCCGCGGCGCCCTGCCGTACTCCGATGTCAAGACATTTCTGTGGCCGCGGCCACGTGTTTGTAACTACTTGACAGTCGGCGTGGCATACGTCACGCTGTTGCACATCATGATTGTTGTTGCGTAAGACGCATGCGGAAGGACCCCAAGATGGAGAGGCTTGCCAAAAGCTCAATCCGGACACCCGGTCTTCTTCCGCGTCGATCCTCCCCCACCTCGTAACGGCGACATTCCGACACCGTGAGTTGCCTCCACCAACTCCGAAGTCTCCCCACCAACCGCATACTTACCCAGCCTCCCGGGAGGAAAAAATGACTGCTCCAGTGAACGTGCCCCTCAACTCACGCGGAAAACTCGCTGCGACTTTGCCTGCAGAGCAGCAGGCAGAGATCGCAGCGCTGTTCGAGTTCCGGCGCACGGGCTACTCCCTCGACGCCCCCTTCTACACCGACCCCACGATCTTCAAGATCGACATGGAGGCCATCTTCGGCCAGCACTGGATCTTTGCCGGCAGCGTTGCCGAGCTGCCCGAGCCAGGCGACTACATCACTGTCGATTACGGCCCCTATTCCCTGATCGTGCTCCGCAACGATGACGGCGGCGTCAACGTCCTGCACAACGTCTGCCGCCACCGCGGTGCCCGCGTCCTGACCGAGAATGCCGGTTCCACCGGTAACCTCGTCTGCGGCTACCACTCCTGGACCTACTCCCCCGAGGGCAACCTGATCCACGCCTCCGCTCCCGGCGAAGCCAAGTTCGACAAGAACTGCTTCGCCCTCAAGCGGGCCCACAGCCGCGAGGTGGCCGGCCTCATCTTCGTCTGCATCGCCAACGAGCCGCCCACGGACTTCGATGAGACCTCGAAGATCTTCGAGCCGTACCTGGCACCGCATGACCTGTCCAAGACGAAGATTGCCTACCAGCAGAACATCATCGAAGAGGGCAACTGGAAGCTCGTCATGGAGAACAACCGTGAGTGCTACCACTGCGACGGGCACCCGGAACTCGCCTGCTCCCTCTTCCCCACCTGGGGCCTGACGGAAGGCCTGATTCCCACCCACCTCGAGGAGGTGTGGGACCGCAACAAGGAAGCACAGTCCTCGCTCGAGGAGCGGTGCCGCCGCTACGGCCTCCCCTACGAGGTGGTCGAGGAACTGGACACCCGCATCGCAGGCATCCGCATCTCCCGGGAATCCCTTGACGGAGAAGGCGAATCCTTCTCCGCCGACGGCCGCCGGCTCTCCAAGAAGCTGCTCGGTGACCTGCGGGACTTCCGCCTGGGCCGCTGCTCAATGCACCTGCAGCCGAACAGCTGGTTCCACTTCCAGAGCGACCACGTCATCACCTTCGGCGTCTTCCCCATCAACGAACACCAGACCCTGGTCCGCACCACCTGGCTGGTGGCCGACGACGCCGTGGAAGGCGTCGACTACGACCGTGAGAAGCTGACCTACACCTGGGAGCAGACCAACATCCAGGACAAGGCGTTCGTTGAGCTGTGCCAGCAGGGCGCAGCAAGCCCGGCGTACGAGCCCGGCCCGTACATGAAGAGCGAATACCAGGTGGAGGCCTTCATCAACTGGTACGTGCAGCGGGTGCAGGAGCACTTGGCATGATTGAGCTCCTCTCTGAAACGGCGGCTGTCCAGGAGCCGCAGCGTATCCGCGGCCTGGAGATGCCGTGGAACAGGGTGATGGGCACCACCGAGGGACCCGCAGGCGCCGCGCGCGCCCTGGGGCCCTGGCACCCGCAGGAGTTCATGGCTGAATGCGTTGAGACCGTCCCCGAAGCGGGCGGCATGATGACGTTCGTGTTCCGCCGCTGCGACGGGGCTCCCCTGGCGTTCCGTGCGGGCCAATACGTGAACATTGCCTTCCCGGTGAACGGCGAAGACCAGGAGCCGGTGGACCGCAGCTACTCGCTGTCCAGCTCGCCCACGGAACCCTGGACCTTCAGCGTCACCGTCAAGCGCGACGCCGGCGGACTGGTTTCACCGTGGGTGCACGACAACGTGCGGCCGGGCACCGTCCTGGACATGCTGGGACCTGTGGGTGCATTCCACCTGCCCGATGCGGACCGGCGCGCACGGTACCTTTTCCTGGCGGCCGGCGCCGGCATCACGCCTATCATGTCGATGCTGCGGACCATCCACGACCTGCCCGGAACAGCCGACGTGGTGGTCCTCTACCACGGCGCCGAAGCCGGCGGCTTCGCCTTCCACCGGGAGCTTGCCTACATCGCTTCCGTGGACTCGCGCGTCAAGGTCTTCTACGCCCTGGGCGACCGCGGCAGGCCCGACGAATGGGAAGGCTTCAAGGGACGGTTGTCCGCCGCGATGATCGACGAGGTGGCCCCCGACGCCAACGGCCGGCAGGTGTACGCCTGCGGCCCGGAGGGTTACCTGAACACCGCTACTGAGCTGCTGAAAAAGGTGGGCGTCGACGACACCTCCATCTACATGGAGTTCTTCTCGGGCGACCGGCAGACCCTCCTCGAATACCAGGCGGAGCTCGCGCTTGCAGCCGACATTGCCGAAGAAATCGCCGAGGAAATCGCCGATTCAGCCGAGGACTACTACGAGGGCCAGCCCGCCGCGTTCGGCATGTACGAGCCCGGCTACGACGAGGACGGAACCCTGCAGGCTTCCGGCATGCCGCTGGAAGCGGTGGACCCGGACGCTCCGGCCGCAGAGACCACCGGCACCGCGCCCGAAACAAGCGCTCCCGATGCCTCCAGCTTCGAGACCGTGGGAACCGGCAGCCTCACGCTGTCCTTCATGCGCACCGGCATCAATGTGCGGATCGACCCGGAGCTGCCCATCCTCGAGGTGGCACAGCGTGCGGGTGTCCGGATCGGCGCCAACTGCAAGGAGGGCATGTGCGGTTCCTGCAAGGTGGTCAAGCTGTCCGGTGAGGTGGACATGAACCACCAGGGTGGAATTCGCAAGCGGGAAATCGACGCCGGCAAGTTCCTGCCCTGCTGTTCCACCGCGCGCACCGACATGGTGATCGACGCCTAGCCGCCCCCTCAAACTGCGGGCGCCGCCCGCCCCATGATTCACCGCAAGTGAAAAGTAAAACAACACGGAAGGTCTGATGCACCAAGCGTCGGGCCTTCCGTGGCAATCAAATGCCAACCATAGGAGCCATGCCCATGTCAGGTAACAAAGCCGTTGCGTACAAGGAGCCCGGGGTCGTCGAAATCATCGATACCCCCTACCCCACCTTCGAACTGCAGGCCGGCCCCGGCGTCAATCCCATCAATGTTGGCCGGAAGGTTCCGCACGGGGTCATCCTGCGCACCGTAAGCACCAACATCTGCGGTTCGGACCAGCACATGGTCCGCGGCCGCACCACCGCCCCGGCTGGACTCGTCCTGGGGCACGAAATCACCGGTGAAGTCATTGAGGCCGGGCCGGACGTCGAGTTCATCAAGGTGGGGGACATCGTCTCGGTCCCCTTCAACATCTCCTGTGGCCGCTGCCGGAACTGCAAGGAGCGCAAGACCGGAATCTGCCTGAACGTCAACCCGGACCGTCCAGGGTCCGCCTACGGTTACGTGGATATGGGTGGGTGGGTTGGCGGCCAGGCCGAATACGTCCTGGTCCCCTACGCCGACTGGAACCTCCTGCGCTTCCCGGACCGCGACCAGGCCCTTGAGAAGATCATGGACCTGACCATGCTCTCCGACATCCTGCCCACCGGTTTCCATGGCGCCGTCACAGCGGGTGTCGGCGTCGGCTCCACCGTCTACGTTGCCGGAGCGGGACCCGTGGGCCTTGCCGCGGCCGCAAGCGCGCAGCTGCTGGGTGCAGCGGTGGTCATCGTCGGAGACCTCAATGAGGACCGCCTGGCCCAGGCCCGGTCCTTCGGCTGCGAAACCGTCAACGTGGCCAACGGCGACCCCGCCGACCAGATCGAGCAGATCCTCGGCGTCCGGGAAGTGGATTCCGGAATCGACGCCGTCGGCTTCGAAGCCCGCGGACACGGCCACGGCGCCCAGGAGGCACCGGCCACGGTGCTCAATTCGCTGATGGACATCACCACCGCCGGCGGGTCCGTCGGCATTCCCGGCCTCTACGTCACCGGAGATCCGGGCGCCGCGGATGAGGCAGCCCAGAAGGGCAGCCTGTCCCTGTCGCTGGGCACGGGCTGGGCCAAGTCCCTTTCCTTCGCCACCGGCCAGTGCCCGGTGATGAAGTACAACCGGCAGCTGATGATGGCGATCCTGCATGACAGGATCCACATCGCCAAGGCCGTCAACGCCACGGCCATCTCGCTCGAAGACGCCCCCCGCGGTTACGCGGAATTCGATGCCGGAGCGGCCACGAAGTACGTCCTGAACCCGAACGGCTACCTCAACTAAGCCGCGGGCCACGCGGGGTCTCCCCCAGGCAGATTCGAGCGGGCCGCTGCACCACCCAGGCCATACGGGTGGTGCGGCGGCCCGCGTCAGTTAAGGAAGGGCCTACAGCCACTGCTCCCACACGGTCAGCTGCAGCCTGCAGGTTTCCTCCGAAGCAGCCCCCAGGGAAGGGCCTGCGACGGCGCTCTCCTCGCCGCCGTCGTCGTCCCTTCCCCGCCAGGTTGCAGTACGCATCAGGCGCGGACCGCCCCGGACGGCGCGTCGGCCGTGCGCACAGGCGTTTCCAGGCCGAGATTCTCGCGCAGCGTGCTGCCGCGGTACTCCGTGGGGTACACGCCGCGCTCCTGCAGCTCCGGCACCAGGTGGTTGACGATGTCATCCAGGCCGGTGGGAACCAGCCACGGCGAGATGTTGAACCCGTCCACCGCGCCCGTCCGGGCGTATTCGGCCAGGTGGTCCGCCACGGCCGTGTAGGACCCGGTGAACGTGGCGTCGATCCGCGCCGTCTTGGAGGTCACGAACTGGCGGATGGACAGGCCCTTGTCCTTGGCCTCGGCACGCCACTGGTCCGCCAGCTGGCGGGCCTTCGCGCCGTGGAAGCCGCTGCCGCGGGTCTCGGAGGTCTCCTCCACCACGGGATCGATCTCGGGCAGCGGGCCGTCGGGATCGTAGGCGGACAGTTCGCGGCCCCAGAACTGCTCCAGGTAGGCGACAGCCTGCTGCGGGCCGATCTGCAGGCTCCGCACCCATTCCTTCTTTTCCGCGGCCTCTTCTGCGGTGGCCGCGAGGATGAATTCGCTGGCCGGCATGATCTGCACGGCGTTGGCGCCGCGGCCCGCCGCCACCGATCGCTCCACGAGGTCCTTGCGGAACTCCAGGGCGTCGTCGAACTTCGGGTGGGCGGAGAAGATCACGTCGGCCTGGCGGGCAGCGAAGTTCCGGCCCTCGGGCGAGTCGCCGGCCTGGAACAGGACCGGCCGGTACTGGGCGCTGCGCGGCAGCCGCGGTGTGACGTCCACCGTATAGTGCTGGCCTTCGTGGAGCACACGGCGGGCGGGGCCGGCGGGGGTCTCCCAGGAGTCCCAGATCCGCTTGGCCGTCTCCACGAATGCCTCGGCGTGCTTGTACCGGTCCGCGTGGTCCAGGTACCCGCCGCGGCGGAAGTTGGCGCCGGTCCAGGCGTTGTCCGTGGTGACGATGTTCCACGCGGCGCGGCCGCCCGAGATCAGGTCCAGCGAGGCGAGCCGGTGCGCCAGGTCTGCGGGGTCGTTGTAGGTGGTGTTCTGGGTGGCCACCAGGCCGATGTTTTTGGTCACCGACGCCAGGGCGGCGAGCATGGTCTGCGCGTCCGGGCGGCCCACCACGTCCAGGGCGTGCGGGCGGCCCAGGTGCTCGCGCAGGCGCAGTCCCTCGCCGAGGAAGAAGGCGGCGAACAGTCCGCGTTCTGCGGTCTGGGTGATGCGGCGGAAGGATTCGAAGTCGGTCTGCGAGCCGGATTCCGCCGCCTTCCAGATGGTGCCTGAGTTGACGCCCTGGAAGAAGATGCCGAACTGGATCTGACCGGTGGGCTGGAAGATGTCGGATTTAGCACGGTTGTGCTGTGTCATGGTTTTTCCTTACTTTCCGGTGCCGGCGGCGGCAGGGGCGTAGCGGCTGGCCGGGCGCTCCAGGCCCAGCAGGTCGCGGAAGGTTCCGTCCTGCAGCACGGGGCGGAGCGCTCCGCGGCGGCGCAGCTCGGGCAGGACCAGGCGTCCCAGTTCGTCGAGGTCCAGGGCGAGCGACGCCGGGTGGAGGCGCACGCCGTCAGCGTCCGCCAGCAGCGACTCCAGGAAGTCCGCCAGGGCGGCGGCGGTGCCCGCGAAGGCCGCCCGGCCGCCGTCGGCGTCCACGCCGGTGGCGGCTGCGCGCGACGCCGCAGCCTGCCCGCGCGAGTCGAGGACGACGTCGAGCTCGGCGATTACCGCCACGGACCCACCCACCCGGGAACGCACGTCGAGGACTTCCGCGGCCAGCAGTTCAGGGGTTGGCGCGGACACCAGTACGGCGTCCACGGCGTCAGCCGGCACTTCACCGAGCAGCGATGCCGGAGCCAGGACGGGCAGCTGTCCCTGCAGCGGCCGCGGAATGATGGACGGGCCCTTCACCGAGTAGCCCGCGCCGGCAAACCCGGCCGGTGTCTCAAAGTCGGCATAGTGGAGCTTGTCCACGTCGATGTACCGCCCGGTGGGGACGTCGCGGATCACGGCGTCGTCCTCCCACGAGTCCCAAAGCCGCCTGGACACCTCAATGGACGCGGCAGCTTCCTGGCCCAGCGCGGCGCCGGTGACGGAAGAACGTCCAACGGCGGCAGCCGCCTCGGGCGATTCGGCGGCGGTCACGATCCACCCGGCACGGCCGCCGGAGACGTAGTCGAGGCTGGCCAGCTGGGTGGAAACATGGAACGGCTCGGTGTAGACGGTGTCCACTTCAGGCACCAGGGCAATCGACCTGGTGACCGGGCCGGCGAACGCTGCCCGCTGCAGTGCGTTGGCACGGCCGGGAACCGGCGCGTCCGTGAAGGTGGCTGCGTGGAAGCCGGCGGACTCTGCCGCCAGCACGGCACGGGAGATGTCCGCCCCGTCCCAGCCGGCGCCGTCAAGCTCGATGGCCAGGAAGCCGGCCTGGCTTCCCTCGGCCGAAGGGGTGTCGGTGTTGCTCACTTCTGGTCCTGACGTTCGTAGGGAATCTTCTCGCCGGCCTCGATGGGCACGGGCAGCCGGTTTTCGGCCGGGGGCAGCGGGCAGGTGGCCAGGTCCGTGTAGGCGCACGGCAGGTTGACCGCCCGGTTGAAGTCCAGCACCACGGAGCCGTCCGCTGCGGGCACCACGGAGAGCGAGCGGTTGGCCGCGTAGGTGGTGGCGCCGGAGGTTTGGTCTGTGAACAGCACCGACAGGGAACCCGGGGCGTGCCCGTTGAAAGCGGTCAGTGCCAGTTCCTGGCCGGCCAGCTTGAAACGGATCTCACCCGGGGCCTCGTAAACGTGCTGGATGCCCTCGACGGCGGCGCCCACCGTGGTGGGCCGCTGCGATTCGAACGGAACGAAGGTTCCGCGGACGGCGTAGGCGGCATCGGGCGAGTAGGCGGGCGTGCCCTGGTACTCGCGGAGCAGCCCGTTCTCCGGGTTCCGCGGCCGCACGATGTACTCGCCGCCGCGCTTGGCCACCTCGATGACGGTCTCGCCGGACACGAGGTTGATCCCGCCGCGTTCGGCGATGGGTCCGAACTCCACGGTTGCGCCGGCTTCGGTGTTCAGTTCCCTGCCGTCCTGCTGCAGGCTCTCACCCGGCTGCAGGACAACGCGGACGACGTCGGCCTCCGCACTCCAGGTGCCCGGGGCGCCTTCCAGCGCGGCGGCGTCGCTGCTGAGCCAGTGGAGGTGGGTCACCGCGAGGAAGCCGTGCGGGTGGGCGCGGTGGCGCTCATGCGCCGCATGCCACTCCTGCCAGTCGGCGTCGAAGGTTTCGAGGGCTGTTTCAGTGGACAAGGGCGTTCTCACTCCTGCTGGCGTTGGCGGACGGGTTGGATCGCGTGAATTCGGGGCGGCTGCCGTAGGGGTCCCCGGCCTCCCACAGGCTGGTGGGCGCTGCGGCCCGGACGGCCGGGATCACTTCGAGGGCGACGCGTTCGAGGATTTCCAGCTGCTGTTCGAAGGGCAGGGTGGTGGGCAGGGAGATGGACTGCAGGTCGTGGCGGTACAGCTGGTGGTAGCTGAGGATCTTGTCGATCACCTGCTCCGGGCTGCCCACCAGCGCGGGCCCCTCGGCCACGGCGTGCTGGATGTCCCGGAAGGGCGAGTTGTTGCCCGGCACGTTGCGGTTGGCCGTCAAAGCCTCGTAGACGGGCCCGAACTGGCGCACCGCCTCCTGAGTGGTGTCGGCGATGAACACGCCGCCGGCGCCGCAGCCCGAGCCCACGTACTGGTGGCGGGGGTCGTGGCCGTGGCGTTCGTACTCTTCGCGGTAGTGATCGATCAGCACGGCATAGTTTTCCCGCGGCTGGATGGCGTTGGCGGTGAACAGGGGATCGCCCCACTTGCCGGCCAGGGCGGCCGACGTCTGCGTTGTAGCAGAGCCGTGCCAAATACGCGGCGGACCGTCGAAGGGACGGGGCGTGGTGGTGGCCGGCTCGGTCAGCGCGGACCGGAACCTGCCGGACCAGGTGACGCCTTCCTCGCGCCACAGCCGGCGCAGCAGCCCGTACTTTTCGGCCAGCAGGTCCCACTGGTCCGCCAGGTCCAGGCCGAAGAGCGGGTACTGCAGCACCTCGTTGCCTTTGCCGACGGTGATTTCCAGGCGGCCGCGGCTGAGCTGGTCAATGGTGGCGTAGTCCTCAGCCACCCGCACCGGGTCCAGCACGGACAGCACCGTGACGCCGGTGTGCAGCCGGATCCGGTCCGTCACGGCTGCGATGGCCGCCAGCACGGTGGTGGGAGAGGAGGAGATGAACTCGCCGGCGTGCCGCTCCCCCACCGAGAAGCTGTCGAAGCCCAGGGCTTCTGCCCGGCGGGCCGTTTCCACTACCTGGTTCAGCCGGTCCGCGGTGGAGACGATCTCCCCGGTGAGCGGGTTCTTCAGGTGCGGAATGATGTCCAGGACCTGGAATTTCATGAGGACTTCTTCGATGCTTCGGCTGATGCGCTGGCGGTGGCCGTGGCGGCGGTCTGGCTGGCGGCGTAGTTGTCCTCCGTGATGGTCTTGGCTTCCGGCAGCGCTTCCTCTGACAGGCCCCAGCGTTCCAGGACCTTGCCGTAGGAACCGTCCTTGATGGCGGAGTTCAGGGCCTCAGTGATCACCGGAGCCAGCCCGTTGCCCTTCAGCGACGTGGCGGCCACCAGCGTCTCTGACGGCCAGCCGGCGTTCACCTTGCCCACCACCTTCAGGTCGTCGCGGGTGTTTTCCCGGTACACGGTGGACGGGTAGGGGGCGATGTTGAGGTCCGTGCGGCCCGAGGACAGCGCCAGGATGGTGTCCGCCTCGGACTGGTAATACTGCAGGGTGGCCGGCGCCTTGCCCTTGTCCTCCAGCTCCTTGTTCCAGGCCAGCAGGATCTTTTCCTGGTTGGTGCCGGAGCCGACGGAGACGCGCAGACCGGAGATGTCGTCCGCACCCTTGATGTCGTAGGTGGCGGATTTCTTGGCTTCGAAGCCCATGAACGCGGCGCGGTAGCTGGCGAAGTCGAACAGCTTCACGCGGTCCTTGTTGACGCCCACGTTGGAGAAAACTACCTCGAAGTCGCCAGACTGGGTCTTCAGCGGCCAGTTCTCCCAGGACGTGACCTGGACGTCGAGTTCCAAGCCCAGCTTGTCCGCCACCAGCTGGGCAATGTCCAGCTCGGAGCCGATGGGCGTCTTGTCATCAGTGGCGTGGAAGGACAGGGGAATGGACCCGGCCGTGGTGGCCACGGTCAGCTTCCCGTCCTTGCCGATCAACCCGGGGACCTTGGCGGCGAGCGCCGCGTCCTTCCCGCCGCGGATCCGCTGCTGGTCCGGGGAGGTGTTGTAGACCACGCCGTTGCGTGCCGCCGTCGTCTGCGCCGCGCCGGAGGCGTCACCGGAGGCCGAAGCGCCGGGGTCTGCGCAGGCGGACAGCGCGGCCGTTCCCAGGAGGACGACGGCGGGCAGTGCTGCCAGTGAGCGGCGCGTACGGAAGCGCGGGGTGGAGAGAGCCATGGATGGTCCTTAGATGTTGAAAGCCGGTTCGAGCACCTTGGAGAAGAAGCTCCGGGTGCGCGGTTCCTGGGGGTTGGTGAAAATCTGCTGAGGGGTGCCCTGTTCCACGATCTGGCCCTGGTCCATGAACACCACGGTGTCCGCCACGTCACGGGCGAAGCCCATTTCGTGGGTGACGATGATCAGGGTGGTGCCGGACTTGGCCAGTTCCCGGATGACGTCCAGCACTTCGTTGACCAGTTCCGGGTCCAGGGCGGAGGTGGGCTCGTCGAACAGCAGGATCTTGGGGTCCAGCGCCAGGGCACGGGCGATGGCGACGCGCTGCTGCTGTCCGCCGGAAAGCTGCCGGGGGTAGGCGCCGGCGCGGTCCTTGAGCCCTACGCGGTCCAGCAGTTCCAGGCCGCGGCGGCGGGCTTCCTCCTTGGAACGGCCCTGCGCTACGACAGGTGCTTCCGCCACGTTTTCCAGGGCGGTCAGGTGCGGGAAGAGGTTGAAGTTCTGGAACACCATGCCGATCTCGGTGCGCTGCTTGAGGATGTCCTTCTCCCGCAGTTCGTGGAGTTTCTGGCCGCGGATCTCGTAGCCCACCAGCTTGCCGTCGATGGAGATGTGGCCGCCGTCCACCTTTTCCAGGTGGTTGATGGTGCGCAGCAGGGTGGATTTACCGGAACCGGACGGGCCCACGATCACGGCCACGCCGCCCGGCTCCACGGTGAGGCTGACTCCTTTGAGCACCTCGGTGGCGCCGAAGGACTTGCGGACGCCGGTGATTTCGACGAGCCCGCGGGTGGCGGGGGCTGAAAGGGTGGCGGTCATCAGAGGCTCTTCCGGTTGGTGACGGCGTGGGTGGCGAAGAACTTGCGGGCCTTCTGCAGTGGCGTCAGCGGCAGGTTACGCACGGCGCCTTTGGAGTAGTGGCGTTCGATGTAGTACTGGAAGACGCTGAGCACGGAAGTGATCACCACGTACCAGAGGGTGGCCACCAGCAGCAGCGGCAGGACCTGCTGGGTGCGGTTGTAGATCACCTGCACGGTGTAGAACAGCTCCGAGTAGGCCAGGACGTAGACGATCGAAGTGCCCTTGACCAGGCCGATGATCTCGTTGAAGGCGGTGGGCAGGATGGCGCGCATGGCCTGCGGCAGGACGATCCGCGTGGAGCGGCGCCAGGCGGGGATGCCCAGGGCGGCAGCGGCCTCCAGCTGGCCCTGGTCCACGGAGAGGATGCCGCCGCGGATGATCTCCGCGGAGTAGGCGGCCTGGTTCAGTGTCAGGCCCAGGACGGCCGCGGCGAACTGGCTGATCAGCGTGGTGGTCTGCACCTCGAAGAACCGCACGTCCGTGAACGGGATGCCCAGGCTGATCTTTTCGTAGAGGTAGCCCAGGTTGTACCAGAGGAGCAGCTGGACCAGCAGCGGCGTGGACCGGAAGATCCAGGAGAACGTCCAGGAGACGGACACCAGCAGCGGCGAGGCGGACAACCGCATGAGTGCCAGGATGAAGCCCAGCACGAAGCCGAGGATGCCGGAGATGGCGGTGAGCTTCAGGGTTTCCACCAGGCCGTTGACCACTGACTGCGCGGTAAACCACTGCGCCACCACACCCCACTCCCAGCGCGGGTTGGTGGCCAGCGACCAGGCCACAGCCAGGACGCCGAGCGCCACGGCGGCAGTTCCCACCCAGCGCCACGGATGCTTGGCAGCCACCACGCGGTATGAGGAATAGTCAGCGGCAATGCGCGCTGTTCCTTCGGGCGGCAATCCCCCGCCTGACGGCAGGTTGCTGCCGGTTGCAGAAGCGGATTCGGTGGCCGCCTGTCCGGGAGCGGCTGCCGCCGCTTCGGTCTCCGCAGTCGCTGCCGGCTCTCCCGTGGGTGCCGGCCGTGCCTGCGCCACCCTCGATGTTGCTGAACTCATGTGCCACCTCGCTTCTTGTCCTGGGTCCTGGTGTTCGGGCCGGAGCGGGCGCCCCGGCCTGGGCTTTTGCCCCGGTTGCTGGCTGCAAATCTAGGACCGGCCCAAACGGGGCGGCAACACCGGAAGTTGCATTAGTTCACCGGGCTTCGCACTGCGTCATGAGTCGGTTTCTTGCGTCTTTTGACCTGTTGTGACGCGGAGTTAACGGGCGTGACCGGCCGCTCGACCGGCGTCGTCACCGCTGCCTAGCATGGGCACTCCGGCGGCTGCCAACGCGCCGCTGCACCTCCCGCCAACCCGCCCATCCGCCCGTCAGGAGCCCCCATGCCAGCGAAGATTCCGGCCGTCGTATTCATCGGTGGCGGACCGCGCACGGCCGGCGTCCTGGAGCGCATCGCCGCCAACCGGCCGGATGTTTTTGCCGGTCCGCTGGAGATCCATGTGGTGGAGCCGCACGTTCCGGGCTCGGGCCGCATCTGGCGGTACGACCAGGACCCGGGCCTGCTGCTGAACTCCATGGCAGCGGACATCACCATGTTCACCGACGAGTCCGTGGCCTGCGACGGCCCCGCCTTTGCCGGCCCCGGGCTGGTGGAGTGGACCGCCGGAGTCCTGGACGGGTCCATCACCGACGTGCCGGACTTCCCGCAGCACCTGCAGGACCAGCTCCGGGCACTCAACGGCACCACGTTCCCCACCCGCCAGCTGCAGAGCCAGTACCTCGAATGGTTCTTCCGCCGCGCCGCCAGGGCACTGAACCGCAGCGTCACCACCCACCGGAGCACCGCCGTCGGGATCTCACCCCTGCCGGACGGCGGGCACGAAGTCGCGCTGGCCAACGGCCGGACGGTGCACGCTGACATCCTGGTGACCGCGCTGGGCCACACCGATTCCCTGCCGGACGCCGCCTCCTCCGGCTACGCGGACTTCGCTGCCCGGCACGGCGGGTACCACGCGGCACCCAGCTACACCACCGACGTCGACTACTCCGGCATAGCCCCGGGCCAGGACGTCATCGTCTCCGGCATGGGCCTGGCCTTCGTGGACTTGCTGGTCATCCTGATGGAGGGCCGCGGCGGCCGGTTCGAGGAAGCGCCCGACGGCGGGCTGCGCTACCTTCCGTCCGGACGGGAACCGCGGCTGTGGGCCGGGTCGCGCCGCGGCGTTCCCTACCATTCCAAGATCTCTGCCACCCTCCGCGGTGAAGCACCCGGACCGCTGCGGTTCTTCACCCCTGCCGCTGTGGAATCCCTGCTCCAGAGCCACGGGGAACTGGACTTCCACCAGCACCTCTGGCCGCTGGTGGCCAAGGAGGCCGGGTACTACTACTACCGCGAGCTCCTGACCGGAAGCCCCGAACGGGCTGCCATGGGCTGGGATTCGTTCGCGGCCCGGTACGCCGGGCTGGACTGGTACAGCGGCGAGCGCGCAGAGCTGGTGGCCGCCGCGGTCCCGGACGACGCCCTGCACCTGGACCTCGAACGGCTGGACCGCCCCTTCGACGGGCGCCGCTTCGCGGACCACCGTGCCGTGCAGGATGCCGTGGCCGGATACATCGAACACGACCTCGCCCTCCGCGACACCCCGGACCATCCCGAGACGCTCGCCCTGTTCCTGGCCCTGCTGCACGTGTACATGGAGGTGGGCCGGGTGGTCCCCGCGGACCGGCTGAACGCCCGGTCCCAGCAGACCATCCATGGATGGTGGCACGGGTTCTTCAGCTTCGTCGATTCCGGGCCGCCGCCCCACCGTTTGCGGCAGATGCTGGCCCTGCACCGAGCCGGGCTGCTGCAGTTCCTGGGACCCGGCGTGGAGGTCACCCCCGATGAAGCAACCGGGGCTTTCGTGGCCGCGTCCCCGCAATCCGATGCTGTGGTTTCGGCGCGGGCGTTCATCGAGGCCAGGCTGCCGGCCACCTCGGTGGTCCGGTCACTCAACCCCGTCCTGGTCTCCCTGAACGGCAGCGGGCTGGGAACCGAGCAGCAGCTGCTGACCGCGGACGGGATCCACTCCACCGGCAAGCTGCTGGTGACCCCGCAGCACCGGCTGGTGGGGGCGGACGGCACCCCGCAGGCCACCGTGTTCGGCGTGGGCCCCGGAACGTCCGGCTGGGGCGCGGGAGCCTTTGCCCGGCCGCGCACCAACGCAGCCCCGTTCCGCGAAAACGATGCCCTGGCCCGGACCATCCTCGGCACGGCCGGCAACCTTGCCGGCGGAATGTCCGCCACAATATCCCCAGAGCCGGCCGCTGCCGGACAAAACCAGACCCTGACAAGGAACCACCGGTGACAGCAGAACCAGAAGTCCAGCCCCGTCCCCTGGACCGCGCCGCCCTGGAAGTCCTCATCCTGCCCATGCACGATCCCCGGGTCCGGCCGCTCCTGGACGAGCTCGCCGTCGAATACGACACCCGATACGGGGACCTCTTCGGCAGCGGCGCCGCGGCCGAAGAACTGAACCGGTACCCGGCAGCGGAATTCGAGGGCCCCTCCGGTGCGCTGCTCATCATCCAGGAAGACGGCGAATCCATCGCCGGCGGCGCGTTCCGCCGGTATGACGCCACCACGGCGGAACTGAAGCGGATCTGGACCCACTCCGCCCACCGCCGTCGTGGCCTGGCCCGCCTGGTGCTCGCCGAGCTGGAGGCCCTGGCAGCTGCGCGCGGATATACCGGCCTGTACCTGACCACCGGCCCGCGGCAGCCCGAGGCCAAACACCTCTACCTGAGCACGGGTTACGAGGCCCAGTTTGACCTGTCCGCGGACCCCGAGACCATCGGGGCGCTGGCGTTCACCAAGGACCTTCCCGCCGCCGGCAACGGTACGGCGCGGAACTGACCTTCCCCACACCTCGGCAGATGCACCGGCCGCCGCTAAGCTAGCGCCATGGCGAACAAAACCACCGCAGAGAAGCTTGCCACCATCCAGAAGGGCTACGCCCTGGAAGGCGCCACCATCGAGCTGGGGGCGGCCCTGATCGACGGCGAACTCCACAAGGACGCGCCGGTGCGGCTGCCGCTGGCCATGATGAACCGGCACGGCCTGGTGGCCGGAGCCACCGGTACCGGCAAGACCGTCACCCTGCACATGATGGCCGAACAGCTTTCCACCGCCGGCGTTCCCGTCTTCCTGGCGGACATCAAGGGTGACCTCTCCGGGCTCGCCACGGCCGCGGCCGGCAGCGAGAAGCTCCTGGCCCGCACGCAGAGCATTGGCCAGGACTGGCACGGCAAGACCTTCCCGGTGGAATTCCTGGCGCTGGGCGGCGACGGCAACGGCATCCCCGTCCGGGCCACGGTGACCTCGTTCGGGCCAATCCTGCTCTCGCGGATCATGGAGCTCAACGACACCCAGGAATCCAGTCTGCAGCTGGTCTTCTACTTCGCCGACAAGAACGGCCTGGAACTGATCGACCTCAAGGACCTCCGGGCGGTCATCCAGTTCCTGACGTCCGACGAAGGCAAGGACGAGCTCGAGCAGCTCGGCGGGCTCTCGAAGGCCACCGCCGGGGTGATCCTGCGCGAACTGGTCACGCTCGAAGCCCAGGGGCTGGAGAAGTTCTTCGGCGAACCGGAGTTTGATACCGCCGAACTGCTGCGCACAGCACCGGATGGCCGCGGCGTGGTGACCTGCCTGGAACTGCCCACGCTGCAGAACAAGCCCATGCTGTTCTCCACGTTCCTCATGTGGCTGCTCGCCGATCTCTTCGAAGACCTCCCCGAAGCCGGCGACCTGGACAAGCCCAAGCTGGTTTTCTTCCTCGACGAGGCGCACCTGCTGTTCAACGGTGCCTCCAAGGCTTTCCTGGACGCCATTACCTCCACCGTCCGGCTGATCCGGTCCAAGGGCGTGGGCATCTTCTTCGTCACCCAAACCCCCAAGGATGTCCCAGCCGACGTCCTCGGCCAGCTGGCGAACCGGGTCCAGCACGCCTTGCGGGCCTTCACTCCGGAGGATGCCAAGGCCCTCAAGGCCACAGTGTCCACGTTCCCGCTCAGCGACTATGACCTCGAGGAGACTCTCACGTCGGCCGGGATCGGTGAAGCGGTCATTACCGTCATGAACGACAAGGGCGCTCCCACCCCGGTGGCCCTTACCCGGCTGCGGGCCCCAGAATCGGTCATGGGTCCCAGTGACGAAGCCCTGGTCCGGAGCACAGTGGCCGGGTCCGCGCTGCTGGGCAAGTACGGCACGGCGGTGGACAACCCGTCCGCGTACGAGAAGCTCACCGGCAAGACGGCAGCACCTACAGGGCCCGCGGCTCCCGCCGGAACACCCGGTGGGGTTTCGCAGCAGAACGACGTCGACGCCGAGGCAAGGCGCATCGAGGAGGAAATCCTGGGCCGGCCCAGCAGCAGGCCGTCGGATACCAGTTCCGGCAGGGACGAGGCTGCTGAAAGGGCTGGCAGCGTCCCGGCTCCGCGGGCACCCCGTGAACCCGAGCCCCAGCCCGGCGGCGGAATCATGGGCGACCTGGGCGGTGTGCTCGGCGGCGCCCTGGGTGGCGGGCTGAAAAGCATGGCCCGGTCCGTGGGCACCCAGCTGGGCCGTGAGCTGCTGCGCGGCATGTTCGGCACGTCCTCCCGGCGTCGCCGCCGCTGACCCCGGGGCCCCGGCGCGGGTACCCGCGGACCCCGCCAGAGCCGGGCCAGGCTGGATCAAAGGTGCGGCCGGGCACTCTTCGTGCCGGCGTCGTCGGGCGCTGTCCCTGGTGCCAACGCCGGGCTGCGGCGGGAATTAGGGGAGGCGCCGACTTTAGTGTGCCAACGTACTGACGTTACTGTAATAAACGTGCAGATGAGTCAAGCGTTGGTGAGGATAGCGGCCGGGTGGCTGCTGGGCCTCATGCTTGCCGTGGCCGGAGCCATTGTGGCCATCAACCTGGTCAACAGCACAGTGGCCAGCCCGCAGCAGCCGGTGCGCGAGTACATTGACGCCCTGCAGAGCGGGAACGGCGGCAAGGCGCTGGGCCTCCTGCGGGCCACCGTTCCGCCCAGCAACGCCGCCATGCTCGACGGCACGGCCCTGCAGACTGCTGCGTCGAGGCTCTCCAACGTCCAGATCGGCGAGCCGGAGGAACGTCCGGACAACCGTGTGGCAGTGCCGATGGACTACACCATTGACGGAAGCCGGCTCAGCACCGAATTCGTGCTGCAGAAGACCGGCACCGAATGGATCTTCTTCAACACCTGGGCTTTTGTCCCGTCACGGCTGCCCACGGTGGACATCACAGTGGTGAACGGCAGCGAAGCGAACATCAACGGCGTCCCCGTGAACATGCCCAACGGCCGGAACTCCTTCGCTGTGTTCTACCCCGGCGAATACGAAGCATCGCTGGATGGCCAGTACTTCTCCGCCCCCGCCAGCCGCGCCACGGTGACCGGGCGGGACACCCCCGTGGCTCCGCTGAACCTGCTGACCCAGGCCACCGGCAAGCTCAAGGAGGACGTGTCCGCCAAGGTCCGTGAATTCCTGGATGGCTGCGCCGCCGAAGCCCAGAAGGAGCAGCGGCTGCAGCCCGACTGCCCCTTCTACTACGCCAGCAACAACAGGGTGCAGGACGGCAGCATCAAGTGGTCCGTCACCGAGTACCCCAACGTCTCCATCGAACCCTTTGACGGCCGCTGGGTGGTCTCGCCGCTGGACGGAAAAGCCAAGGTGGAGGCACTGCAGCAAAACTCCTTCACGGGCGCCTGGTACCCGCTCGACGAAGAGGTGGACTTCAGCTTCACCACCCGCCTGGACGTCTCCGGCGACACCGTGAAGGTCACACCCCAGCTGAGCTTCTAGGGTTTCCTGCCTGTGTTGGTTGGCGCCCGGCCACACTGGCCCAGCTTTCCGACGTGGTTTCCAGACCCAGCGTCACGCCGAGCACTCGTTCGGGCCACAGTCCGCTCATGTTCCGCGGAATTCAGGGGTTCCGGCTGTTTCCCTTTGCCAAAACGGTGCCCTGCGTGACGCGGCGAGGCGGTCGGCGGGCCAGAACGGCCTGTACCTGGTTCAGCATGTCCTGTGGATGGAACACCACATCCGAGTAGTAATACCGCAGGGCCGTATACCCCTGGAGAACGGATTCGTTGTTGCGCCGATGGTCCTTTTGAACCTGCTTCCACTCGGCGTGGTGCCGGCCGTCCAGCTCCACCACCAGCCAGCCATCCAGCAGCAGGTCAACGTATCCCACCCGCTCCAGGTAGACCTGGGTTTCAACCCTGATGCCGGCCTGCCGAAAATACGTCCGGGCCAGAGTTTCCAGCAGTGAGTCAGCTCCGGTGTCCACCCACTCCAAAACTGCCCTGGCCTTACCGTTGCGCTTCCCGGGCAACCGCTGGAGCAGGAACTCAAGGGTCATGTCACCACGGCTCACCGCGCACTCCACCATGACCAGAGACTCTGCAAAGGGCAGGCACCGCAGGGCGTGGATTAGCACGTCTACCAGAGCTGCCACCGGCTGATGGGATGCCGGCGGCAGGAGCAGCCCTGCGTGGTGAACAGCTCCGGTGGAGACGGACTCCCGGCGACGGTGGTGGACGTGGCGCAGCCTATCGGAGGGCAGCGACCACAGGCTGTAGGCCGAAGCGGCACTTGAGCACGTCAAGACTTCGCGGTTCCTCAGCGCGGCCACTAGATGCGACGAGGCCGTTGGCAGCGCATACAGTCCGCGATCCGGCTGTAGCAACCCGGCCCGGACGGCCCTCCGGAGGGAAGCGTCATCCACGCCCAGTCTTATCAGTGCAGGCCGTCGGGCAGCTCCACCGCAAATTTCCAGCGCCTTGTGCACGTCCATGCGGCCATGCTGGCTCTCCCCCGCCCTTCCAGGCAGCTCCCGGCGGGCGTATGTGGATAACGGTGCGTGTTGGACCGCGTCACGGAGGGCATGCTTTTGCGCCCTGCACCCGCTGCAACCCCCGGAATACCGCGGGAGGAACCTGCCCGCGCATACAAAAGCCTGCCGCCCGTGACGGACGGGTCACGGGCGGCAGCCTCAAAGCGCGTTCGGCGGCGGCGTGTCAGTCCATGCCGCGGAGGTCCAGGACCAGCTCGGTGTCGCCGTCGGCCTGAAGCAGCACCGGGATGCCCCAGTCCTGCTGGTACAGGTGGCAGGCGGCGTGGTCCGGGATCTCGCCGTCCTCGGTCTCCGGCCCGTCGCAGGCTGCGGCGCGGGCGGTAATGTGCAGCACGCCCTCGGGAACGTCCGGGGAGAGCTCCAGCGTGCGCAGCAGCCCCACGGAGGTGCCGCCGCCGGACACCAGCAGCTCGGGCGGCGTGGAGGAGATCTTCAGCTGGGTGGGGTCACCCCAGCGGTCGTCGAGCTTCTGCCCGGTCGGGGCGGTGAAGCGGACCGTCAGTTCCAGGGGTCCCGGAGCTACGGGGCTCTTGGGCCGCTGCGTCTGGGAGGCGCCCTCGTCCACCTGCTGGGCTTCCTTGGGAATGGGCACGTACACCAGCTGGTGCTTGTTGGCCTCCACCACTACCAGCAGCGGCTCAGCGCCGGCAGCCCCGGTGGCGTCCACAATCACGTCGGACGGCTCGGCGAGGCCACGGGCCAGCGTGGACACGGTGCCGTTGGCGGGGTCATACCGGCGGACGGCGCCGTTGTAGGTATCGGCGATGGCTACGGAGCCATCCGGGAGGACCGTGACGCCCAGCGGGTGCTGCAGCCGGGCCTCGGCCGCAGTACCGTCGCGGAAGCCGAAGTCGAACAGGCCCTTGCCCACGGCGGTCTTCACGGTCACCGTCCCGGCGTCGTCGATCACCAGCGTGCGCAGCGCCGATGTTTCAGAGTCGGCGACCCAGATATTCCCGTCCGCGTCCTCGGCAAGGCCTGAGGACTGGGCGAACCAGGACTCGTGTGCAGGGCCGTCCAGCAGCCCTTCCAGTCCGTTGCCGGCCACGATGGCCACGCCGCCGGTGAGGGGGTCGAAGCTGAAGATCTGGTGCGTGCCGGCCATGGCCACCACCACGGCGTTCAGCTTGCGCGACCACACAACGTCCCAGGGAGAGCTCAGCGAGACGTCCAGGGGGTCATTGCCCAGGGAACCGCTGAAGCCGGCACCGTCCTCGTCCACGCGGGCAGGCCCGGTTTCCAGGAGCCGCTGCACCCCGTTGCCGGCAAGGGTCAGTGCCTTGCCGTCCGTCAGGGACAGGCCGCGGAGGCGGTGGTTGACCGAGTCGGCAATAACGACGTCGTAGCCCGTCTTGGCTGCCACGTCTTCCGGCAGCAGGACCAGGCCTTGGGGCTCGTTGAACTGTGCGGTGGCGTCTTCCCCGGCGGCAGGACCGTCGGAGTAGCCCTTGGTACCCGAGCCGTAGGTGGCAAGGACAGTTTCGAAGTCCGTGCCGAGTTCCACGAGGCGGTGGTGGCCGGTGTCGGTGACCAGCCAGGAACCCTTGCCGTCGGAACCGCTGGCGGCGGCACCCGCTGCCGTGCCGCCGTCGGACGCTTCCTCCCCGGCCGTGGACCCGCGGCCTGCCGGCAGGAAGAGCGCCTTGCCGGGGAAGCGCAGGGTGCCGGAAGTGGCCTCAGGGGCCACGTACGGGCCGGAGCCGCGGTGCAGCGTGCCCTTGGCCTCATGTTCGGCGATCAGCTCGGGGATCAGCACTGCCAGGCCGTCTGCGTGGCCTTCACCGGACAGGTGCGCCACGATGTAGCCCTCGGGGTCGATGACCACCAGGGTGGGCCAGGCGCGGGCGGTGTAGGCCTTCCAGGTGTCCAGTTCAGGATCGTCCAGGACGGGGTGGTGGATCTCGTAGCGCTCCACGGCTGCGGCCAGGGCCACGGGATCGGCCTCGTGCTCGAACTTGGGCGAGTGGACACCCACCGTCACCAGGACATCCGAATACTGCTCCTCCAGCGGCCGCAGCTCGTCCAGGACGTGCAGGCAGTTGATGCAGCAGAAGGTCCAGAAATCGAGCAGGACGATCTTGCCGCGGAGGGCTTCGAGGTCCAGGGTCTTGCCGCCGGTGTTCAGCCAGTTGCGGCCCACCAGTTCGGAGGCCCGGACCCGGGCATGGGTGCGTACGGTTTCGCTCATCAGCGTCCTTCCAGCTTGTTGCGGTCAGCCAGCCTGGCATCGCGTTCAGCCAATTTGGCAAACATATCGTTGTAAGCGGCCAGATCGGCGTCGTTATTCCTGTCCGCCGCGCGGTCCACGCGTTTGGTCTCCCGCTGGTCCGAGCGGGACCACATGATCGCGACGCCGATTGCCACCAGGAGCGTGGGCACCTCACCGATGCCCCAGGCCACCGCTCCGCCGGTCTGCTGGTCGGCCAGCGCGGACTGGCCCCACGTGCGGCCCAGGTTGCCGAAGTAGTCGGCTGCGAGCAGCCCGGTGCCGCCCATGATGGAGACGCCGAAGAACGCGTGGAAGCCCATGGTGGCGAGGAGCAGCAGCAGCCGCATGGGGTACGGGGCCCTGCGCGGCAGGGGATCGGTGCCGATCATGGTGAGCACGAAAATGTACCCGGTGAGGAGGAAGTGCAGGTTCATGAGTTCGTGGCCAACGTGCTCGCGCATGGCGTAGCCGAACAGATCGGAGAAGTAGAAGATCACGATCGAGCCGGCGAAGTTGGCCGCGGCAAACAGCGGATGCGTGACCAGCTGGGAGAACTTCGAGTGAACGAACACCAGGATCCATTCGCGGGCACCCCGTGAGCCGTCGCCGCGGGCGGGCAGCGCGCGCAGGGCCAGCGTCACCGGGGCGCCGAGCACCAGGAAGATGGGCGCCACCATGGTCAGGGCCATGTGGTCCACCATGTGTGCCGAGAAGAGGATGCGGCCATACACCGCCGGCGGCCCTGACGTGATGTAGGTGAGGACTATGAGGCCGATGATCCAGTTGACGGTGCGGAACCAGTGCCACTTGTCGCCGCGGCGGTGGACCTTGGCGACGCCCAGGACGTAGGTCACGAGCCCGAACAGGGCTACCGCGATCCACAGCCAGTCCAGGCGCCACTCGGTGAACCACCGGGTGGCGGTCAGTTCCGGGGGGAGCTCGTAGCCGGTCAGGATGAAAGCCGGCGAGGCGTCGGGTGCGAACGTGGTGGGCTGCGGGGGCGCTGAGCGGCCCAGCGCGACGGCGATACCTGAGGTTGCGCCCATCACCAGGAGTTCGGCGAGGAGCAGTTGCCAGAGCACACGCCGGGAAGACATGGTGGATCCCTTGCGGCCCAACTGCGGGATGACCCACTGCCGGTGCATGAACCCGATGCCGCCCAGGACCAGGGTGGCGGCGGACTTAGCAAGGATCAGCTGTCCGTATGACGAGCCGAA
Source organism: Pseudarthrobacter equi (assembly GCF_900105535.1). NCBI lineage: Bacteria > Bacillati > Actinomycetota > Actinomycetes > Micrococcales > Micrococcaceae > Pseudarthrobacter > Pseudarthrobacter equi. The sequence goes on from NZ_LT629779.1 coordinate 80,766, forward strand.
GAGGTCTCCCCAGCTGGTGATCCGGATGCTGGCATTGATGACACCGGAAGCGAAGACCAGGAAGAAGGCGAAACCGGCGAGGGTAGAGAACCGGCGCAGCGTCGGCTCGGTGATGTCCGTTGTTGCACCGGCCTTGGGGCCGGTGAGGATCCCGGACAGGAGTGCCAGCAGGATGATGCCGCCCACCCAGGTGCTCACACCCACCAGGTGGAGTCCGAGAGAGTTGATGGCCCCTTCATGGTCCGAGGAGCTGGACGAGTGGCCGATCAGGGCCGTAGGGACGAGGCCGATCAGCGCCAGGATCAGGGTGAGGGCCAGGCCGCCCAGGGACCGGACCCCGAACAGTGCCGTGGTGACGACGGCAGCGATGATCGTTACCGCCAGCCAGGCCCGCCCGGTCTCGATGTCTGTCATGAAGTAGACGAGCGCCTGGGTGAATTCGGCGTCACCCGAAAGGGGTTGTCCGGCCACATCCGCGTAGGTCAGGACCAGCACGGCGATAGCGGACAGGGTCCACACCGCACCTGCGGCGGCTGCTACGGCGAGGGCCCGGCTGAAGGCTGGGTGTTCCGGGCCGTCCTTGTCTCCGGCGTCGCCTTTGTCCCGGCTGCGCTTTGACAGGCTCCTGGGGAGAATCCCTACGGCGAAGATCAGGCCGCCGATGACAGTGGCCACGGCCACGTTGTGCAGCGCCTTACTGATCGGAAGCCCCCAGCGCACCAGTGCGCCGGGATCGGAGACGCCGCGGGTCACTGCAGCGCCGGAGAAAATCAGTGCTGCGACGAGGGCCAGGAACACCGCAGCAAGACCGGCGAGCTGCCAGCCTTTCGGGATTCCGAGGGCATTGCCGCCCGTCCCCTTCGCTCCGTTCCCGGGAGCGGGCTGAGGCGTGGCGGAACGTGGTTTTGCGGCAGAAGACACCACTACATTGTCCGCCACGCCGGGCTGTGCGGCGAATCGGCCGGTGGCTCCGGGCCGGGGCTTAAAGCAAGAGGAGCGGTGACCCTCAGGTCACCGCTCCCAGAGCTGCTCCGGCGTTGCGCCGGGCGAAGAAGCCTACTTCTTGTTGGAGACGGCAGCCTTCAGCTTGGAGCCGGCGGTCAGCTTGACGCTGTGGCCTGCTGCGATCTGGATGGTCTCACCCGTCTGCGGGTTGCGGCCGGTGCGAGCTGCACGGTCGGTGCGCTCCACTGCCAGCCAGCCCGGGATGGTGATCTTCTCGCCAGCGGCGACAGAAGTCTCGAAAACCTCGAACAGTGCGTCGAGGACGGTGTTGACGGCTGCCTGGCTGGTGCCGGCCTTGCCCGCTACCTCTGCAACAAGTTCACTACGGTTCTTAGCCATTGATGTCCTCCTGGACGGTCTGGTTACGGAGCCCGCACGCGGTGTGCGCGCAGGCCACTGTTCGAAAACTTACCAGCTACCACCCCTCGGGGCCGCAAATTCCGCGTGTTTCCGCGACTTTTTGAGGTTAATCACCGCATATTGGGGGGTTTTTCGCCCTCAGCGGAGCCTGACAGGTCACGTTGGGACGTTGAGATACGTACGACGCCGGCGGGCACCTTCCAGCCTCAGCCCGCCGGAGCCTCCCCCACTCCCTGTGACGCGAGCTCACTAGTGGCGGCTGTTCGTCGGATGCGCGCTCACTTGTGGCGGCTATCCCTGTGACGCGCGCTCACTCGTGGTGGCTATCCCTCCGACGCGCGCTCACTCGTGGTGGCTATCCCTCCGACGCGCGCTCAATAGTGGTGGCTATCATTCTGATGCGCGTTCAGCTGCAGTGAGCGCGGGTCAGGGTCTGAGCCGCCAGTAATGAGCGGGAGTCCGGGTGGGAACCGCCACGACGGAGCGGGGGTCCGGGCCTGAGCCGCCAGAACTGAGCGGGGGTCCGGGCCTGAACCGCTACGAGTGAGCGCGGATCCGGACCAGAGCCGCCAGAACTGAGCGCGGATCCGGGCCTAAGCCGCCACGACTGAGCGGGGGTTCGGGTGGGTGCCGCCAGGAGTGGGCGGGGGTCCGGGTGCTGCCACGTTTGGGTGTGTGGTGTGTGGTGTGTGGTGTGTGGTGTGTGGTGGTTAAAGTGGTAGGGCCCTGACATGGTGTGTGTCAGGGCCCTACTCAATGTTTGTCCGGCGGTGTCCTACTCTCCCACACCCTCCCGGGTGCAGTACCATCGGCGCTGTGGGTCTTAGCTTCCGGGTTCGGAATGGGACCGGGCGTTTCCCCCACGCTATGACCGCCGTAACCCTTCTACCCGTCACCAACCCCGCTGGGGGTGGTGTGGGAAATTTGTGGTTACAACATTCCTGCCCTGGGGCAGGTGTGTGGTGTTGTATTCAGTTGTGGGTTCCGCCAACAAAGGGTTGTTGGTTGGGAACCACATAGTGGACGCAAGCAGAGTTATGTATTTATCTGTGTGGTGTAAGTTGTTGGCCTATTAGTACCGGTCAGCTTCACGAGTCGTTAGTCCTCGCTTCCACATCCGGCCTATCAACCCAGTGGTCTGGCTGGGGGCCTCTCACACAATAAAGTGTATGGAAATCTCATCTCGAAGCGAGCTTCCCGCTTAGATGCTTTCAGCGGTTATCCCATCCGAACGTAGCTAATCAGCGGTGCACTTGGCAGTACAACTGACACACCAGAGGTTCGTCCGTCCCGGTCCTCTCGTACTAAGGACAGCCCTTCTCAAATTTCCTGCGCGCGCAGCGGATAGGGACCGAACTGTCTCACGACGTTCTAAACCCAGCTCGCGTACCGCTTTAATGGGCGAACAGCCCAACCCTTGGGACCTACTCCAGCCCCAGGATGCGACGAGCCGACATCGAGGTGCCAAACCATGCCGTCGATATGGACTCTTGGGCAAGATCAGCCTGTTATCCCCGAGGTACCTTTTATCCGTTGAGCGACGGCCATTCCACAATGTACCGCCGGATCACTAGTCCCGACTTTCGTCCCTGCTCGAGATGTCTCTCTCACAGTCAAGCTCCCTTGTGCACTTACACTCGACACCTGATTGCCAACCAGGCTGAGGGAACCTTTGGGCGCCTCCGTTACTTTTTAGGAGGCAACCGCCCCAGTTAAACTACCCATCAGGCACTGTCCCTGACCCGGATTACGGGCCGAAGTTAGATGTCCAAAGTGACCAGAGTGGTATTTCAACGATGACTCCACCCGAACTGGCGTCCGGGCTTCAACGTCTCCCACCTATCCTACACAAGCCACTCCGAACACCAATACCAAACTATAGTAAAGGTCTCGGGGTCTTTCCGTCCTGCTGCGCGTAACGAGCATCTTTACTCGTACTGCAATTTCGCCGAGTTTATGGTTGAGACAGCGGGGAAGTCGTTACTCCATTCGTGCAGGTCGGAACTTACCCGACAAGGAATTTCGCTACCTTAGGATGGTTATAGTTACCACCGCCGTTTACTGGGGCTTAAATTCTCAGCTTCGCCTTACGGCTAACCGGTCCTCTTAACCTTCCAGCACCGGGCAGGAGTCAGTCCGTATACATCGTCTTGCGACTTCGCACGGACCTGTGTTTTTAGTAAACAGTCGCTTCCCCCTGGTCTCTGCGGCCCCGATCCCCTCCACACCGCAAGGGTGTATCAAGGTTGGGGCCCCCCTTCTCCCGAAGTTACGGGGGCATTTTGCCGAGTTCCTTAACCATAATTCTCTCGATCGCCTTAGTATTCTCTACCTGATCACCTGTGTCGGTTTGGGGTACGGGCGGCTAAAACCTCGCGTCGATGCTTTTCTCGGCAGCATAGGATCACCAAATCCCCCCAAACGGGGGTCCCATCAGATCTCAGGCATCATGAGTGGCGGATTTGCCTACCACTCGCCCTACATCCTTAGACCGGGACAACCATCGCCCGGCTCGGCTACCTTCCTGCGTCACACCTGTTAATACGCTTGCCTCCCAGGATCAGGTCCTGCGCTCCACCAAAACCCTCACACCACAAGGGTGATCGGGCAGGTCTCGGGCAGTTAGTATCCCCTGTTCAACATGGGCGGTTTTTCGCCGGTACGGGAATATCAACCCGTTGTCCATCGACTACGCCTGTCGGCCTCGCCTTAGGTCCCGACTTACCCAGGGCAGATTAGCTTGACCCTGGAACCCTTGATCATTCGGCGGACGGGTTTCTCACCCGTCTTTCGCTACTCATGCCTGCATTCTCACTCGTGTAGGCTCCACCGCTGGTTTCCACCGCGACTTCACTGCCCACACGACGCTCCCCTACCCATCCAAACGCCTGAACCACAAGGGCTTAGCTAATATTTGAATGCCACAACTTCGGCGGTGTACTTGAGCCCCGCTACATTGTCGGCGCGGAATCACTTGACCAGTGAGCTATTACGCACTCTTTTAAGGGTGGCTGCTTCTAAGCCAACCTCCTGGTTGTCTTCGCAACTCCACATCCTTTCCCACTTAGCACACGCTTAGGGGCCTTAGTTGGTGGTCTGGGCTGTTTCCCTCTCGACTATGAAGCTTATCCCCCACAGTCTCACTGCTACGCTCTCACTTACCGGCATTCGGAGTTTGGCTGACGTCAGTAACCTTGTAGGGCCCATTAGCCATCCAGTAGCTCTACCTCCGGTAAGAAACACGCAACGCTGCACCTAAATGCATTTCGGGGAGAACCAGCTATCACGAAGTTTGATTGGCCTTTCACCCCTACCCACAGCTCATCCCCTCCATTTTCAACTGAAGTGGGTTCGGTCCTCCACGACGTCTTACCGTCGCTTCAACCTGGCCATGGGTAGATCACTTCGCTTCGGGTCTAGATCACGCCACTCAAACGCCCTATTCAGACTCGCTTTCGCTACGGCTGCCCCACACGGGTTAACCTCGCGACGTAACACTAACTCGCAGGCTCATTCTTCAAAAGGCACGCCGTCACAACTACTAAGGTTGCTCCGACGGATTGTAAGCACACGGTTTCAGGTACTGTTTCACTCCCCTCCCGGGGTACTTTTCACCTTTCCCTCACGGTACTGGTCCGCTATCGGTCATTAGGGAGTATTTAGGCTTATCAGGTGGTCCTGACAGATTCGCACGGGATTTCTCGGGCCCCGTACTACTTGGGATACATCAACAAGGCGGTGCAACGCATTACAGTTACGGGACTAACACCCTCTCTGGCCGGCCTTTCAAGACCGTTCACCTATACGCACACCCACACCCCGTCAGCCCGGCAGAACTGACACGTAATGTCCCACAACCCCGACCATGCAACGCCCGCCGGCTATCACACATGGAACGGTTTAGCCTGATCCGCGTTCGCTCGCCACTACTAACGGAATCACTATTGTTTTCTCTTCCTGCGGGTACTGAGATGTTTCACTTCCCCGCGTTCCCTCCACGCACCCTATGTGTTCAGATGCGGGTCACCAGGTAACTCGCGCTCCTGGCGGGGTTTCCCCATTCGGACACCCTGGGATCACAGTCCGGTTATCGACTCCCCCAGGCTTATCGCAGATTCCTACGTCCTTCTTCGGCTCCTAATGCCAAGGCATCCACCGTGTGCTCTTAAAAACTTGACCACAAAGATCAAAAACTAATTTCGAGAGAACCACGAAAACTGTCCCGCACACCCAAAGGCGCACGAACCAGATCCAGGTTCATTTATCTTGGAAATTGCTTCTTATACAAGATGCTCGCGTCCACTATGTAGTTCTCAAACAACAACCCCACACCACACACCCCACACACAACACGTGCATGATCGGTGCAGCAGGGAAACCAGAAACAAAGTACCGACAAGAACCCCAAGGGCCCTCCCCGGTCCTGTTGCCTCAGGACCCAACAGTGTGCCAAACACTACCCAGCAGACCAAACCACCCACGTTCCAGGACCACCCCCACAAAGGGATCAGTCCGTACTAGCAAACAGTCCGTGCCACCAGGCACCTATTCGTTGATATTCCACCCTTGAGCACCCGCCACGAAACATTCGTCCGTGCAACGGGCATTACTCCTGACAACCCCCACCACCAACAAGCGTCGGCATGAGCGGTTATAGGTGCTCCTTAGAAAGGAGGTGATCCAGCCGCACCTTCCGGTACGGCTACCTTGTTACGACTTAGTCCCAATCGCCAGTCCCACCTTCGACGGCTCCCCCCCAAAAGGGTTAGGCCACCGGCTTCGGGTGTTACCAACTTTCGTGACTTGACGGGCGGTGTGTACAAGGCCCGGGAACGTATTCACCGCAGCGTTGCTGATCTGCGATTACTAGCGACTCCGACTTCATGGGGTCGAGTTGCAGACCCCAATCCGAACTGAGACCGGCTTTTTGGGATTAGCTCCACCTCACAGTATCGCAACCCTTTGTACCGGCCATTGTAGCATGCGTGAAGCCCAAGACATAAGGGGCATGATGATTTGACGTCGTCCCCACCTTCCTCCGAGTTGACCCCGGCAGTCTCCTATGAGTCCCCACCATCACGTGCTGGCAACATAGAACGAGGGTTGCGCTCGTTGCGGGACTTAACCCAACATCTCACGACACGAGCTGACGACAACCATGCACCACCTGTAAACCGACCACAAGTGGGGCACCTGTTTCCAGGCGTTTCCGGTTCATGTCAAGCCTTGGTAAGGTTCTTCGCGTTGCATCGAATTAATCCGCATGCTCCGCCGCTTGTGCGGGCCCCCGTCAATTCCTTTGAGTTTTAGCCTTGCGGCCGTACTCCCCAGGCGGGGCACTTAATGCGTTAGCTACGGCGCGGAAAACGTGGAATGTCCCCCACACCTAGTGCCCAACGTTTACGGCATGGACTACCAGGGTATCTAATCCTGTTCGCTCCCCATGCTTTCGCTCCTCAGCGTCAGTTAATGCCCAGAGACCTGCCTTCGCCATCGGTGTTCCTCCTGATATCTGCGCATTTCACCGCTACACCAGGAATTCCAGTCTCCCCTACATCACTCTAGTCTGCCCGTACCCACCGCAGATCCGGAGTTGAGCCCCGGACTTTCACGGCAGACGCGACAAACCGCCTACGAGCTCTTTACGCCCAATAATTCCGGATAACGCTTGCGCCCTACGTATTACCGCGGCTGCTGGCACGTAGTTAGCCGGCGCTTCTTCTGCAGGTACCGTCACTTACGCTTCTTCCCTACTGAAAGAGGTTTACAACCCGAAGGCCGTCATCCCTCACGCGGCGTCGCTGCATCAGGCTTGCGCCCATTGTGCAATATTCCCCACTGCTGCCTCCCGTAGGAGTCTGGGCCGTGTCTCAGTCCCAGTGTGGCCGGTCACCCTCTCAGGCCGGCTACCCGTCGTCGCCTTGGTAGGCCATTACCCCACCAACAAGCTGATAGGCCGCGAGTCCATCCAAAACCGCAAAAGCTTTCCACCAACCACCATGCGATGGAAGGTCATATCCGGTATTAGACCCAGTTTCCCAGGCTTATCCCAGAGTCAAGGGCAGGTTACTCACGTGTTACTCACCCGTTCGCCACTAATCCCCCCACAAGTGAGGTTCATCGTTCGACTTGCATGTGTTAAGCACGCCGCCAGCGTTCATCCTGAGCCAGGATCAAACTCTCCGTTGAAGTAAAACAGACACAACCAAGCACCACGGAAATAACGCGGAACCAGGCTGCACAAAATTTGAAACCAGCTAAAAACACCATGCACACCACGGGGTGGCGGCACAGCACAATCAACCAATTCAATAAAAAATTGGTATCAACAAACTTGGCACACTATTGAGTTCTCAAACAACAGACACACCCGGCACCACCCAAACATTTCCAGTTCAAGATCGCTCCGGAGCAACTTTCCAAACTTACCCGATCACCCACCACTTCGCAAATCCGCTTTCCAGCGAAACAAAGCGCACAATGATCAGCCCCACCCGCCAGGAACACACCAGAGTGCGAACCATTTTTTAGGCCGTTCAGAAGGGGGTTTTTGTCGCTATCTTTCCGCATCAGCGGCGGCGACTCAGAAAACAATACACGCCCACCAACCCCACCGCAAATCCACTCCCCAACCACGGAAATGGCCCCCAAAACCCGCGCAACCACGCGGATCCCAGGGGCCATCAACACCTACAAGCAGCCCCACCGGACGGAACCAGCCTGTATGCAGTGGCTCACATGTCGCTGGGGCCTACGGACGTACCCGCAGCACTACGGTGAAATCGGCATCCCTGGGCGACAGGCGGTACGGCTCGAGAACGCCCGGTCCACAGGCCCCGGTACCGACACCCCGCATGGCGTTATCGATGTAGACGTAGGTCCGCCCGTCGGCTGCCAGATCGGGCCGGTGCGTTGCTTCGTTGAGTGCAGCCTGGCTGTAGGGACGCACCGTCAGGGCAAAGGGCTCGCCGGCGATGTCCAATGTGGCTCCTCCCACCTCAAGTGCTGCCGAACGCACGCCGGCGCGTGCACCGGATTCCTGGGGCCGCGCATACTCCACATCGAGTTCACCCAAGGGCATGGAGAACCATCCTGTGCGCGTGCCTTGCCCCGTGTCCGGGTATCCCTGGTGTGGCCCCTGCCCGAACCAGCTCACCGCCGACGTTTCGTTGTCCAGCACCAGTTCGAGGCCTATCCGGGCCCACTCCACTTCAAAGCCCGCGTTGACCCAGGATCCCTGCGGCCGCACTTGCGTGCGGAGAGCCAGTGATTCCCCGTCACTGGTCCAGGTGTAGTCGACGAGGACCCCGAACTGCTTGTCTGCAGCACCCACCCTGGTCCGCGTGACGAGCTGCTCCCCGCCGTCGGCGGTGCGTTCAGCGCTGATGCCAAGCAGCCGGGCATGGAGCCGGTCCAGCCCTGCATCCCGCCACTGGGTGGCCAGAGGCCGCGGGTCGGCGCCGCCCCATTCCCTGCCCAGGTCATTGTCAGTGGGGGGCCACCACAGCGAGAGCCCCAGCTTTTCGACGTTGATGCCGCCAATCCGTGTGGGCATCCCGGTCAGCCTGCTGAACACCGCCGGGCCCAGCCGCAACTCATCGTCAGTGGCGGCAACGTGTTCAGCAGCGCGGGGCTCCCCAACACGTGAGACTCCACGCACCGACTGCCCCCAGGCGATCTCGTGGCCGGCGCCGGCCCAGGACGTCGCGGCGGCGAGGACGGCGCTGACGGTGAGGACGGCTGGCCCGTCCGTGTGCGGGAAACTGGAGGGCAACGGAATCGTGGCACCGGACTGCGGCGCCACGTCGGGAACCTCCACCGTGCCGCCGTCGACCGTTTCGCCGTCGGCCTCCACCGCGTACCGGAAGGTGAACACGGACGTGTCCGCGAAATCCTGCCCGTTGTGGATGCTGAGGCCGGACCAATCTCCCGCCACCTGGATGCGCAGCGGCGCCACGACGCGCTTGAAGTCGAGGAGGCCGGGCCGCGGCTTGCGGTTGGCGTCCACCAGTCCATCGGTGACAAAGTTGCCGTCGTGAATTTCCTCACCAAAATCGCCGCCGTAGGCGAAGTGCTCGCCGCCGCCGGGCGTTGGGACGGTGATTCCGTGTTCCAGCCACTCCCACACGAAGCCGCCCATCAGCCTGGGGTGGCGTTCAAAGAGCTCCTGGTATTCGGTCATTCCTCCCGGGCCGTTGCCCATGGCGTGAACGTATTCGCAAAGCACGAAGGGCATGGCGCGGCGCCGGGCATCCAGCTCCGGATCGTCGAGCGGAGGCTCCGTTCCCTGCCCAATCAGTGCAGTTTCGGCCTGGTTGGCGTACATCCGGGAGTACACGTCAACATATGGGGAGGACCAGTCGCCCTCGTAGTGGATGGGGCGTGACGGGTCGCGGTCCTTGGTCCAGCGCGACATCTCGGCCAGGTTCCGGCCGGTACCGGATTCGTTGCCCAACGACCACATCACGACGGATGCGTGGTTCTTGTCCCGCTCCACCGTCCGGCGCATCCGGTCCAGCAGGGCGGCCTCCCACTGGGGATCATCGCTCGGGTTCTGGGCCCAGCCGGCACTCTCGAACCCGTGCGTTTCCAGGTCACACTCCAGCACTACGTAGAAACCGAGCCGGTCAGCCAGGGCAAGGAATTCCGGATGCGGCGGATAGTGCGATGTGCGGATGGCGTTGATGTTGTGCTGCTTCATGAGCTTGAGCTCCGCCTCCATCACCTCCTGCGGAACCACGCGCCCCAGCCGGGGGTGGTGCTCGTGGCGGTTCACTCCGCGGAGCAGGATCCGCCGCCCGTTCACCTTGAACTGGGCATCCTCGATGCTGATGCTGCGGAATCCCAGCTGCAGGGACACTGTTTCGGCCGGGGTGCTGACTGTTGCCTCATACAGGCGGGGCAACTCAGCAGACCAGGGTGCGACGGATGGCAAGCGATGCTCCTGGCCGGCCGTAAGCTCCACGTCCAGTTCGGGAACGCGTACGACGGCGTCAATCGCCTCTCCGCCTCGGCTCGCCTCCACGCGCAGGACACCTTCGCCCGTGCGGGGGTCGTAGTCAGCGTGGACGAAGACATCATCGATGCCGTCCGCGGGGCGGGCTTGGAGGGTGACATCCCGGAAGATCCCCGGGAGCCACCACATGTCCTGGTCCTCCACGTAACTGGCGGCCGAGAACTGCGCCACCCGCACGGCCAGCGTGTTGCTGCCCTCCGTGAGGATTCCTGAGACATCGAATTCGTGGGCAAGCCGGCTGCCACGCGTGGTGCCGAGTTCGACGCCGTTCAGCCACACCGTGCCGGCGGAGTCGATACCGTCGAAACGCAGCAGTGCGCTGGGGAAGAACTCAGGGCCCGCGTGGAACGTCAGGAGGTGGTCGCCAATGGGGTTGGCTTCCGGCACATGCGGGGGTTCAACGGCAAACGGAAACTGGATGTTTGTGTAAGCCGGCGCGCCGTGCCCGTGCATGGGCCAGCTGGACGGAACCGGCAGGGTCCCGAAGCCGTCCAGCTCCTGGCCCAGCTGCCACCCCTCGGCAGGGGCGCTGCGGATGCCGGGGCTGAGGCGGAACTGCCAGTCGCCGTTCAAGGACAGCCGCGGGGCATCGCTGTCGAGATAGGCCCGGGGAGGGAGCGCGCCCCGTCCCGGCGCCACAGAAGACAACTCGAGAACGCCTCCGGCTCCGAGTTCAAGACTGCGCGGCACGGCGTCGGAGGCATCACTGGCAACAGCGTTCGACACCGTTGTGGAGGACTGGACAGGCATGGGACTTCCTTGAAGGCTGGGGGCATTTAGCTTCGTCGTGAACGTTCACGGAACGCAAGTATAAGCGTAGCCTCTCGGTCCCTTCATGGGTAGGGGTGAGGTTGCACATCAGCCTGGCCTAAGCCGACTGGCGCACCACCAGCTCGTGCCGCAGGAGCAGGGCCGAGGCACTGCCGTGCGGTTCAATTGCTCCGGACAGGAGGCCTTCAAGGAGGCCGACGGCGGCCCGGCCCACGGACCGCAGGTCCAGGGACAGCGTGGTCAGCTCAGGGGACACCAGCTCCCCCAGCGGTATCCCGTCCATCCCGATGACGGCCACATCCTGAGGCACGTTCCGTCCAGCGGCTTGCAACGCCTTCAATGCGCCGGCCGCCATCAGGTCGTTGAAAACCAGGAGTCCGTCGATTTCGATCTTTCCGGTCAACAGTGCGCTGACCGCATCCCGTGCATGTGCAGCTGAGGGCTCCGCCGCAAACTTCAGCAACTGAACTTCGCGTTCCGCAGCGGCAGCAGCCACAGCAGAGCCCCTGCCAGCGGCGATCCCGCCCTGGCTAGAATCCAGGAAGGCGATGTTCCTACAACCATGAGCCACCAGCCGTTCTAGGCCCAGCCGGGCTGCGTAGGCGTAGTCAAAGGAGATCGAGCCGGCTGCCTGTGCCTGGGGGTCGTCGAGCCCAACGACGGGCCGCCGGCCCAGCATCGCCTGGGCTGCGACTGAGTGGTCCCCGAGGTAGCCGATCAATGCGTCCACCTGGGGTGCCAGCCGGGCTGCGGCATCCAGAGCGTTAGCTGCGCCGTGGCCATAGTCATCCACCACCACATTCCATCCCCGCTCCGTGGCGGCCTCAACAACACTCGAGGCAAACGCGGGAAAGTACGGGTTGGTGAGGTCGGGGATGGCCAGGCCTATTGAGGTTCTGGCGCCCTGGACCAGGCCCTTGGCAAACCGGCTTGGCGTATAGCCCAACTCCGCCGCGATCCGCTGCACGCGTTCCCGAGTGGCCTGACTGATGCCCGTCATATCGTTCATGGCCCGGGTGACCGTCTGCCGCGAGACACCGGCCGCGGCGGCAACATCGAGGATGGTGGCGCGGCCCTGTCGCGGCTCTGGGGATCGGGGACTCATAGGCCGTAAGTCTATGCGGCTGGCATAGGAGCCTTCCCCCCTGTGACGCGCGCTCAGCTGTTCTGCGCGGGGCCAGATTATGTGCCGCCAGAAGTGAGCCCGCATCCGGGTGGGAGCCGCCACGACTGAGCGCGGATCCGGGTGGGAACCGCCACGTGTGAGCGCGGATCCGGGTGGGAACCGCCACGACTGAGCAGGCGTCCGCGTGTTGGCCGCCAGGAGTGGGCGGGGGTCCGGGTGCTGCCAGGTGGGTGGGTGGTGTGTGGTGGTTAAAGTGGTAGGGCCCTGACATGGTGTGTGTCAGGGCCCTACTCAAATGATGTCCGGCGGTGTCCTACTCTCCCACACCCTCCCGGGTGCAGTACCATCGGCGCTGTGGGTCTTAGCTTCCGGGTTCGGAATGGGACCGGGCGTTTCCCCCACGCTATGACCGCCGTAACCCTTCTACCCGTCACCAACCCCGCTGGGGGTGGTGTGGGAAATTTGTGGTTACAACATTCCTGCCCTGGGGCAGGTGTGTGGTGTTGTATTCAGTTGTGGGTTCCGCCAACAAAGGGTTGTTGGTTGGGAACCACATAGTGGACGCAAGCAGAGTTATGTATTTATCTGTGTGGTGTAAGTTGTTGGCCTATTAGTACCGGTCAGCTTCACGAGTCGTTAGTCCTCGCTTCCACATCCGGCCTATCAACCCAGTGGTCTGGCTGGGGGCCTCTCACACCCGAGGGTGTATGGAAATCTCATCTCGAAGCGAGCTTCCCGCTTAGATGCTTTCAGCGGTTATCCCATCCGAACGTAGCTAATCAGCGGTGCACTTGGCAGTACAACTGACACACCAGAGGTTCGTCCGTCCCGGTCCTCTCGTACTAAGGACAGCCCTTCTCAAATTTCCTGCGCGCGCAGCGGATAGGGACCGAACTGTCTCACGACGTTCTAAACCCAGCTCGCGTACCGCTTTAATGGGCGAACAGCCCAACCCTTGGGACCTACTCCAGCCCCAGGATGCGACGAGCCGACATCGAGGTGCCAAACCATGCCGTCGATATGGACTCTTGGGCAAGATCAGCCTGTTATCCCCGAGGTACCTTTTATCCGTTGAGCGACGGCCATTCCACAATGTACCGCCGGATCACTAGTCCCGACTTTCGTCCCTGCTCGAGATGTCTCTCTCACAGTCAAGCTCCCTTGTGCACTTACACTCGACACCTGATTGCCAACCAGGCTGAGGGAACCTTTGGGCGCCTCCGTTACTTTTTAGGAGGCAACCGCCCCAGTTAAACTACCCATCAGGCACTGTCCCTGACCCGGATTACGGGCCGAAGTTAGATGTCCAAAGTGACCAGAGTGGTATTTCAACGATGACTCCACCCGAACTGGCGTCCGGGCTTCAACGTCTCCCACCTATCCTACACAAGCCACTCCGAACACCAATACCAAACTATAGTAAAGGTCTCGGGGTCTTTCCGTCCTGCTGCGCGTAACGAGCATCTTTACTCGTACTGCAATTTCGCCGAGTTTATGGTTGAGACAGCGGGGAAGTCGTTACTCCATTCGTGCAGGTCGGAACTTACCCGACAAGGAATTTCGCTACCTTAGGATGGTTATAGTTACCACCGCCGTTTACTGGGGCTTAAATTCTCAGCTTCGCCTTGCGGCTAACCGGTCCTCTTAACCTTCCAGCACCGGGCAGGAGTCAGTCCGTATACATCGTCTTGCGACTTCGCACGGACCTGTGTTTTTAGTAAACAGTCGCTTCCCCCTGGTCTCTGCGGCCCCGATCCCCTCCACACCGCAAGGGTGTATCAAGGTTGGGGCCCCCCTTCTCCCGAAGTTACGGGGGCATTTTGCCGAGTTCCTTAACCATAATTCTCTCGATCGCCTTAGTATTCTCTACCTGATCACCTGTGTCGGTTTGGGGTACGGGCGGCTAAAACCTCGCGTCGATGCTTTTCTCGGCAGCATAGGATCACCAAATCCCCCCAAACGGGGGTCCCATCAGATCTCAGGCATCATGAGTGGCGGATTTGCCTACCACTCGCCCTACATCCTTAGACCGGGACAACCATCGCCCGGCTCGGCTACCTTCCTGCGTCACACCTGTTAATACGCTTGCCTCCCAGGATCAGGTCCTGCGCTCCACCAAAACCCTCACACCACAAGGGTGATCGGGCAGGTCTCGGGCAGTTAGTATCCCCTGTTCAACATGGGCGGTTTTTCGCCGGTACGGGAATATCAACCCGTTGTCCATCGACTACGCCTGTCGGCCTCGCCTTAGGTCCCGACTTACCCAGGGCAGATTAGCTTGACCCTGGAACCCTTGATCATTCGGCGGACGGGTTTCTCACCCGTCTTTCGCTACTCATGCCTGCATTCTCACTCGTGTAGGCTCCACCGCTGGTTTCCACCGCGACTTCACTGCCCACACGACGCTCCCCTACCCATCCAAACGCCTGAACCACAAGGGCTTAGCTAATATTTGAATGCCACAACTTCGGCGGTGTACTTGAGCCCCGCTACATTGTCGGCGCGGAATCACTTGACCAGTGAGCTATTACGCACTCTTTTAAGGGTGGCTGCTTCTAAGCCAACCTCCTGGTTGTCTTCGCAACTCCACATCCTTTCCCACTTAGCACACGCTTAGGGGCCTTAGTTGGTGGTCTGGGCTGTTTCCCTCTCGACTATGAAGCTTATCCCCCACAGTCTCACTGCTACGCTCTCACTTACCGGCATTCGGAGTTTGGCTGACGTCAGTAACCTTGTAGGGCCCATTAGCCATCCAGTAGCTCTACCTCCGGTAAGAAACACGCAACGCTGCACCTAAATGCATTTCGGGGAGAACCAGCTATCACGAAGTTTGATTGGCCTTTCACCCCTACCCACAGCTCATCCCCTCCATTTTCAACTGAAGTGGGTTCGGTCCTCCACGACGTCTTACCGTCGCTTCAACCTGGCCATGGGTAGATCACTTCGCTTCGGGTCTAGATCACGCCACTCAAACGCCCTATTCAGACTCGCTTTCGCTACGGCTGCCCCACACGGGTTAACCTCGCGACGTAACACTAACTCGCAGGCTCATTCTTCAAAAGGCACGCCGTCACAACTACTAAGGTTGCTCCGACGGATTGTAAGCACACGGTTTCAGGTACTGTTTCACTCCCCTCCCGGGGTACTTTTCACCTTTCCCTCACGGTACTGGTCCGCTATCGGTCATTAGGGAGTATTTAGGCTTATCAGGTGGTCCTGACAGATTCGCACGGGATTTCTCGGGCCCCGTACTACTTGGGATACATCAACAAGGCGGTGCAACGCATTACAGTTACGGGACTAACACCCTCTCTGGCCGGCCTTTCAAGACCGTTCACCTATACGCACACCCACACCCCGTCAGCCCGGCAGAACTGACACGTAATGTCCCACAACCCCGACCATGCAACGCCCGCCGGCTATCACACATGGAACGGTTTAGCCTGATCCGCGTTCGCTCGCCACTACTAACGGAATCACTATTGTTTTCTCTTCCTGCGGGTACTGAGATGTTTCACTTCCCCGCGTTCCCTCCACGCACCCTATGTGTTCAGATGCGGGTCACCAGGTAACTCGCGCTCCTGGCGGGGTTTCCCCATTCGGACACCCTGGGATCACAGTCCGGTTATCGACTCCCCCAGGCTTATCGCAGATTCCTACGTCCTTCTTCGGCTCCTAATGCCAAGGCATCCACCGTGTGCTCTTAAAAACTTGACCACAAAGATCAAAAACTAATTTTCGAGAGAACCACGAAAACTGTCCCGCACACCCAAAGGCGCACGAACCAGATCCAGGTTCATATTCTTGGAAATTGCTTCTTATACAAGATGCTCGCGTCCACTATGTAGTTCTCAAACAACAACCCCACACCACACACCCCACACACACAGTGCATGATCGGTGCAGCAGGGAAACCAGAAACAAAGTACCGACAAGAACCCCAAGGGCCCTCCCCGGTCCTGTTGCCTCAGGACCCAACAGTGTGCCAAACACTACCCAGCAGACCAAACCACCCACGTTCCAGGACAACCTCCGAAAAGATCAGTCCGTACTAGCAAACAGTCCGTGCCACCAGGCACCTATTCGTTGATATTCCACCCTTGAGCACCCGCCACGAAACATTCGTCCGTGCAACGGGCATTACTCCTGACAACCCCCACCACCAACAAGCGTCGGCATGAGCGGTTATAGGTGCTCCTTAGAAAGGAGGTGATCCAGCCGCACCTTCCGGTACGGCTACCTTGTTACGACTTAGTCCCAATCGCCAGTCCCACCTTCGACGGCTCCCCCCCAAAAGGGTTAGGCCACCGGCTTCGGGTGTTACCAACTTTCGTGACTTGACGGGCGGTGTGTACAAGGCCCGGGAACGTATTCACCGCAGCGTTGCTGATCTGCGATTACTAGCGACTCCGACTTCATGGGGTCGAGTTGCAGACCCCAATCCGAACTGAGACCGGCTTTTTGGGATTAGCTCCACCTCACAGTATCGCAACCCTTTGTACCGGCCATTGTAGCATGCGTGAAGCCCAAGACATAAGGGGCATGATGATTTGACGTCGTCCCCACCTTCCTCCGAGTTGACCCCGGCAGTCTCCTATGAGTCCCCACCATCACGTGCTGGCAACATAGAACGAGGGTTGCGCTCGTTGCGGGACTTAACCCAACATCTCACGACACGAGCTGACGACAACCATGCACCACCTGTAAACCGACCACAAGTGGGGCACCTGTTTCCAGGCGTTTCCGGTTCATGTCAAGCCTTGGTAAGGTTCTTCGCGTTGCATCGAATTAATCCGCATGCTCCGCCGCTTGTGCGGGCCCCCGTCAATTCCTTTGAGTTTTAGCCTTGCGGCCGTACTCCCCAGGCGGGGCACTTAATGCGTTAGCTACGGCGCGGAAAACGTGGAATGTCCCCCACACCTAGTGCCCAACGTTTACGGCATGGACTACCAGGGTATCTAATCCTGTTCGCTCCCCATGCTTTCGCTCCTCAGCGTCAGTTAATGCCCAGAGACCTGCCTTCGCCATCGGTGTTCCTCCTGATATCTGCGCATTTCACCGCTACACCAGGAATTCCAGTCTCCCCTACATCACTCTAGTCTGCCCGTACCCACCGCAGATCCGGAGTTGAGCCCCGGACTTTCACGGCAGACGCGACAAACCGCCTACGAGCTCTTTACGCCCAATAATTCCGGATAACGCTTGCGCCCTACGTATTACCGCGGCTGCTGGCACGTAGTTAGCCGGCGCTTCTTCTGCAGGTACCGTCACTTACGCTTCTTCCCTACTGAAAGAGGTTTACAACCCGAAGGCCGTCATCCCTCACGCGGCGTCGCTGCATCAGGCTTGCGCCCATTGTGCAATATTCCCCACTGCTGCCTCCCGTAGGAGTCTGGGCCGTGTCTCAGTCCCAGTGTGGCCGGTCACCCTCTCAGGCCGGCTACCCGTCGTCGCCTTGGTAGGCCATTACCCCACCAACAAGCTGATAGGCCGCGAGTCCATCCAAAACCGCAAAAGCTTTCCACCAACCACCATGCGATGGAAGGTCATATCCGGTATTAGACCCAGTTTCCCAGGCTTATCCCAGAGTCAAGGGCAGGTTACTCACGTGTTACTCACCCGTTCGCCACTAATCCCCCCACAAGTGAGGTTCATCGTTCGACTTGCATGTGTTAAGCACGCCGCCAGCGTTCATCCTGAGCCAGGATCAAACTCTCCGTTGAAGTAAAACAAAAACAGACACAACCAAGCACCACGGAAATAACGCGGAACCAGGCTGCACAAAATTTGAAACCAGCTAAAAACACCATGCACACCACGGGGTGGCGGCACAGCACAATCAACCAATTCAATAAAAAATTGGTATCAACAAACTTGGCACACTATTGAGTTCTCAAACAACAGACACACCCGGCACCACCCAAACCCTCAAGGTTCAGGATCGCTCCGGAGCAACTTTCCAAACTTACCCGATCACCCACCACTTCGCAAATCCATATTCCAGGACTTGAAGCAGAAAATGACCGCCCCAACCAATTTCCAGCGCCCTAGAAGAGCAACCAGAATCTGGCGTTGATTTGGGGTTTTTGGCCGCCCGGTGATCAGTTCTTCACTGTCTCCCCCGCGGCGACTTAGAAAACAATACACGCCCACCAGCGCCACCGCAAACCGGCCTTCCCAACGCAGAACATCCCCGGGATTCCGCGGCGAAACGGGCTAACCGGCACCCAGGCCGCCTCCCGCCGTCGTAATTCCGCTGTGTGTGTTGCCGCACAGGGTCGGAGACATGCGCAACCACCGCCCGCCGAGTGGGTTAAATGCAGAAGAGCCGGCAACCAATTGGTTGCCGGCTCTTCTCAAGCAGCTGGAATCAGCGGTGCTGGATTACCAGGAAGACTTGGTGATGCCCGGGAGCTCACCGCGGTGAGCCATGTCGCGGAAGCGAACACGGGAGATACCGAACTTCTGGAAGGTACCGCGGGGACGGCCGTCGATGATGTCGCGGTTACGCAGACGGATCGGGGACGCGTTGCGGGGCAGCTTCTGCAGGCCCAGGCGGGCTGCTTCGCGTGCTTCGTCGGTTGCGTTTTCGTCAACCAGGGTCTTCTTCAGCTCGAGGCGCTTCGCAGCGTAACGCTCAACGATGACCTTGCGCTGCTCGTTGCGAGCAATCTTGGACTTCTTAGCCATGTTTAGCGCTCCTCTCGGAATTCGACGTGCTGGCGGATCTTGGGGTCGTACTTCTTCAGAACCATGCGGTCCGGATCGTTACGACGGTTCTTACGGGTTACGTAGGTGTAACCCGTGCCCGCGGTCGACTTGAGCTTGATGATCGGACGTACGTCCTTGTCCTTAGCCACTAGAGCTTCACCCCACGAGCCAGGATCGAGGCGACGACTGCGTCGATGCCGCGTACGTCGATGGTCTTGATGCCACGAGCAGAGACCTGCAGCGTGACGTTACGGCGCAGGGACGGAACCCAGTAGCGCTTCTTCTGAATGTTCGGATCGAACCGACGCTTGTTGCGGCGGTGCGAGTGCGAAATGCTGTGCCCAAAGCCCGGCTCGGCTCCGGTCACTTGGCAGTGTGCTGCCATGACTTCTCCTCAAGAATTGAATGTAATGATCCGCATATCTGCTGCAGGATCATGCGTCTAAGAGCGACCCAAAGTGATCAGGGTGAACGGTTAGTCACGCAACTTGAGCCCCTAACTACCGGCTACCCTGGAGAAAATTACCGGGCCACCGGAGCAATTGCGCACGCTCCGCGCACTTAGCGCCTCCCAAGTCTACGAGGTGGCGCAATTAAAGACCAATCCGGGGCGTTTAGGTGTATAAGGGCTTCCTGCGAACGCCCTGTGCGGAGCCCCCGGGTCACAGGTGGCGGACACCCGTTTTCACAGCTGAATGAAAGCTTGGCGGCGCATCTTAGGTACATGAGAACGCAGTCCCTGCCGGTCCCTCCGGCGCATACCAGCTCCGACCTGTCGGGGCCTTCGGAGCTATCCGGTTCCGCCACTCCGCTTCCCGTCCAGTACAACAGCGGATGGTTCAGCCGCCAGCGCCGGCAACGGCTGCTGAGGGCAGACCTCCTGACGGTTATTGCGTGGGGTTCCGTAGCCGCCGCCGTGGCCCTCTGGCTGGCCGACGGCGGTGCAACCGGTGTCAATTCCGTCGCTGCCGCATTCACCGCGGCCGGGATCGTGGCTGGTTTGGCTGGCATGGACCTGGTCCTGCTGATGCTGCTGCTGGCAGCCCGGATTCCGTACATCGACCGCACTATCGGCCATGACCGGGCGCTGGAGTTCCACCGCAAACTCGGCAAACCGTCGCTGTACCTGCTGTTGGCGCACGGCTTCCTGCTGGCCGTGGGATACGGCATGGCGGAAGGCCTTGACCCGGTCAGCGAGTCCATCTCCCTCTGGCAGCAGGTCCCGGACATGTGGCTTGCGTTCGTATCCATGGCGCTCTTCATCGCCGTGGTGGTGACTTCCCTTGTGGCGGTCCGGCGCCGCTTCCCGTACGAGTTCTGGTACGTGGTCCACCTCCTCACCTACGCTGCGGTGGGCACGTCCCTGCCGCACCAGTTCAGCGTGGGCGGGCTGTTTGCGGAAGGTACCTGGCAGCGCTGGTACTGGCTGGCCGTCTGCGTCGCCACCGGTGCGGCGCTGGTGTACTTCCGGGTGCTGCAACCCATCATGGCAACGTCACGGCACCAGCTCACGGTGTCCCGGGTGGAGGTTGAGGCGGCGGGCGTCGTCAACATCTTCATGGCTGGACGGCAGCTGGACCGGCTGGCGGAAGCGGGCGGACGCTTCTTCATCTGGCGGTTCCTGGCGCCTGGAATGTGGTGGCACCCGCACCCGTTCAGCCTGTCCGCAGAACCCACCATCACCGGACCGCACGGCGAAGGCACCCTGCGCATCACGGTGCGCAACCTTGGCGCCGGCTCCGCGCAGCTGGTGCGGCTGCGGAAGGGGACCAGGGTTGCCGTCGAAGGTCCGTACGGGCTGTTCAGCACCGGCGCCCGGACCCGGAACAAAGTGGTGATGATCGGCGCCGGCATCGGCATCACGCCGCTGCGGGCCCTCCTCGAAACCACCCCGTTCGCTCCCGGCGAGGCGAGCGTCCTGCTGAGGGGCCACACGGAGCAGGAACTGTACCTGAGCAGTGAAATCCTGGACCTGTGCCGCTCCCGGGGCGTGCGCCTCTTCCACCTTCCGGGCCCGAGGTCACGCGTCCGCTCCAGCTGGTTGCCCCAGGAGGCAGTCCGGGGCGGCTACGGGCTCACGGCTTTCGTCCCCGACGTCGCAGAATCCGACGTCTATGTCTGTGGCCCCACAGGCTGGGCGGACAGCGTCATCGCTGACGTCCGGCAGGCCGGAGTCCCCGAAGAACAGATCCATCACGAAAGGTTTGACTGGTGAAAGCACGAGGAACACTCGCCGCAGCAGTCGCGTCCGCCGGCATCCTCCTGGCAGGCTGGCAGGCGGGCACCCAGGCCGGGGGCGCCAGCACCCTCGCGGCAGGTTCAAGTACGACGACGGCAGGATCCACGGGTTCCACAGGGACGGGCACGTCCGGGGCGGGTTCGTCGGGGTCGGGTTCGCCGGGCAGCTCCGGGACCACCGGGTCCTCCGGCGCCTCCAGCAGTTCCAGTG
Organism: Pseudarthrobacter equi; assembly: GCF_900105535.1. Taxonomy (NCBI): domain Bacteria; kingdom Bacillati; phylum Actinomycetota; class Actinomycetes; order Micrococcales; family Micrococcaceae; genus Pseudarthrobacter; species Pseudarthrobacter equi. The sequence continues at coordinate 102,204 of NZ_LT629779.1, forward strand.
GGTCCAGCTCCTCGAGCGGTTCCAGCGGGTCCAGCGGGTCCAGCTCTTCAGGCAGTTCGGGCAGCTCCGGCTCCTCAAGCAGTGGCACGGCAACGGCCGGCACCTACCAGGGCGCCGCAGTCCAGACGAGATTCGGTGCAGTGCAGGTCCAGATCACTGTGGCCTCAGGGAAAATCACGGACGTGACGGCCCTGCACCTGACCGACGACGACCGTAAATCGATCCAGATCAGCAACCGCGCGGCGCCGCTCCTGCGGACCGAGGTGTTGGCCGCGCAGTCGGCGGACGTCCAGACCATCAGCGGTGCCACCGTCACCAGCAACGCCTACCTCACCTCACTCCAGGCAGCCATCGATGCCGCGAACCTCTGATCCCCTCCGGTCATCGGACACGGGTACCAACCTCTCGTCACGGACTTTTGAGTGCATGGGGACCGTCATCAGCCTGACCTTCGCGGACTCCCCCGCGGCAGGGCAGGAAACCCAGGACGAACTCGCAGCCGCAACCGACGTCGTCGAACGCCTGTTCCGGGAACTGGACGAGACGTTCAGCCTGTACCGCCCGGCGTCGGAGGCCAGCCGCCTGGCCCGCGGCGAACTGACGCTCCGCAGCGCCTCGCCGGAGATGCGCGCCCGGTATGCGGAGGCGCATGAATGGCGGCTCCTGACCGGAGGCGCCTTCTCGCCCGAGCGGCCGGACGGCGTATTGGACCTCTCGGGGCTCATCAAGGGCCACGCGATCCGCGAGGCGGGGCGGTCCTTGCTTGCCCTGGGCCGCCGCGACTGGTGCCTCAATGCCGGCGGCGACATCCTGGTCAGTGGCTCACCCGTTCCGGGCTCCGGCGCAGCGTGGAAGGCCGGCATCGTCGATCCGGCCGACAGGCACGCCCTGATCGGCGGTTATGCCCTGGGCGGGGTCGAGGGGCACGCAGCCCTGGCCACGTCAGGCTCGGCAGAACGCGGCGAACACATCTGGCGGGTGGACGGCGGTTCCGACTTCGTCCAGGTCACTGTTGCTGCCGCGGATGTGGTGACGGCGGACATCCTGGCCACGGCAATCGTCTCCGGCGGGATGCCGATGCTCAATCTCGCCACGGACCAGTGGGATGTTGCGGTCCTGGCCGTCCACGCCGATGGCTCACTGCTGGCCACCCCGGCGTTCCGCCGCTAGACCTGCTTGCTAGACCTGCTGCGGGAGCCTGGTGAGCCGTGGGTACTTGGGGGCCAGGTTGTCGCCCGAGGACTTGCCGGTAACCCGCCGGGCCACCCAGGGCGCGGCGTATTCGCGGAACCACTGGGCGTTGGCGCGCAGGGCATCCGTCCCGCTGAGCTGCGGAACCGGCGTCATCGGCGGAACATCGATGGAGTGCTCGTACTTGAGGACTTCCAGCACCCGTTTGGCCATGTTGGCGTGCCCCGCGGCGGACATATGCATCCGGTCCCGCGCCCACATGCCCCAGTCGTAGTACTCGCTGAAGCGCCAGTAGTCCACCAGCAGGGCGCCGTGGTCCCCTGCGATCCCGCGGACCAGTTCGTTGTAGATGGCAGTGCGGCCGCGCATGGTGCCGAACACCTTGGAGCCGCGGGCGTCGAAGCCGGTGAACATCACCACGGTGGCACCTGTGGCACTCAGCCTGCGGACGCCGTCGTCGTATTCGGCCAGCAGGTCGTCGATGTCGATCCGGGGGCGCAGGATGTCGTTGGCGCCGGCGTAGATGCTCACCAGGGTGGGCTTAAGTTCGACGGCGGCGTCCACCTGTTCAGCGAGGATCTGCCGGAGTTTCCTGCCGCGGATGGCGAGGTTGGCGTATCCGAATCCGGGGTCCCCCGCGCCAAGCTGCTCGGCCACGCGGTCAGCCCAGCCGCGGACGCCGTTGGGGCGCCCCGGGTCGTCGTCGCCCACGCCCTCCGTAAAGGAATCGCCGAGGGCAACAAACCGCGATGTGAAGTCCATCCGGTTAGTTTGCCACCCGTTGCCGGAAGCAACCAATCCCGGGCAGGGTCCCGGGGTCAGGGCTGGGTTTCGCGCAGGATCCAGTGGTCTGAATCCAGGCGGCCCACCACTTTTTCGCCGATCCGGGCCAGGTCCTCGACGTCTTCTTCCGTGAGGGCGTCAAGGAAGAGATTCCGGACGTCCTCCACGTGGCCGGGAGCGAGGCCCACGATGGTGGACATGCCTTCCTCGGTGAGGTGGGCGATGGTGACCCGGGCGTCGCGCGGGTGCGGGCGGCGCTCCACCCAGCCGCGTTTCTGCAGCTTTGTCACCACATGCGAAAGCCGGGACAGGGAGGCGCTGGTGCGCGCCGCGAGCTCACTCATGGGCAGGAACCGCTGGTCCGATTCCGACAACATGGCCAGCACGGTGTAGTCGAAGAGGGAAAGCTTGCCTGCTGCATGGAGCTTGGTGTCCAGCGCGGCCGGCAGCAGCGTGTTGATGCTTACCAGGGCCAGCCAGGCACGGCGTTCGTCGGCACTCAGCCAGCGCGGTTCGGTCATGCACCCATTCTACGATTGATCCTTCAACCGACGGACAGGCCGGTCAAGCCGGTCCGCAGGCGGTCCACAGTCCCGGGGTGCGGCAACCCGGTAATCTGGGCGCATGTATGTTGTCTCCCTGACCTACCGGGTTCCGCAGGACATTGTGGATTTCCACAACGATGCCCACATCGCCTGGCTGCAGAAGGCCTTCGACAACGGCGTCTTCATCGCCGCCGGCCGCAAAGTCCCCCGGACCGGCGGGCTGCTGCTCTCCCAGGCCGACCGGTCAGTCCTGGACGCGAGCCTGCAGCAGGACCCGTTCTATTCGAACGGTGTCGCTGACTTCGAGGTGGTGGAGTTCCATGCCGGACGCGTGGCCCCCGGCTACGAGATCCTGCTTGACACCCCGCCGGCACCCCCGGCAGAGGCGGGCCCCAACCGCTAAGGCGCGGCCCCGCCGTCGGACGCCCCTGCGGCGACCTTCTTCAGCCCGCCCTTGCGCGGCACCTTGACGGGTTCGGGCCACCGGGGCGTGAGCTCATCCCCCAAGGTGACGCCGCGCAGCTTGCGGCCGAACAGGGGCAGGACCCAGTCGTGGACCCACCGCCGTTGCCGCCGTTCCCATTCCCGCAGCGTCAGCGGGGTGGGCGGCTCCCAGTCCTTGGGCCTGATCTTGTGCGGCACACCCAACTGGTCCAGGACCTGCCCGGCGAGGTACTTGTGGCCGGCCTTGGACATGTGCAGCCGGTCCGTGTCCCACATGCGCCTGTCATGGAAGGCGTCCAGGCACCAGTAGTCCACCAGCACAGCACTGTACTTCTCCGCGATGGCCCGCACCTGCTGGTTGTAGAAGGTGTTCCGCTTCTTCAGCGGCTCGAGCAGGGCGGAAACCTTCACGTCGAAGCCGGTGAAAAGGACCAGTGTGGCCCCGGTGGCGGCGAGCTGGGCCACCAGTTCCTCGTAGCCCGCCATGAGCGTGGACATGTCAGTCTTCAGATCCAGGATGTCGTTGCCGCCCGCGTACAGCGTGACCAGAGCCGGCCGCATCCGCAGGGCGGGTTCCAGTTGTTCATCGATGATGTGCCGGAGCCGCTTGCTCCTGATGGCGAGGTTGGCATACTTCCAGCCCGGCTGCGCCTTGGCGAGCTTCTCGGCCACGCGGTCCGCCCAGCCGCGGACCCCGTTGGGCAGCCGCTCATCCCGGTCCCCCACGCCCTCGGTAAACGAATCGCCCAGGGCAACAAACACCCGCCGCCCGGAACTGGAAAGCAAAGATTCAGAGGGCACCACCCGCCCACGGTAACCGCGCAAGGAAAAGGACGTACGACGCCGGGATGAACAGTTAGTGAGCGCGCGTCACAGGGGAAGCAACCACGAGTGAGCGCGCGTCACAGGGGAAGCAACCACAAGTGAGCGCGCGTTGAGGGGTGGGGTTAGCCTTCGGCTTTGCCCTGCCTCCAGTAACCCATGAACGCAACCTGCTTCCGGTCGATGCCCACGTCCCGCACCAGGTACCGGCGCATGTCCTTGATGACGGCCGCTTCGCCCGCGATCCAGGCGTAGAACGGCATGGCGCCGGCGGGCATGTCCGGGTTCTTGGTGGCGCTGATGGCGGCGCTTTCCATCCGGGACGGGGTCTCCCAGAGGATGTCCTCGTCCACGTTGACGTCTTCGGGCTCGGGGCCCGCACCGGCGTCGGAGGCTTTGATGCCCACCCAGCCCGGCACGGGGACGGCCTTGCGTACGGCGTCCTGCAGCAGCTGGCCGTGCGGGCGGGACCGCCCGATCGCTGCACCGCGGGCAAGCCACGTGATCTCGATGTCCGCCGGCGAGCTGAGCTGCTGGAAGTCGCCGGCTTCCGGAACCTCGAGGAAGGCGTGGCCGGTCATGTAGGACGGCAGGCTTTCGAGGATGGCGGAGATGGCCGGGATGGCGGTTTCGTCACCGGCGAGCAGGACGCGCTGGGCCAGGCCCGGCCGCCACTCGATGCCGGAGTAGATTTCGGCGGTGACGCAGTGTGCAGCACGGTTATTGGGGCCGATGATGGTGATGGCGTCGCCGGGCTTGGCGTTCAGTGCCCAGTTGGCGGCGGGTCCGCCGTTTCCGTGGTCGTCAAAGTGCATGACGAAGTCCACATCGATTTCCGGGTACACCTCGTCCAGCCGGGCGTCGCGCACGGTGTAGGTGCGCATTGAGCCCTTCACGGCGGGGTCCATGGCCAGCCATTCGCGGTACCAGCCCGATTCGCCCATTTCGAAGACCGGCAGGGGGATCTGCGTTCCATCGGCAGCGACGGACGGGATCATCAGCTTGATCCGGAGGTCCAGGGTGTCGCCGTGGACGCCGAAATCGCGGAGGCAGTAGCCGCCGAACGTGATCCGGCGGAAGTTGGGGCTCAGTTCCTGCACCGATGAGACGGTGACCTCGAAGGCCAGCGTCATGGGTTCAGTGTTCATGGTCCTGGTGTTCATGGGCCTGGTGGATGCGGCGTCGCGGGTCTTCATGAAACAAGCTCCAGTTCGGTGGGGACGTGATGGCGGCCGATGGGAATGATCAGGGGCGTCCCGGAGACGGGATCCGGGATGACCCGGGATTCCAGGTTGAAGACGCTGCGGACCAGGTCCTCGGTGACAACCTCGCGAGGGGTACCTTCAGCCACCACAGCGCCGGCCTTCATGGCGATGACGTTGTCTGCGTAGCGTGCCGCGAGGTTGAGGTCGTGCAGGACGATCGCCACGGTGGTGCCGCGCCTGCGGTTCAGGTCCGTGACGAGGTCCAGGACTTCCACCTGGTGGGCCAGGTCGAGGTAGGTGGTGGGTTCGTCCAGCAGCAGGATGTCGGTTTCCTGCGCCAGGGCCATGGCGATCCACACCCGCTGGCGCTGCCCGCCGGAGAGTTCGTCCACGTTCCGCTCCGCGAGGGCCAGCGTTTCGGTGGCCTCCAGCGCACGCTGCACCGCGAGATCGTCCTTGTCGCTCCAGCTGCGGAAGAAACCCTGGTGCGGGTACCGGCCGCGGCCCACCAGGTCGCGGACGGTGATGCCGTCCGGTGCAGTGGGATGCTGCGGCAGCAGGCCAAGGGTGCGGGCCAGTTCGCGGGCGGGGCGGGTGTGGATGTCCTTGCCGTCCAGCGTGACGGCGCCGCCCGCAGGTTTAAGGAGCCGGGACAGTCCGCGGAGCAGGGTGGATTTTCCGCAGGCGTTGGCGCCCACGATCATGGTCACCCTGCCTTCGGGGATTTCGACACTGAGGCCGTCCACCACGCAGCGCTGATCGTATTTCAGCGTCAGGTCCTTGGCGTTCAGAACTGCCACGTCAGGCATCCTTTCGGTTGTTCGTGACCAGGAGCCACAGCAGGAACGGGGCACCGAGCGCGCCGGTGATGACGCCCACCGGCAGGACGGTTCCGTCCAGCACCAGCGGGGCAAGGTTGGCGGCGAGGAAGTCCGCGGCCAGGACGATGACGGCACCCACCAGGGCCGACGCCGGCAGGCTGGCTTTCCCGGTGAAGCGCCGGGCGATGGGACCGGCGAGGAAGGCGACGAACGAGACCGGCCCGGCTGCCGCCGTCGCCACCGCCGCGAGGGTGACGGCGATGATGACCAGGGCGAGGCGGGCGGCGTTGACCCGGATGCCCAGGCCTGCCGCGGTGTCGTCGCCCAGTTCGAGGATGCGCAGCGGCCCGGCGATGACGCCCACAGCGGGAAGGAGCACGGCGAGTGCCAGGAACAGGATCCCGGCACGGTCCCAGTTGGCGGAGTTCAGGGAACCGTTGAGCCACACGAGGGCGTCGGCGGCGGTGCGGATGTCAGCGCGCGTCATCAGGAAGTTGACCACGGCGTGCAGGGCGGCAGCGATTCCGACGCCGGCCAGTACCAGCCGGTTGCCGGCGGCATTGCCCCGGCCGCCACCGCGGATCCCGCCGCTGGAAATCGCGTAGATCAGGCCCGCCACGGCTAGGGCCCCCACCAGCGCGGCGCCGGACACCACGGCACCTGACGCGCCGAAAATCACGATGGCCACCACGGCTGCGGCGCTGGCGCCATAACTGATGCCGATGATGTCCGGGCTGGCAAGGGGGTTGCGGAGCATGGTTTGGAAGAGTGCACCGGCCAGCCCGAAGGCCAGCCCGATCATGGTTCCGATGACCGCACGCGGGAGCTTGTTCTCCATGACGATGAAGCTGGCACCGGGGATCCTGGGGCCGCCGGTCAGGTGGTTGAAGACGATGGTGAAGAAATCAGGGACGGTCACCGTGTAACTGCCCAGCAGCACGGAAACGAAGAAGAGGATCACGACGCCGGCGGCCAGGAACGCGGTCCGGTTTAGGCCCATCCTTCCCCGGCGTTGCCCTATCACTTGGGGTCGCTCAGCGGCGGTTTTGGCAGCCTTATCTGATGGCGCAACAGGGGTTGCGGGGGTTGCCGTTTTCGGGGTCACAGTCCGGCTCCCTTCCCGCGGCGGACCAGCCACACGAACACGGGGGCGCCGATCAGCGCGGTCATGATGCCGGCCGGCACCTCGCCGGGAAGCAGCACCACGCGTCCCACAATGTCCGCACCGAGCAGCAGCACGGGCGCCAGGACCAGGGAGAACGGCAGGATCCAGCGGTAATCCGGGCCGGTCAGGAAGCGGACAGCGTGCGGGATAACCAGGCCAACGAAAGCGATGGGGCCAGCCATCGCCGTTGCGGATCCGCACAGCAGCACGATGCCCAGGGCCGTGATGCCCCGGGTGAGGCCCACGCGCTGGCCCAGGCCGCGGGCAATGTCATCACCCAGGGCCAGGCTGTTGAGGATCCGGCCGGTCAACAGCACAATGACAGCCCCCGCGGCCAGGAAGGGCAGCCCCGCCAGCACCACGGACCAGTCACGGCCGGCAATGCCGCCCACCTGCCAGAACCGGAACCTGTCCAGGGTGTCCTGGCTCGAGACCAGGATGACGCTCATGAGCGAGTACAGGCCGGCGTTGAGCGCGGCACCCGCCAGGGCAAGCTTGACCGGGGTGGCTCCGTCCCGGCCGAGGGACGCGATGAAATAGACCACGACGGCGGCCACGGCGGCGCCGATGAACGCGAACCAGATGTAGCCGGACAGCGAGCCGACACCAAAGACATAGATGCCGGTCACCACGGCCAGGGCCGCGCCCGCGTTGACGCCCATGATTCCGGGATCGGCAAGGGGGTTGCGCGCCACGCCCTGCATGGCGGCGCCGGCCAGGCCCAACGCGCCGCCGGCCAGCAGGCCAAGGATGGTGCGGGGAATACGGGCGTGGACCACTGCGTGGTCACCATTGGCGGGATCGAACTGCGTGAGCGCGTCCCAGACGGTGCCCAGCGGCAGGCCCCTTGCCCCGACGGCGAGGGATGCACCTGCCAGGACGGCGAGTACGACGACGGCGGCCAGCAGCCAGGCGGCGCGCTTGCCGGGGAACGCGCGGGCGCTCCCCGGGGCACGGGCTGCCGCCCCCGGTACCAAAGTGCCGAAGCCTGCGGCCTGGCGGTCCGCCGTCGTCGAACTCTGCGTCACTGAACCGGTGCTACTTCACGGCATCCGCTGCGGTGGCCAGCTCGGGCAGGAACGTGTCCAGCGCCCAGGGGAGGCTCAGCGGTGAGGAAGCGGAGATGGCGAGGACCAGGCTCTTGTTGGCGTCTGCCACGAACGCACCGCTCTTGACGGCAGGGATCTGTCCCAGCAGGGGGTCCTTCTTGATCGCATCGGCTTCGCTGGCGTCTTCCACCGAGCTGAGGAAGATGTCCGAATCAAGCTCGTTCACCTTCTCCGCGGACCACGGCACGAAGAATTCCTTCGAGCCGGCCGATGCCTGCTCCGCAACGGGGGCGAGCTTCATGCCGATGGAGGACAGGAACTTGGGCCGGTTGTCGTTGGCCGTGTAGATGCCGGTCTGGGTTCGGTCGGACGGCAGGGCGTAGCCGTAGATGAAGGTCTTGTCCTTGATCTGCGGGTACTTCGCCGCCTCTTCCTTGACGGTGGCTTCGGTGTCGGAGACCAGCTTGGCGGCTTCGGCGTCCTTGCCCAGCGCCTTGCCCACGATGGTGGTGGCGTCCTGCCAGGACGTTCCGTAAGCCAGCTCGGGGTGCGCCACCACCGGGGCGATTTCGCTGAGCTTCTTGTAATCCTCTTCGGTCAGGCCGGAATAGGCGGCCAGGATGACATCCGGGGTGAGCTTGGCGATCTCGGTGAAGTTGATGCCGTCCGCCTCCGAGTACTGGACCGGAGCCTTGTCGGTGCCGAAGCCGGCGCCGAGTTCTTCAAGCGCGGCGTCCTTCCACGGGGTGGAGCCCTTGTCGTTGCCGCCCCATTCGTTCTTGGGAACACCTACGGGGACAACACCCAGTGCAATGGCGACGTCGTCATTGACCCAGGAGACCGTGGCAACCCGCGTGGGCTGCTTCTCGATGGTGGTCTTGCCGAACACATGGTCGATGGTGACCGGGAACTGGGCACTGCTGGAAGTGGAGGCGCTGGCATCGGAAGTAGACGTTGCCGGGCCGGTGGAGCAGGCGGAGAGCGTCACAGCTGCGGCCAGAATGGCGGACGCGCCGGCTGACCTAAGCAGCGTGCGGCGGGTGGTGCTGGGGCCCGTGAACAGGGAGGAAGCCATGAAATTCCTTAAGTGAGCGATGCGAACTTAAGTAAGGCTAGCCTATGCTTAGCGCAATTACGAAAGCTTTTCGTAGCTTATTCCCCAAGGTGACGAAGGACACAGCCGCCGTGGTCTTGGACAGGATTTCCAGGGTTTGGCAGGATGGCATGGACCGGGTCCGCTACGGAACGGCCGGACAAACTCTCAAGAGATCGGGACATCGAGGAGCAATGCGCACGCCGGAGGCTTTCCGCCCCGCCGCTGCCGCGGAATGCGGGGTGGCCGTTTTGGCCTGCTTCGCGGACAACTGCTGACTCCCCTTTTTATCGAGCCCGCCTCCCGGGCTTCTGCCCGCTGCCGGGCCCCTTCTCACGAAAGTTCAGCCATGCAATCAGTCACGCCCCAGCAAATCCGCTCATCCTTCGTCAACGCCAGCCGTTCCGAGGCCGCCAAACTCAACCTGCCCCAGCACTTCGACAGCCTGGACTGGGACAGCCTGGACTTCCTCGGCTGGCGGGACCCCAAGATGCCGCTTCGCGGTTACCTCGTGGTTCCCGGCCCCAAGGGGCTCACCGGAGTCCTGCTCCGGGCGCCCGAAGGTGGGGCCCGGAAGAACCGCTCAGTCTTGTGCGAGCTGTGCCGCGACGTGTTCTCCAAGGAGGACGTGCTGCTCTGGGTGGCCCGCCGGGCCGGCCCGTCCGGCCGCAACGGCAACACCGTGGGCACCCTGATCTGCGCAGATTTCCTGTGCTCCGGCAATGTCCGCAAGGAGCCCCCGGCCAACGAGATCAACCCGGACCCGGCCGCCGTCGTGGTCCGCCAGGTCCAGGGCCTCGAGGACCGCACCGCGCAGTTCCTGGGCAGGGTGCAGTCCACGTAGCTGCCCGGACGCCACACCTGGGAAGGCCCTTCATGAATCATGGGAGGGCCTTCCCAGGTCCGTTCAGCGGAAGGTGAAGCTGGCCAGAATGGCCTTCAGCGCCTGCCCCTGGCTGCCGGCGAACCATGCCCGGGCGGACTTGTCGTCGGGGAATTGCTGGTCATCGAACAGCACTTCAGCCGTCAGCACGCGATCGCCCAGGAGGATGATTCCCTTGACCGCGTCCCGGGGGCCCGTTGCCGGTGCGCCTGCCGTCAGCTGCAGGTGGTAGGTGGCATCGTCGTCATCCCAGTCCACGTAGAACGAGGCATGTGCCTCCGGTGTGGACCGGCCCTGCAGCCCGGGTACCGGCACGGATTCAAATACCGTCCTGGTCACAGGCCCGGAGACGCCATCGGCGATTTGCCCGTAATAGATGCTGACCAGCTGCTTGTCACTGGCGTCGTAGATGGTGGCCGTTCCCACATAAGGTGACGCCGAGGCCTCGAAGACCTCGGTCTTCCAGTCCGCCGGGCGCGTGAAGGAGAGCCTGCCGTCCGGGAAGGTGAAGGTCGCCAGCCCGGCGGCAGCAGGATCCGTACTGGATGCAGACGGGGACGGTGCCTGCGGGGCGGGCTGGCCCGGCGTCGCGGACGGAGCTGCCGGCTCCGGTGTCCCCGTTGAAGGGGGAACTGTGACGGCCGGTGAGGTGCCCCCGCCGCCGGATTCTGCCGGCCCGTCGGAGGTACAGCCTGCCAGGAAGAAGGCGGCCGCAGTGGCCATTGCGAGGGGTCTGGTTAGGCGGCGGGCTGGGTGCATAGTGGCTGCCTTTCACGATGGCGCCGTGAGTTTCTTCGGAGGCAACTGCGGGACCCAGCGTTCCGCAGCGCCTATGGGGATCGGGATGGCGTGGTGGTGTTTTGCTCCCAAGGGTGGCACAACCAAATCGCGGCACACCAGAACCTGACGGATAAATCCATCAGTTTGTTATCCCTGTCTCAGGTTCGCCGCGGCGGACCGTCAGCGCAGCACGATGTCCACCGGATTCGCCTCGGACCGCCAGGCCCCCTCCTCGCCCTCGCGGGGGCGGATCACCGGCGCGGTCAGTACGCCGGAACGGTTGGTGCGCCGGTCCCGGAGGATCTCGGTCACGGAGCCCAGGTGCCGGGACAGGTCGATCACGTTCTCGGGCGCGGCCAGCAGCAGCTGGAACCCGAACTCGTGCAGCGCCTTGATCCCGGCGCCGGCGAACTCCTCCGAGGCAAGCACGAAGGCTTCATCCATCATCACCGTGCCGTACGTGGTGAAGCCCTGTTCGGCGATGCCCAGCTGGTAGCTGAGGGCGGCGGCCATGATGAACGCCGTGAACCGCTGCCGCTCACCGCCGGACATGGAGCCGGTGTCCGCGTGCATGAACACCTCGGTCTTCTTGCCGGCCTTCTTTCCCTTGGCCGAGGGGGCGGTGACCTCGCGGTGCTCCTTGCACTGGATGAACAGGTGCCCGCGGACGTCGAGCACCTCGGCCCGCCAGCGCCGGTCTTCCGGAGCCTGCGAGCCCAGGCGCTTCACCAGCGTTTCCAGGGACTTGTAGCGTGCCGTGAGCTCGGCGTCGTCGTCCCGTTCAGCACCCGGCTCCGTCTTGGCGGACCGCGCATGCCGGGCCTTCAGCGCGTTCTGGATGGCGTCCTTGAACTGCTTGGCGGTGGGCGGCAGGGTCTGCTTGATGTCCAGTTCCAGGAAGCTGCCCTCATGGAAGTTCACCTGCGACAGGATGCCGTTCAGCGGCAGGATCCTGCTGGTGATGGAGCGGCGTTCCTCGTCCAGGAGGTGCAGCAGGGTGCTGAAGGATTCATGGGTGCGCTGGTTGAAGAACTGCCGGAATTCGGCTTCCTGCGCCGGCAGGCCGTCGTTGACGATCGCGTGGTAGCGGGCTTCGAATTCGCTGGCCGCGCCAATGCTGGTGCCGTGGTCGGCGGAGATGGCGCTGCCCCATTCCCGCACGAACCCCTCGAAAATACGGGTGAGCCGCTCCGCCGTGGCCTGTCCACGGGATTCGGCGGCGTGCAGCTCGCCCTGGAGCGCGGTCCGCACCCTGTTGGCCAGGTTGTCCAGCTCGTGCATCTCCGTCACGTCGCCGAAGTCGGCGAAGTACGGTTCCAGTGCCGTCACGGTGGCGTCCGACGGCGGCGCCTCGGCCAGGCGGTGGCGCGCGGCTTCCAGCAGCGAATCGGCAGCGGTCAGTTGCCTGTCGAGGGCCTTGTACTCGCTCTGCAGCACGGCCGCGGACTCGGTGCTGGACTGGTGCTTCTGCCGGACCTCCTCGATGGTGGCGCGCAGCGGCTCCAGGTCCGCCTGGGCGGCGAGGGCATCCTTGAGCCGCTGCTCGATGCCTGCCAGTTCCTCGGCTGCGACGGCTGCCGAGACCTGGTCCCAGGGCCTGTCGTCCTCAGCGATCCGGCGGAGCGCTTCGAGCTGCCGGCTCATGCCCTGGTGGGAGTCCTCCCGGCTCTGCGCCAGCTCGGCTGCCTTGGCCACTTCCTGCCGGAGGTCCTCCACCTGGCCGGCCACGAGCTCCAGCTTTGCGGCGTTGTCGAACCCCAGCACGTAGTCCTGGCGGCTGGTGAACCGGTCGTCCTTCTCCACGGTGTGGCGGTTCCGCTTGACCACGCCGCCCAGGCTCAGGCCCCTGTCCAGCGCGGCGAGCTGGTCCGGGTCCTCCACGCAGGGGTAGGCAAAGTCGAGGGCGATGCGTTCCCGCACCCACTCCCCGGCTTCGGCAGCCGCACCACTGGCGAGGATGTCCAGCTTAGTGAGCAGGTCGCCGTCGCGCGCGTCCTCCACTGCCAGCGCACCGCCGGCGAGGGGCTTGGAGACGTCCACGGCCCGCAGCGCACCCCGAACGTTGTGGTCATTGAGGTAGCGGGTGACGGCACCAAAATGTTCACCCGGGACCAGCAGCGTGGTGGCCAGGTTGCGGAGCGCGCGCTCGGCCGCAGGGCGCCACCGCTCCTCCCCTTCGGCCAGGTCCATCAGCTCACCGGCGAACGGCATCCTGTCCTCCGGGATGCCGGTGGCCGCGGCAATGGCGGCACGGTTTTCAATGCTCGACGGCGGCAGCAGGGATTTGCGCGTCTTCAGCGACACGAGTTCCTGCTCAGCCGCGGCCAGTTCGCGCTTGCGGCTGGCGTGGGCGTCGAACGCCTCGAACCTCAGCTCCTGCAGAGCCTGCGAATCGTCCTTCAGCTCCGCGGAACGGGCGGCGGCCTGCTCGTGTGCCTGCTCCCAGCCGGAGGCCGTCCACTCAAGCTGCAGCCCGGCGTCGGACAGTGCCTGCTGTGCGGCGTGCTCCACCTGGCGGCGGAGGCGCAGCCCCACCCTGGCGTTCTCCAGCGACTGCTCAATGGCGGAAATCGCGTTGCCGCCCTGGCTGTTGTAGTCCGTTTCCAGCTGCCGCAGGTCCTTGGCCAGCCCATCGCGGACCGAGCGCTCGGCGCCGAGTTCCTTGGCTTTGGCCTGCGCCAGTTCCTTGAACCGGGCCAGGATCTTCTGCTGGACGGTGACAGCGAGCCGCTGCCTGTACGACTCGAATTCGCCGCCGGCCAGCTCCCGGAGCCGGTTGGCGTCCAGGAGCGACTGGGCGTACTCGCGGTTCAGCCCCGGAACCGGCGCCAGCTGGTCGCGCTGCTGCCGGACGTCTTCGAGGCGCTGGCGGATGGACATGAGGTTGCTGAACTCTTCCACCACGTCGTCAGCCGCCGTCAGTGTTGCGGGGGCGTCCAGCACCTGGTCGCGGAAGAACGTGTTGACGCTGCCGCCCAGGCCTTTGCCCGCCTGGATGACCCGCAGCAGCGGAAGCGCCTGGTCCGAGCTGATGCCCAGCAGGCGCCGGAACCGCTCGGCGAAGGCCTTGTGGACGTCGAACACCTGGGCGTGCGGGAAGATCGTTTCCAGCGCGCCCTTGGTGAACCGCTTGTCCGCGACGCCCTCGATCGCATCGAGGTCCAGGGGGACATTGTCGATCAGGTAGAACCGGCCCACGCTCGATTCCGTGCCGTTCTTTGGCAGGTCGAACAGGGCCGAGACGGTCACCCGGGTGCCCGCAGCGTTGTCGAACGTCAGCCCGACGGCGGACCAGGTGGCACCGGGGCGCTGGAAGGCACTCGCCGAGCCCTCCCCCACGGCCTTGTCGCCCACCTTGCCGCGCATGTAGGTGAACGTGGTGCGCTTGTCCTCCACAGCACCGCCGGACCGCTGGGCGGCGGCCTCGTTGGACCGCGGCCTGGCATCGAAAACGCGCAGCATGGCGTCGAAGAGGGTGGACTTTCCCACGCCGGAGTTACCGGTCAGCAGGGTTCCGTTCCGGTCCACGCGCATGGTGTGCGCGCCGTGGAACGTGCCCCAGTTGACCACCTGGACCAGCGCCAGCCGCATCTGGCCGGGGTTCGTCTCTTCCCCCAGCGGGAGCATGCTCGGAATGGTCACTTGGCGGCCTCCTTCTTGGTGCCGGCAGGGTACGACGACGGCGCTGCCGCCCCCGCCCCTTCGCCGGACGGCATTCGTCCTTCGGACGATGCGTCCGGCTCCGACAGCGGGTCCGGATTTCCCACTGCTCGCAAGCTCGCAGCGGGTCCCTCACCCGTTCCCTTAGATGCCACTCCCTGGGCGGCAGCGCCGTCGTCGTCGTTGTCATCGTCACCTGTGTCGTCCAAGTCCAGGAGCGGTTCCGTTCCGGACTGGTCCGTTGACGCGGCCACCAGGGCTTCGATGTGGGCCGGGATGTCGCCGATGTTTTCGAACGGGAGGGCCAGCGGGAGGGCGTTGGAGATGGTGTAAACGTCGTCAAGTCCCGTGGGCAGCAGGAGCTGGCGGGCCAGGAGCTTGGTGATGGCACGGGTAACCACGTCCGAGTCGCGGAGGGCGTCCTGCTGGCCGGACGGCTGGTAGTGCGCCACGAGGTCCGTGATTTCCTCGCGGGTGATGGTGGGGTCAGTCTGCGCGGTGACGTGCCGGTCCAGCAGGAGCCGGAGCCGGAGCAGCACGATGGTTTCCACCCGGCTGAGGGCCCGCTGCTGCCGCAGGATGCTGGACCGGGCGCTGCCACCGATCACGTCCGGGTCCACCGGGCGCAGGACGGCAATTTTCCGTTCATGGTCCAGCTGCATGCTAAGGAACAGTTCCGAAAGCCGGCTGCGCAGGATCACCTGGTTGTCCAGGAGGACCGTCCACAGCTTTTCGTCCCGGCCGCCGTCAATGTACGGGCCCTTGAGGAGCTTCACCAGCGCCTGCCGGACCTTCATGTTCAGCACGCCGGTGTCGCCGGGGAACAGCGCGGCTCCGTCCACGAACGTGTCGCGCGGCGTGACTGCGCCGGTGATGTGGCTGGCCGGCATCGGGGCGTCTGCGGTTTCGGCAGGCTCAACCACCGGATCACGGGTTTCAGCCGGCTCAACCGCTGGGGCGGGAAGGTGCTCGGCGGGCGGTTCCGTCATCTCTTCAGTCATGTGAATCCTTTGCGAGCGTGACCACCGGGAGGTAGGCCCTGCGAATGGAGCCGTCTATCTGTTCGAAGTCCAGGCCCTCGAAATCGCTGCGGTTGAAGTCGGCCCCGGCGTGCAGGGCCTCCGACAGCAGGGCGCGGATGGAGTTGATGTGCTGCTCTTCCGGCGGCAGCTGCTCCCAGGCGTCACCCAGGGTCCTGGCGCCTGCCATGGCGGCGCGGACCACCGCCGGTTTGGCCTTGCCGGTCCTCGGCGAGCGCACGCGGTCCGAGTCGCTGAATGCGATGGGATCGGCCAGTTTGGGCGGTGCGGCGAATTCGTCGGGGTCGAACAGCTTCACCATGGAAAGCGCCTCGAAACCCGCGTTGTAAAGGACCGGTCCGGGTACCAGGCCTGGCCGGTCGCGCTCGTACGGCAGGGACCGGATGGCGTGCTCGGCTTCGCGCAGGACCTGCCGCAGCCGGACCGACTGGCGGAAGTCGTCGCTCTGGACGTACGTGTTGAGGCTTTCGCTGAGCTTGCCGTAGATGCGCTGGATCTGGCTGTGCTGCTGGCGGAGTTCGGCCACCAGGTTCTTCAGTGTCTCGCGGTCCTCCGGCGAGAGGTCGTCCGCGAACTGCCGGCCGAGGACCTCGCCGATGGCCGAGCGGAAGCGAAGCTGCTGCTGTGGATCCTCCAGGAACGCAGTGAAGGACCGGAACGTCCTGCCCTCCGGGCTCTGGCGGAGCCGCTTGTCCGCTTCCAGCACCTGCGCCATGGTGGCGCCCTTGGTCAGTGACTCCTCGATGATCTGGTTGCGGAGGCCGCCCACCAGTTCCTCGATCCGGTCGCGCATCTTCTTGTAATCGGCCGGCAGGCTGGCGGCCAGGTCCAGGATGTTGCCCGCGGCCTCCACGGCTTGATCGTCATCGAGCAGGCCGTCGAACTCGCCGCTACTGATGTCCTCGATCAGCTGCTGCCGCTCGCCGATTTCCTCTTCGAGGGCCTCAAGCCGGGCGCTCTGGTCCGGGTTGGTCTCATTGGCGAGCTTTTCGACATCGCCGAGCAGCGTGCCCAGGCGGGACCCGTTGAGGGTGGACCGTTCGCTGGAAAGGCTGTCAAGGAATGCGAGCACGCGGGCGGCGGGCTCGGTGACTTCGTAGACGATCTGGCCGGACTGGTTCCGGCGGGTCAGGAACTGCCGGCGCGTCCACTCGTCGCCGAACGACTTGCCGTTGGCGCCGCCACCCAGCCCGGGGTCCTGCCGGCGGAGCTCCTCAAGGAAGGAGTCGACGTCGGCATGGAATTCCTCGAGCGGAAGCTGCGGCCGGGTGCGGGTGAAGGACGCCTGCAGCACCGCGATGACCCACGGCGCCGAGCGGGTGAGGGCCCAGGCGGGTCCCTTGGTGAGGAGTTCGAGGTCCCGGAGCCGGGCGCTGATGGCGTCAGCGGATGACCTGGCGGAGCGGGGCACACATTCTCCTTGGACTGTTGGCGGGGCGGGCGGCGGGGGCGGACCGGAAAACGGCCAACTACAAGGTTAACGCAGCGCGTTCGGGAGGACCGCCGCAACCGCTCCGTGACCTACCTGGCGGTAGGGTATCGATCCCGTATCAACAGCTGTTTCCTGCTGCCGCGCTCTGGCTCGCTGCGCGGGGCCCACCCTACGCTTTCTGCTACCGGCCTTCGCCGCTTGGCCACAGCAGATTCTCACCACAGCAACGCCGCAGGGGGACACATGCAGTTTGATTTGAGCGCTCTGGACACATCCACGTTGGTCTTCATCGGGACCCTGGCTTTTGGCGGCCTGTTGGCCGCCTTCGTTCTGGCATCGGGGCTGGTTGCGCTCCTGGTGCTGGGTACGGGAAAGCTCGCCTGGGTGCTGGTGTCCAGCACGCTCCTGGCGGTGGTCCACGGCATCAATGCCGGCTGGGACCGGCTGGTGCGCCATGCAAAGAGCGTGGACGTGGCTGCGGACTTTCCGGCCCAGCCTTCCCCTAGCACCGGAACCTACCCGCGGGTAATATTGAGGGACAGCTGAAGGGTTCTCCAACCCGGCGGATCCATGGCTTCACCGGCCATTCCGGCCAAGGAGATAACCCATGACCTCCGCCACGCACAGCCCGTCAACTGACGCACCGGCTGAAGAAACGCCCGTCCCCGCCGGCAAGATCGGTTCCGGCGTCACCGCGGATGAAGCCCGTGCCGTGGCCGAGGCCGCCCGGGAGACCGGATGGGACCGGCCCAGCTTCGCCAAGGGCCTCTACCTGGGCAACTTCGACCTCAGCCTGGTCCACCCGTGGCCCACGCCCGATCCTGCGGACGTGGTGCGGGGTGAAGCGTTCATGGCCAGGCTCACCGCGTATGCCCGGACCATGGACGGCCGGGTGATTGAGCGTGCTTCGCAGATTCCGGACGAGTACATCCGCGGCTTGGCGGACCTGGGCGTCTTCGGCATGAAGATCCCCGAGGAGTACGGCGGGCTGGGCCTCTCACTGGTGTACTACGGCCGTGCCCTTGCGCTGCTGGGCAGCGTCCACCCGAGCCTCGGCGCGCTCCTTTCGGCGCACCAGTCCATTGGCGTGCCCGAGCCGGTCAAGGTGTTCGGCTCCCCGGAACAGAAAAAGGAGTACCTGCCGCGCTGCGCGGCCGGCGCCATCACCGCGTTCCTCCTCACCGAACCGGATGTGGGCAGCGACCCCGCCAGGCTGGGCAGCACCGCCACACCCACGGAGGACGGCGAGGCCTACCTTTTGGACGGCGTAAAGCTATGGACCACCAACGGGGTGATCGCGGAACTGGTGGTGGTGATGGCTGTGGTCCCGGTGCACACGGACGCCGACGGCACCCCGCATAAGGGCGGGATCAGCGCGTTCGTGGTGGAGATGGACTCCCCCGGGATCACGGTGGAGAACCGGAACGCCTTCATGGGCCTGCGCGGGATCGAAAACGGCGTCACCCGCTTTCACCAGGTCCGGGTGCCCGCGGCCAACCGGCTGGGCCGCGAGGGGCAGGGCCTGAAGATTGCCCTGACCACCCTTAACACCGGGCGGCTGGCCCTGCCTGCGCTGTGCGTCGCGTCCGGGCGCTGGAGCCTGAAGATCGCCCGCGAATGGTCCAACGCCCGCACCCAGTGGGGCCGGCCCGTGGGCGAGCACGAAGCGGTGGGAAAGAAGATCGCCTTCATCGCGGCCTCCGCCTTCGCACTGGATGCCGTGTTCGAGCTCGCCGCCGAGCTTGCGGACGCGGGCCAGAAGGACGTGCGGATCGAGGCCGCCCTGGCCAAGCTGTGGGCCACGGAAATCAGCTGCCGGATCGCTGACGAGCTGGTCCAGATCCGTGGCGGGCGCGGGTTCGAGACCGCGGAGTCCCTGGCCGCACGCGGGGAGCGTGCAGTGCCCGCCGAGCAGCAGCTGCGGGACCTGCGGATCAACAGGATCTTCGAAGGGTCCTCGGAGATCATGCGCCTGCTGATCGCGCGTGAAGCCGTTGACGCGCACCTGGCTGCCGCGGGGGACCTGGCCTCAATGGATGCGAGCCTGTCCGACAAAGCCCGGGCCGCCGTCGGCGCCTCCGGCTTCTACGCCAAATGGCTGCCCAAGCTGGTGGCCGGCGCGGGGATGGACCCGCGCTCCTACAGCGAGTTCGGCCGGCTGGCCCGGCAGCTGCGGTTCGTGGAACGCTCCTCCCGGCGCCTGGCCCGCCAGACCTTCTATGCCATGGGCAGGTGGCAGGCGAAGCTCGAGCGCAAACAGGCCTTCCTGGGCCGCGTGGTGGACATCGGTGCCGAACTGTTCGCCATGACCGCGTGCTGCTCGCGTGCGGAGATGCTGCTGCGCACAGATCCCGGGCGGGCGGCGAGCGCCTACGAACTCGCCGAAGCCTACTGCGAGCAGGCGCGGGTGCGCGTGGACGAATACTTCGACCAGCTCTGGCGGAATACGGACGACGGCGACCACCGCCTCACGCGCAAGGTCCTCGCCGGGGATTACGCCTGGCTGGAGGAAGGGGTCCTGGACCAGTCCGAGGGCACCGGGCCGTGGATTGCCGACGCCTCCCACGGGCCCTCGGCGAAGGAGGATCTGCACCGCAGATACCGGTAGAACCGCAGGTCACGGAATCGTAAGCATCCTTGCTATCGGGGTGGGGCGGTGGTTGAGTGGATCCATGAGCAGCTCAACGGACCCAGAGAACCTCCCTCCCCGGCGAGCGCGGCAGGACGGGCGCAGTGAAAACGGCCGTGCCGGTGACGCGGACAGCCAGGCAACCCGCTCCATCGACCGGACCCCGGCTGACAATGCAACGCGTCCCATCGACCGGACGTCCGCCGGCGATGCCACGCGTTCGTACTCCGAGGCGCCGGCCGCATCCGCCGAACGTGACTACCCCCAGGAGGTCTACGCCGAACGGGCCGACGCCCAGCGGGATTATGCGGACCGCAGCGGATCCGCGGGGGCGACGCGGACCGCAGCTGTCCCGGCCGCGGCCGTGAACCCTAACCTGACCGACCGCGAAACCGCGATCGCCCGGGAGAAGGAGCAGTTCGGCGGCATCAAGGTGGGTTCCGCCTTCTTTGGCTGGTTGACCGCAACCGGCATGGCCGTCCTGCTCACCGCCCTGGTGGCCGCAGCCGGCACCGCCGTGGGGCTGGCCAACAACACGGATGTCAACGAGGCTGTGAACCAGGCCGCCCAGAACAGCGGAACCGTGGGCCTGGTGGGCATCATTGTGCTGCTGGTGATCCTGTTCGTTTCCTATTACTCCGGCGGCTACGTGGCCGGCCGGATGGCACGCTTCAACGGCGCCAAGCAGGGCCTCATGGTGTGGGTCTGGGCGTTGATCGCCGCCATCGTCATCGCCGTGCTGGGCCTGGTGGCCGGACAGCAGTTCAACGTGCTGGCCAACCTCAACAGCTTCCCGCGGATCCCCATCAACGAGGGTGAGCTCACCACCACCAGCATCATCGCCGCCGTGGTGGTGGCCGTGGTTGCGCTGGTGGGCGCCGTACTGGGCGGGCTGGCCGGGATGCACTTCCACCGGAAGGTTGACCGGGCAGGATTCACACCGGACAACGACTACGACGAGTAGTCAGTCCAGGATGTCCCCATCCACGTAAAACCACCGGCCGTCCGAACGGACGAACCTGCTTGCCTCGTGCAGCACGCCCCGCTCTCCGGTGTGCCGGTAGTGGGCCTTGAACTCCACCGTCCCCGCGGTGTCGAAAGGCCCACCACCGCTGGTGGCGGCGATGTCCAGCCGCCGCCACTGCATTTCCGGGTCCAGCTGCAGGTTCCCCGGGGCCGTGTCCGGGTGCCACGTCCTGAGCAGGTAGTCCCGGTCCAGGAGCACGAAAGCCGTGTACCGGGAGCGCATCAGCTGCTCCGCGGTGGCTGCTTCGGCCCCGCCCGAATGGAACCGGCCGCAGCAGGAGGCGTACTGATCCCCGGACAGGCACGGGCAACGGTCCTGTGCTCCGATTTTTGTCATACCGGGATGCTGTCATATCCGGTAACGGCTTTGCTACAACCCCGCGGACGGCCGCCGCGCCGGGGGCAATGCGGCGCAAAAATCCGTAAGGTGGATACGAAGCTGCTGCCGTGCGTGGGGGCGCCGCCGCGGGCCCAGCTGAAGGCAGAGAGGAGAGATGACACGTGGAAAATCCGGACACGCTCGTCCTCAACCTAACCTTTTTGGGCACGGTGGGCGTCGCCTTCCTGATCTTCTTCATCCTCTTCCTCCTGGGCGTCATCACCCTGCTCCTCGCGGGTGTGGGCCGGCTGGCCGCCGTCGTCATGATGCGGCTGTTCGGCAAGGGCAAACGGAAGGATGGGATGCCCCTGGTCCAGCTGTACGGCACCCGCCTTGGCGAGCCCGGGTCCGGGTCCGGCAAGGGCGCTCCGGCAGGATCCGCGCCAGCGCCGCGCGGCTTGCCTGCGGCACTCAAGCCGGCGCGCATAAAGTCCGCTTTCGCGAAGTCCGGCTTGGCGAAATCGGCCCTGGGCACCGCCGTCGCCCGTAAATCCGGAACCCGCCGCGAGCAACCCGTCCTGGCCGAGGACTGGGCCTCCGCGGTGGCCGAAGCCGACGCCCGCGCTTCGGCCCGGGAGCGCGCCGCGAACCCCGAAATCAAGCTCTCCGTGCGGGACCTCCCGGATCCAGCCGTTCCCGCGGAGAAGGTGGAGTCCGTGGCACCGCTCGTGGAATCAGCACTGCACAACCACCGGCCCGTCCGCGAAGTCCCGCATTCCTTCACGAAGCCACAGGCTCCGCAGGTGCTGCCGCCGCTGGACACCGGATCGCTGGTGTCCCTTTCCGCCCAGCAGGTACTCAAGCACGGCCAGGAGCAGAAGCGGACGGAATCCGACGCTGCACGGAACGGCGGACGGCCCTTACCCTGAGCAACCATCTCCGCTAGCGTGAAGCCCATGGAATTCAGATACCTCGGAAACAGCGGTTTCAAAGTCTCGGAAATCACATTCGGCAACTGGTTGACGCACGGCTCCCAGGTGGAGAATGACGTCGCCTCGCAGTGCGTGCGCGCCGCCCTCGACGCCGGCATCAGCACCTTCGACACTGCCGACGTCTATGCCAACACCGCGGCGGAGACGGTCCTGGGCGAGGCCCTGAAGGGCGAGCGCCGCGAATCGCTGGAGATCTTCACGAAGGTCTTCGGCCCCACCGGCCCCAAGGGCAAGAACGATCTTGGCCTGTCCCGCAAACACATCATGGATTCCGTCAACGGCTCGCTGCGCCGGCTGCAGACGGACTACATAGACCTCTACCAGGCCCACCGGTACGACTTCGAAACGCCGCTCGAGGAGACCATGCAGGCGTTCGCGGACATCGTCCGCCAGGGCAAGGCTCTCTACATTGGCGTCAGCGAGTGGACCGCGGACCAGCTCCGGGAGGGGCACAAGCTGTCCCGGGAACTGGGCTTCCAGCTGATCTCCAACCAGCCGCAGTACTCCATGCTCTGGCGCGTCATCGAAGCCGAGGTGGTACCGGCGTCGGAGGAACTGGGCGTGTCCCAGATCGTCTGGTCACCCATGGCGCAGGGTGTCCTGAGCGGCAAGTACCTGCCCGGCCAGCCCGC
Source organism: Pseudarthrobacter equi (assembly GCF_900105535.1). NCBI lineage: Bacteria > Bacillati > Actinomycetota > Actinomycetes > Micrococcales > Micrococcaceae > Pseudarthrobacter > Pseudarthrobacter equi. The sequence continues at coordinate 124,715 of NZ_LT629779.1, forward strand.
ACCCGAAGGCAGCCGCGCCACCGACGAAAAGGGCGGCGCCAAGATGATCTCGCGGTGGATGCGCGACGACGTCCTGCAGGGTGTGCAGGACCTCAAGCCAATCGCGGAGGAGGCAGGCCTGTCCATGCCGCAGCTGGCTGTGGCCTGGGTGCTGCAGAACCCCAACGTGGCTTCCGCCATCGTAGGCGCCTCACGCCCGGAGCAGATCGCCGACAGTGTGGCTGCCGCAGGAGTGAAGCTGGAGCCGGACGTACTGAAGAAGATCGACGACGCAATCGGTGCCCTCGCCGAACGCGATCCCGCGCAGACCAAGTCGCCCGCCACGCGGGAAGCCTAGGCGAATGGCGGCGGACCTGCCGGACCTTGCGGTCACCGGCTCTACCGGCGGGCTGGGCGGCATGGTGGCCAGGGAACTGGCAGGCGCCGGCTTCGCCCAGCGCCTGCTGGTGCGGGACCCGTCCCGCGCGCCTGAGCTGGAGCAGGCCGCCACCGCCGTGTGCAGCTACGGGGACGCGGAGGCCGCCCGGACTGCCCTTGAGGGGGTCCGGGTGCTGTTCATGGTGTCCGCCGCCGAGGCGGAGGACCGGCTGCAGCAGCACTTTGCGTTCGTGGATGCCGCGGCCGGCGCCGGGGTGCAGCACGTGGTGTACACGTCCTTTTACGGGGCGGCCCCGGATGCCACGTTCACGCTGGCCCGGGACCATTACGCCACCGAAGAACGGATCCGGGCCTCCGGGATGGATTACACGTTCCTGCGGGACAACTTCTACCTGGACTTCCTGCCCCTGATGACCGATGACCAGGGGGTCATCAAGGGACCGGCCGGTGACGGCGTGTTTTCCGGGGTGGCCCGGGAGGACATTGCGCGCAGTGCAGTTGCGGTGCTGAGGGACCCCGCCATCCACAAGGGCAAGACCTATCAGCTCACCGGCCCCGAAGAGCTCTCCATGGCCCGGGCTGCGGAAATCATCAGCGAAGGTACCGGCAGGGACGTCACCTACCAGGCGGAGACGCTGGAGGAAGCCTACGCGTCGCGGGCACCCTATAACGCACCAAAGTGGCAGGTGGATGCCTGGGTCAGCACCTACACCGCCATGGCGGCAGGCGAGATGGCGGGCATTTCACTCGACGTGCATGGGCTGACGGGCCAGGACCCCATCAGCCTCGCGGAGTTCCTGACCCGGCCCGTGCTGTAGCTTTTCTTGCGTCTTTAGGGCGTTGACGGGCGCGCGGGGCGGGCGTAAACCAGAGGCAAGGAACCACCGCCCCGCCATCCGCCCCACAGAATCGCAGCGCCATGACGCAGACCCAACACAACCTGCAGTCCGTCCAGGCGGAAACCCCGGAAGGCACGGCGCCCGCGGGTCCCACCACCGGTCCGCTGACCGCGGAGGAACTGCAGCTCTCGGCCCGCAACCACTCCATGCCGCTGGAAGCGATGCGCCGTGACGTCACTCCACCGGGCCTGCACTATGTCCTCACCCACTTCGACATTCCGGACATCGATGCAACATCCTGGCACCTGCTGATCGGCGGGGCGGTGGAACGGTCCCTGGAACTGAGCATGGCGGCCCTGCACAAGGACCCTGCCATCACCGTCCCCGTGACGCTGGAGTGCGCCGGCAACGGCCGTTCCCTGCTCAGTCCCCGGCCCATCAGCCAGCCCTGGGTCCTTGAAGCCGTGGGGACGGCGTACTGGACGGGTGTCCCGCTCGCCTACCTGCTGGGCAAGGCGGGCGTCCTGCCCAGCGCCCGGGAAGTCGTCTTCACCGGTGCCGACGCCGGGATCCAGGGCGGCGTCCGGCAGCGGTACGCGCGCAGCCTGCCGATCCGCGAGGCCATGCGGGCCGACGTCGTGCTTGCCTACTCGATGAACGGCCACGAGCTCCCGCCCCAGCACGGCTACCCCCTGCGCCTGGTGGTCCCCGGCTGGTACGGCATGACGAGCGTGAAGTGGCTGGAATCCATCGAAGTGGTCACCGCCCCCTTTACGGGGTTCCAGCAGCACGTCGCCTACCGCTACCAGGATTCCGCGGACGACGCCGGCACGCCGGTTTCGCGGATCAGGGTACGTTCGCTGATGGTTCCGCCGGGCATTCCGGACTTCCTCACCCGGAACCGGACCCTGGCCGCCGGCCCTGTCCTGCTGCAGGGCAGGGCGTGGTCCGGTGAAGGTGCTGTGACCGGCGTGGAAATCGGCATTGACGGGGCCTGGCTGCCGGCGCAGCTCGAGAAGCCGCTTGGCGGATTCGCGTGGCGGAAGTGGACCCTGCCATGGGTGGCCGAGCCCGGCGAACACGTGCTGTCCTGCCGCGCCACCGATGCCACCGGCGCCACCCAGCCCCTGGAGCAGAACTGGAACTACCAGGGCATGGCCAACAACATGGTGCAGCAGGTCCGGGTAACGGTCGCCTAGGGCTGGGGCCCGGGCGCCGGGGCTATACTCGGTGCCAACCATGACGAGCCTTCCCTCCTCCCCCGCCAGCGCCCGCATTGACGCGTGGCTGTGGGCCATCCGCGCCTACAAGACGCGTTCGGCCGCCACCGCAGCCTGCCGCGCCGGCCACGTCCGGCTCAACGGCACGCCGGCCAAGGCATCCGCCACCCTCGTCACTGGCGATACGGTGACGGTCCGGATGCCCGGCTACGAACGGATCCTCGAGGTCCGCCGCCTGATCGTCAAACGCGTCGGCGCGGAAGTGGCGTCGCACTGTTTCACCGACCACACCCCGCCACGGCCCGTGGCCCCTGCCCTGGGCATTCCGCAGCGGGACCGGGGCACCGGCCGGCCCACGAAGAAGGACCGCCGGGAGATGGACCGCCTCCGCGGTTCCGCATGACGTGCCGCGGGCAGCGAGCGGATCACCGTGGCTTCAGCCCAGTGACAGCAACCCAGTGACGGCAGCACCGTGATGCCGCCTGCCGTGGAACTCGTCCTGGCCTCCGTACGCCGCCCCGGTTCGAAGGCACCCCTCGATGTGCACCTCCGCGGCGGCGTGGTGGCTGGGATCAGCCCGGCGGGGACGCTGGCGCACAAGGCCCGGCCCCTCAGGACCGTCGACTGCGCCGGACGGTTCATCATCCCGGGGCTGTGGGACGAACACGTCCATTTCACCCAGTGGGCCCTGCACGCGAACCGCCTTGACCTCGCCGCGGCGACGTCCGCGCGGGAGGCGGCAGCCGCCGTCGGAACCTTCATGGCCGCGGATCCCGCTGGCGCGGACGGAACCGGGCCCGGCCACCCGGTCACCGCTGTGGGTGTGGGCTTCCGTGATGCCCTGTGGCCGGATACGCCCACGTTGGCCATGCTCGATGCCGCCGCCGGGGAACGGCCGGCCGCGCTCATCAGCCACGACCTGCACTGCGTGTGGGTGAACACGGCTGCCGCCCGCCGCTACGGGCTCCGGGTGGACGGCTCGGGGCTGCTCCGCGAGGAACCTGCCTTCCTCCTGACCCGCGAGCTGGGCCGGCTGCCGGATGCGGTGGTGGACGGCTGGGTCAGCCAGGCCGCAAGGGAGGCCGCCGCCAGGGGCGTGGTGGGCGTGGTGGATTTTGAGATGACGTGGAACCGCGATCCGTGGCTGCGGCGGATGGCCGCCGGTTTCGACAGCCTGCGTGTGGAGGCCGGCGTGTACCCGGCGGACCTTGAACGGGCTGCGGCCGAGGGCCTGCGGACGGGCAGGGAGGTACCCGTCGGCAACGGCCTGCTGCGCACAGGCCCACTGAAAGTCCTGATTGACGGTTCCCTGAACACCCGGACCGCGTACTGCGTGGATCCGTACCCTTTTGGCGGGCACGGCCTGCTGACCGTTCCCGTTGACGAGCTGCGTGCCCTGCTGCTGCGGGCGCGGGACACCGGGTTCGTGCCGGCAGTCCACGCCATCGGTGATGCCGCCAACCGGGTGGCCCTGGACGCGTTCGGGCATACCGGCATCGGCGGCCGGATCGAGCATGCCCAGTTTGTCCGGCGGGAGGACTTTGCCCGTTTCGCCGCCCTGGGCGTGGTGGCCAGCGTGCAGCCGGTGCATGCGCTCGATGACCGGGACGCCGCCGACGCCAACTGGAGCGGGCGGACAGACCGGGCCTTTCCACTGCGGTCGCTGCTGGACGCAGGTGCTGCCCTGGCGCTGGGATCGGATGCCCCGGTGGCCCCTCTCGATCCCTGGGCAGCGGTGTCGGCCGCCACTACCCGGTCGTCCTTCGACGGCCGCGATCCGTGGCAACCGCAGGAAGCCATCACCCGCGAACAGGCCCTGGCAGCCTCCACCCGGGGCCGCGGCACGGTCCGGGTGGGCAGCCCGGCCGACCTCGTGCTTCTTGACGCCGATCCCTTGGCGGTTCCGGACTCCGGGCTGGCTGCCATGCCCGTCGCGGCAACGCTTGTGGGCGGGCAGTTCACGTACGACGCCGGATGGGCGGCTTTGCAGGCCGGCTGAACCGTGCCTGCCAGGCAGCCTTTTCGGTCAGGCGGGGGCGCTGCCGCGCGCCTGGACAAGATTCGCGAACGGCAGCTTCCCGAACTCCGCCACAAAGCCTGCGTGGTAATCGGCCTCCGCCTGGTTCAGGTGCTCAGCCGGCAGCTCTTTCCAGGCCACAACCAAGTCGGTCGCATCAACCAACTGCCAGATGAGCCTCCCGTCCCAGTGGCCCGGCGGCTTCCCTCGACCGAAATCAACAAACTCCTGGATCTGGCGCCTCAGTCCCCGGTTGCCCTTGCTGCCGGGGCCGGCCTTGCCGAGGTAGAGGACTGATGCCGACTCCACCCACGCGGCCCGGAGCGCCGGATCGGGGAGGGACGGCTGTCTTTTCTTGAAGACGCCGGCGGTGCTCCTTTTCAGGAAGCGGGGCAGAAACCCGGCCGGCGCAACAACGACGAACAGCCCGGTTCCCTGTGGGATACGCGTGATGTCGAGATCGTCGATGGGTCTAAAGCCTGCGAAACCCTCGGCTTTCAGGCCTTTCCTGGTGAACTGCACGCTCCTTATTGAACAGCATCGCCGGCGGCGGCCAGCCCGGCGGCCGGAACCGGTCCGTGTTTTTCCCCTGCCCACCCCTCTGCGGAGAAGCGTAGAGTGGCATCAGACGCCTGTTTCTGGACGCCGTGCTGCTGAGGGAGAGATCGTGACGATTGATTGGGACGAAAAGAAAGCCCTGCTACAGGAACCGAACATCGCGAAGGTAACCCAGCTTTGCGACGAACTCATGGAGAAGAAGCCCGGCTCCACCGTCCCGTACATCGACCCGGTGCACGATGAGGATGAATGCCGGATCGTCAGCCTCCAGGTGAGCCCGGGGAAGGGCACCGAATCCGGATTCGTGTCCCACAACAACGACGATGAGGCGGCACGCCGCGCAACCCAGATCTACGAACTGGCCGAGCTGGATCCCCGCTACGTCATGCCCTGGAACGCATACCCCTGGGTGCGGGAAAGCGGCAGCCCCTCGGCGCTGAGTATCCAGGAGAAGACGGATGGCCTCCGCCCGTTCCGCCAGTTCCTCAAGATCAACTCCCGTGTCTCGGCCATCATCGCCCACGGAACGGACGCGTCCGCCTTCCTGACGCTCTACGAGAAGACCTACCACTCGGCGCTGAAGAACAGTGGCATCAAGATCTACAAGGCCACCGCGCTTGGCGGGCGTGCCTTCGCCGTTTCGGATACAAAGCAGGAAGAGATCCTCACCAAGAACGTGGAGATCTACAAGGACGCCATGCAGCGGGCGGGCATCCAGCACCTGTGAACCGGCCCGGGCGGGCAGCACACCGGCCCGGAGGCGTTGCGCCCTAGCTTTCGAACAGGCGGCGGCGGTGCTTCAGCTCCTTGACCCACGCCCTGGTGACCATGTCCGGGAACGGCGACCTGCCGCCGTCGTTCTTCCCGGCCGGTGCGGTGCCGGCGAATGCTGTCCCTGCCTCAAGGTCGGCAAGCAGCGGCCCCGCCGCCCGTAACGCCAGGTCGATGACCTTGGATGCGGCGCGCTCCGGAAGCCCGAGGCCCGCGGTCCAGCCCAGGAAGTGGCGGCGGGAAATACCCGTCCGCTTGCCGTCGATGGCCAGCGCGAGGGTCTTGTCGCCGTAGACAACCGTGGAGGGGATGTCGTAGACGGGCGCGACCACCCAGCCGGCCCGGGGATCCTGCACCATGGACACGTTCTTCGCGTGCAGGTCGCCATTACCGGTCAGCCAGGCGAAAGCTCCTTGGAGGGCAAGGTTGCGGAGTGCCGGCAGCGGCGCGGCGCAGTGCTCAGCCAGTGCCCGGCACACCTGCCCGTAGCCCACGTTGTACTTGTCCGCCGGGTACAGCCCGAGCACCTGGGCTCCGTCCTCGACGGCGAGCCGCAGGACCTCGTCGGAGCCGGCGCCGGCCGCTGCCTCCAACGGCGGCACGCGGTCAAAGCGCTCCACCAGCAGGCCCGGCCGCCCCGCCACGTCACGGATCAGCCCCACCCGGCTCAGCGGAATCCGCAGCTTGGCCGCGTAACGGAACATGGCAAACTCGTTCTCCACCACATGCGGGAATTCGGGGGCGTTGAGCTTGAGGATGAACCGCTTCCCTTTGGCGGCCACGGGCAGCGAGATCATCCCGGCGGATAACTTGTCCTGCACGCCGGCAAGCGCCACGGGATCAATCAGGTCCGGGTCACCGAGAAGATGCTCGAAGTCGACCGGCTGGCGCGGGTCCAGTTCCACCGCATGCTCGTCCGGATCCAGCGGTTCGCCGTGGCCGATGATCTGCACGTCGCCCACAGGGTTCCCGCCGGCCGCGATCAACAGGGAAAGGTCGTCGTCCGCACTGGTTTTGATGGACCGGCGCAGCGCATTCAGGCGCCGGCCCTCCGGCAGCAGGCCGGTGAAGTAGGGTGGTGCGGCACCTGCGGCGGACACGACCGGTTCGCCGGTGAGGGGAAGGGAGGATGCGACGGCGGGTCCTCCGCCGGCCAGGTAGGCAGGGAGATAGCTGAACTTCGTTCCGCCGTCGTACCGCTCCAGCCGCGCGGCCAAAACCCCTGCCTTGTAGACGTCCGCGACGCGGTGCCTCACGGCGCTTCACTCCCGGAATGGCGATGGCCGCTCAGGGAACGCTCCGCCTGGCTGGCCCTGTCGGCGATCCGCAGTTCGAGGCCCAGCGTGTCCAGGACCGCAAGCAGCGAATCCAGCTGCATGCTTGGCTTTCCCCGCTCCACGAACCTGACGAACCGCTCCGATACGCCCGCCATGTCGGCGAGGTCCCGCTGGGTTAGCCGCAGTGTGGTGCGCCGGGCGCGGACTTCCGTGGCAACCAAGTCCATTGCTGACGTCATGCACACCCTCCTAAGGCACGATCGTGCCGGTTAAGGCCAATGTAGCAGCGCTGGAGTGGTTGCGATAAGGGGTTGCAGAGCATGAACGGCACGTTCGTGCCGGTGTTCCAAGGCGGCTGCAAAGTGGGGCTTGACACCCCCGTGTGACCGGTGCCATATTTTAAACGTGAACCTGTCAGACAGCCGGACAGCAGGACAGCCTGCGTTCCCCCTCGCGCGGCTCAGCGCCGCCGAAGCGGTATTCAACGCGATCCGCGTGGACATCGAATCCGGCCTGGTTCCCGTGGGCAGCAAACTCAGCTCCGAAGCCACCCTCGCCCAGCAGTACGGCGTGAGCCGCTCCGTCATCCGGGAAGCGCTCCGCTCCTGCACTGCACTGGGCCTGACGGTCACTAAGACCGGCAAGGGCACGTTTGTGGTGGCCAACAAGGTAGCCAACGACCTGACGCTGGGGCAGTACTCCGCCCGCGACCTGACCGAGGCCCGCCCGCACATCGAAATCCCCGCCGCCGGCCTTGCCGCCGAGCGGCGCACCGAGGACGAACTGGACACCCTCCGCCAGATCATGGCCGCCATGGCCACCGAAACCGACCCCGAATCCTGGGTGGCCCTGGACTCCACCTTCCACGCCGCCATCGCCCGCGCCAGCGGCAACAAGGTCTTCGAAAGCGTCGTGGCCGATATCCGCGACGCCCTGGCCCACCAGTCGGAGACCCTGAACATGGTGGCTGACCGCCAGCACGCCTCGGACATCGAACACCAGCTCATCCTCGCCGCCATCGAGACCGGATCCGCCCAGGACGCGCGGACCGCCATGGCCAGCCATCTGGAAGCCGTGGGCCACGCCCTCGACTCCATCCTCAGCAAATAACCCGCCAGCAACCCCAAGGACACCATGCCCTCCCCCGCGTTTTCCGCTGCCCGCACCCCTGCCCCGGACCACCTGGCCCTGCCGCAGCACGCTCCCCTCGTGGCGGCCGTCCGCAGCGGCCTCGTGGAAAGCGTCCACTACGGATCGGCCCTCGCCCTGCGCAGGGACGGTTCCACCGCCGCAACCGCCGGCGATCCGGAAGCCCCCTTCTACCCGCGCTCCTCGCTTAAGCCGCTCCAGGCCGTGGCCATGGTTCGGGCCGGGCTGGACCTCCCCGCAGACCTCCTGGCGCTGGCCGCCGCCAGCCACTCCGGCGACAGCCGCCACCGCGGCGGCGCCCTCCGCATCCTGGAACTGCACGGCCTCAGCGCCGCCGACCTCGAAAACAGCACGGACCTCCCCTACGGCACGGCCGAACGTGAGGAATGGCTGCGGAACGGCGGCGAACCCACCCAGCTCACCCAGAACTGCTCGGGCAAGCACGCCGCCATGGCCGCCACCTGCGCCATCAACGGCTGGCCGGTCCGGGGCTACCTCGAGCCGTCCCACCCGCTCCAGCAGCTCGTTGCCGCCACCGTCGCCGAACTGACCGGCGAAGAACCCGCCGCCATCAGCACCGACGGCTGCGGCACCCCGCTGTTCGCCCTCACCCTCCGCGGCATGGCCCGCGCCTTCGGCATCATTGCCCGCGCGGCCGGCCAGGCAGAGGGCACCCCCGACGACGGCGGGCCGGCATCCCGAAGCGCGGAAGCCGCCGTCGGGCTCGCCATGCAGCAGCACCCCCACATGGTGGCGGGCGAGGGACGCGACGTCACCGAGCTGATGCGGCTGGTGCCGGGCGCTGTGGCCAAGGACGGCTTCGAAGGCGTCCAGCTGGTGGGCCTGGCCGACGGCAGTGCAGCGGCCGTCAAGATTTCCGACGGCGGCGATCGCGCCAGAATGCCCGCCACCGTCCGGCTCCTCGACGCGCTGGGACTTGATACCGGGCCCCTGGCACCCATCGCCACCGCACCCGTACTGGGCGGCGGCGACGAAGTGGGCCGGCTGCAGGCCACCGACTTCCTCAACTAACTTCCGTCCGAACCAGACAACGACGCCCGTAAGGACCCCATGACCATCACACCAACCGCCGAAAATTTCCGGTCGGAACACGACCTGCTGGGTGACCGCGACGTCCCCGCGGAGGCATACTGGGGCGTGCATACCCTGCGCGCTGTGGAGAACTTCCCCATCACCGGGCAGCCGCTCTCCACCAACATGCACCTGGTCCGCGGCCTGGCAGCGGTCAAGCTCGCCGCCGCCCGCACCAACCGGGACCTTGGCCTGCTGGATGCCGAACGCACCGCAGCCATCGAGCAGGCCTGCCAGGACATCCTGGACGGCAAGCTTGCCGACCAGTTCGTGGTGGACGTCATCCAGGGCGGCGCCGGAACGTCGTCGAACATGAACGCCAACGAGGTCATCGCCAACCGCGCCCTGGAAATCCTTGGCCACCCCAAGGGCGACTACGCACGGCTGCACCCCAACGACCACGTCAACCTCAGCCAGTCCACCAATGACGTCTACCCCACCGCGGTGAAGCTCGGCACCATCTTCGCCGCCCGGGAACTCCTGGACGCCCTGGCCGAACTGGAAGAGGCCTGTGCCGCCAAGGCCCAGGAGTTCCGCACCGTGGTGAAGATGGGCCGCACCCAGCTCCAGGACGCCGTCCCCATGACCCTGGGCCAGGAATTCGGCACCTACGCCGTCACCATCGGCGAGGACCGGCTGCGGCTGGCCGAAGCCGAACTCCTGATCCACGAAATCAACCTCGGTGCCACCGCCATCGGCACCGGCCTGAACGCCCCGGCCGGTTACGCCGACGCCGCCTGCCGGCACCTGGCCGAGGTCACCGGCCTGCCGCTGGTCACCGCCGCCGACCTCATCGAAGCCACCCAGGACGTGGGCGCGTTCGTGCACCTCTCCGGCGTGCTCAAGCGGGTGGCCGTCAAGCTCTCCAAGATCTGCAACGACCTCCGCCTGCTCTCCTCCGGCCCGCGCGCCGGCCTGGGCGAAATCAACCTCCCGGCCGTCCAGTCCGGCTCCTCCATCATGCCCGGCAAGATCAACCCGGTGATCCCGGAAGTGGTCTCCCAGGTGGCCTACGAAGTGATCGGCAACGACGTCACCATCACCATGGCCGCCGAAGCCGGGCAGCTTCAGCTCAACGCGTTCGAACCCGTCATTGTCCACAGCCTCCACAAGAGCATCTCCCACCTCGAAGCAGCCTGCCGCACCCTCACGGCCCGCTGCATCCGGGGAATCACCGCCAACACCGAACACCTGCGGCTCACGGTGGAGCAATCCATCGGCCTGGTCACCGCCCTGAACCCCCACCTGGGCTACGCCACCGCCACCGCCATCGCGCAGGAAGCCCTCGCCACCGGCAAGGGCGTGGCCGAACTGGTCCTGGAACACGGACTCCTCACCGCCACCCAACTCCAGGAACTCCTGAGCCCCGAACGGCTCGCCAACCTCAGCAAATAGCCCCCACCCAACATCCCCCCGTCTGTAAGGACACCCATGAGTCAGTCCCAACTCCCAGACCACGTCATTGATGGTGGTCATGCTCACGCTACTGAGTCCTCGCTGCATGCCGAGGATAAGGGGTATCACAAGAGCCTGAAGCCGCGGCAGATCCAGATGATCGCCATCGGTGGCGCTATCGGTACCGGTTTGTTCCTTGGTGCCGGCGGGCGTTTGAACGCGGCCGGCCCGTCGCTGGTCATCGCGTACGCGGTGTGTGGTTTCTTCGCGTTCCTCATCCTCCGTGCCCTCGGTGAGCTGGTGCTCCACCGGCCCTCGTCCGGGTCCTTCGTGTCCTACGCCCGTGAGTTCTTCGGGGAGAAGGCCGCGTTCGTTTCCGGCTGGTTCTACTGGATCAACTGGGCCACCACCACCATCGTGGACATCACCGCCGCGGCGCTCTACATGCACTTCTTCGGCAACTACGTCCCCTGGATGGCCGACGTCCCGCAGTGGGCCTGGGCCCTGATCGCCCTGGTCGTGGTCCTGAGCCTGAACCTGGTCTCCGTGAAGGTCTTCGGCGAAATGGAATTCTGGTTCGCCCTCATCAAGGTCGCCGCCCTGGTCGCGTTCCTGCTGGTCGGCACGTACTTCGTCATCTTCGGCACCCCCGTGGACGGCCAGCAGGTAGGCCTGAACCTCCTCTCGGACAACGGCGGCGTGTTCCCCAACGGCCTGCTGCCCATGATCATCCTCATGCAGGGCGTCCTGTTCGCCTACGCCTCGATCGAACTGGTGGGCACCGCCGCCGGCGAAACCGAAAACCCCGAGAAGATCATGCCCAAGGCCATCAACTCCGTGGTCTTCCGCATCGCCGTCTTCTACGTCGGCTCCGTGATCCTGCTGGCCCTGCTGCTGCCCTACACGTCCTACCAGAAGGGCGTCAGCCCGTTCGTGACGTTCTTCGGCTCCATCGGCGTCCAGGGCGTGGACGTCATCATGAACCTCGTGGTCCTCACCGCGGCACTGTCCTCGCTGAACGCCGGCCTGTACTCCACCGGCCGGATCCTCCGCTCCATGTCCGTCAACGGCTCCGCCCCGAAGTTCGCCTCCCGCATGAACAAAGCCGGCGTCCCCTACGGCGGCATCGCCATCACCGCCGCCGTCTCCCTCCTCGGCGTGCCGCTGAACTACCTGGTCCCGGCCGAAGCGTTCGAGATCGTCCTGAACATCGCCTCCGTGGGCATCATCATGACCTGGGCCACCATCGTCCTGTGCCAGATCCAGCTCAAACGCTGGGCCGACAAAGGATGGGTGGAACGGCCCTCCTTCCGCATGTTCGGCGCCCCGTTCACCGGATACCTCTCCCTGGTCTTCCTGATAGGCGTCCTGGTCATGGTCTTCATCGACTCACCCCTGACCATGATGGTCACAGCCATCGCCTCAGTCCTGATGGTCTTCGGCTGGTACGCCTGCCGCAAACGCATCCACGAAATCGCCGAAACCCGCGAAGGCCACACCGGCGTCGCGCCGGTGGTTGCCAATCCTCCGGCAGGCACTTTCAAGAAGTAGCGCTTCTTAACGTCCGACGGCGGCACCTGGGTTCTGGAACTACAGAACCCGGGTGCCGCCGTCGGGGTTTAGGGGCAGCTGCCTGGCGGCAGCCGCGATCACCTGGCGGGTTTGACCACCATGGCCGATCCGCCACCGCGCCTTTCCGGTTCGGCGACCGCTGTCACGCGGCCGTCCCCATGGAACTCGATGGCCGTTGCGGCGCCGATTTCAGCCGCCGACGTGCCGGGAGTTCCGGCGGCGGTGAACTTATGCCCGTACTTGGCCGCCAGGACCTTGCCCGACGGCGAGTCGATGAAGCCCTGCTCCGCTGTCACGTTGGCGGTGTTCCGCTGTGATGCGCGGGGAGCTGCCACGGCGTCTTCAATGCTCATGCCGAAATCGATTCTGTTGATCAGCGTCTGCAGCACCGTGGTGATGATGGTCGATCCACCCGGGGAGCCGAGGGCCAGGAACGGGTCACCATCCTTCAGTACGATGGTGGGCGACATCGAGGAACGTGGCCGCTTGCCGGGCTGGATGCGGTTGGGGTCGGCTTCGTCGTACACCGTGGAGAAGTCAGTGAGTTCGTTGTTCAGGATGAAGCCACGGCCGGGAACCACGATGCCCGAGCCACCGGTCTGCTCGATAGTTAGCGTGTACTCCACCACGTTGCCCCACTTGTCCGAGACGGTGAGGTTGGTGGTGTTGATGTTCTCGGTGTCCGGCCCTTCGCTGGCCGCTGCCGGTGCCACATCGCAGGTGCCGTCGTAGTTTTCCACGTCACCGGCTTTAACAGGCTTTGACGCTGCCTTCAGGGGATCGATTTTGCAGGCGCGTTCCTTGCCGAAGACGTCATCAAGGAGGGCTTCGGTGGGAACGTCCACAAATTTCGGATCGCCCACATACTTGGCACGGTCAGCGAACGCCAGGGCGGTGGCTTCAAGATAGTGGTGCAAGGCCGCGGGCCGGTCAGTGGCGGCCAAATCGGGCAGTTCGAACGGGGCCAGGATGTTCAGGGCCTCGCCCACCGTGGTGCCGCCACTGCTGGACGGTGCCATGCCGTAGACGTCGTAACCCCGGTAGCTGACGTGGGTGGGATCCTGGTTCAGGACTTTGTACTTGGCCAGGTCCTTAGTCGTCATGAAACCCTTGGGCACCGGAAGCGCAGTGTCAGCCGTCTTCGGTGGTTGCTGGACGGTGGCGGCAATCTCCTCGGCGAGGGGCCCCTTGTAGAAGGCGTCAGTGCCCTCGTCGCCGAGCAACCGGTAGGTGTCGGCGAGGTCGGGGTTCTTCAGGACCGACCCCACGGCGGGGGCTGCCCCTCCCGGAAGATAGAGCTCGCTGGTGGACGGGAAAGCTGAGAAGCGCACCCTGTTTTCTTCGGTCTGGAGGTTGAAGGTGCTGTCCACGGTGAACCCGTTGTCCGCCACCTCAATGGCAGGCTTCAGGGCATCGCCCAGGCTCAGGCTGCCCCAGCGCTTCAGTGCCCGCTCCCACGTGGCCGCCGTGCCGGGGACGCCGACGGAAACGCCGCTGGTGACGAGTTCCGGGGAGAAGTTGTACGGCTTCCCTGTGGCGGGATCGATGAACGCGTCGTTCGGCATCGCCGCGGGTGCGGTCTCGCGGCCGTCGAGCGTGTGCACCTCGCCGCTCTTCGCGTCGTAATACACGAAGTATCCGCCTCCGCCGATGCCGGCAGAGTAGGGCTCCGTTACCCCCAGGGTTGCCGCTGCTGCGACGGCGGCGTCAACGGCGTTGCCGCCCTTGCGGAGCACCGTGATGGCGGCAGCGGAAGCATCGGCGTCCACCGTGCTGACCGCTCCCCCGTATCCGGTGGCGGTGGCTTTCTTCTCGGGTTCGTCGTCCCACTTGTGGGCCGAGGCCGGACTCATGATGGCTCCGGACGTCACGCTCATCGCCAGCGCAGCCGTTATGGCTCCTACCCGGCGTCCCAGATGTGGCATGGTTGCTCCTAGGGGTTTGGGTGATGTCCATCACACGCTACTCTTCGGGCCACACAGGCTCAACGCCCCCGGCTACCCTGCGGAGCACCCTGGAGCTGCTTGGCGCCAAGCAACCGCTGCCGGCAGCACGTCATGCAACGGGACCGCAACGGGCAACATCCATCCCATCGCTTATGCTCGCTGCAGTAGAGACCATGGGCAGTTCAACGGGGAACCAACGGGAGTGACGGCATGACCAACTGGCGGATCAGGGATTTCCATTCGGCGGACCTGGACGGGATCCTGCACCTGTGGGAGACGCTGAAGGCAACCAACGTGGAACCGGTGTACGCGCTGTCCGAGGTCCTTGCCTCCTGCGAAAAGGACCACGCCGTGGTGGCGGTGCTGGGTGACCAGGTGGTGGGCGCCGCCGTGGGGCGTGCCGCGCACGACCAGGGCTGGATCGTCTTCCTGGCCACCCTGCCGGAGTACCGCGGCCGGGGCATCGGCACCTCACTGCTGGCCGCCGTCGAAACCCGGATGGCACCGCACGGGCTGAACAAGCTCTCGGCCCTGATGCCTGAATCCGAAACCCGGGTGGAAGCGTTCCTGGGCCGCGGCTTCGCGCTGAAGAAGAACCTGCGCTACTTCGAACGCACCATCCCCGTGCAGCGGCAGGAACTCGGTGCGCTCGGCCAGCTCGGCGGCCGCGTCCTCGCCCGCGACCTCTGGGAAAACGTCGCCGGCATGCGGAAGGAAAAGGAACTCCTGGAACGGCGCCTGGTGCTGCCGCTGGCCGAGGCGGACCTCGCGGATGAATTCGGCGTGGTGCCGCCGCGCGCCGTCGTACTTTTTGGCCCTCCCGGCACCGGCAAGACCACCTTCGCCAAGGCCATCGCCTCCCGCCTGGAATGGCCGTTCGTGGAGGTGTTCCCGTCCCGCCTCGCCGCGGATCCCCAGGGCCTGGCAGGGGCACTGCGGGAAACGTTCCTGGAGATCGCCGAACTCGAGCACGCGGTGGTCTTCATCGACGAGGTGGAGGAGATCGCCTCCCAGCGCGCCGGCGACCCGCCCTCACCCCTGCAGGGCGTCACCAACGAACTGCTCAAGATCATTCCGGCGTTCCGGGAACAGCCCGGCCGGCTCCTGGTCTGCGCCACCAACTTCATCCGCGCCCTGGACACCGCGTTCCTGCGGCACGGCCGGTTCGACTACGTCATCCCCATCGGCCTCCCGGACCGGCAGGCCCGCGAGGCTATGTGGCAGCGCTTCATCCCCGCCCCCGTGGTGGATGACGTGGACGTGGAACTCCTCGTGGAGCGGACCGAGGGCTTCTCCCCGGCGGATATCGAATACGCGGCTCGGAGCGCCTCCCAGCGTGCGCTGGAAAAAGCGGTGTACGACGACGGCGGGCTGGCCTCCGATGCGCGGCCGTCCGTCCGGGAGGCGGTCCGGAAGGGGCCCTCCACAGAGGACTACCTCGCCGCGATCGCCGAAACCCGCACCACCGTCAGCGCTGAAGTGCACCAGGACTTCCTCGAAGACATCGACGCCTTGGGAAGGGTCTGAGCGGGTCCCATCCGGTTATCTTTGAGGCATGTCCTCAAACCCCCTCCGGCATGCGTTCGCGCGCATGGGCGGCCGCGATCCGCATGAGAAACACCGGGCAGCCACCCCGCTGGAGCTCTTCTTCGACCTGACCTTCGTGATTGCCTTCGGCGTCGCGGGAAGCCAGTTCGCCCATGAAATCGCGGAGGCCCACGTGCTGCCCGGGCTGATCGGGTTCGCCTTCGCGATGTTCGCCGTGATCTGGGCCTGGATCAATTTCACCTGGTTCGCCAGCGCCTACGACACGGACGATTGGGTGTTCCGCGTGGTCACCATGGTCCAGATCGTGGGCGTCCTGATCCTCACCATGGGAATCGAACCGATGTTCCACTCGATCGTCGAGGGGCAGCATGTGGACAACCGGGTCATTGTGGGCGGCTACATCCTGATGCGCCTGGCCCTGGTGGCGCAGTGGATGCGGGCTGCGCGCCAGGATCCTGCCCGCCGCGAGACCTGCCTGCGTTACGCCCGGTACCTGGCCATCGTCCAGCTGGGCTGGGTGGCGGTGCTGATCCTCGACACCGGCGTCGCAGCCACGCTCCTGATGGTGGTTCCGCTCGTGGCGCTGGAAATGGCCACGCCTTATTTTGCCGAGCGCAGGGCAACAACGCCGTGGCATGCCCACCACATCGCCGAACGGTACGGGCTGCTCGCCATCATTGCCCTGGGCGAGTGCCTGATCGGTGCCATCGAGACGTTGCGCGCGTTTGTAGCCAACAGCGGCTGGACCATGGACGCGGCCCTGGTGGGATTCGGTGGAACGGCACTGGCCTTCGGAATGTGGTGGGTGTACTTCATGCTGCCTGCCGGGCGGGCCCTGCACCTGCGGCGGCACCGGTCCTACCTGTTCGGCTACGGCCACATCCCCATCTTCGCGGCCATCGCCGCCACCGGTGCCGGCCTCCATGTGGCCGCCTACTACATCGACCACGAGGCCCACATCAGCGCCGCGGCGGCCGTGGCGAGCATCGCCATTCCGGTGGCAGTCTTCAAGGCAACCCTCACCTGGCTGTACAGCGTGATGATGGGAACCGACCGCATGGTCGTCGCGGTCGCAGCGGGCGTCATCGCTGTCCAGGGCGGCGCGGTAGCCCTCGCGGCAGCAGGCGCCTCCGTCCCCGTGTGCCTGCTGGTCATTGTGGCCGCCCTGGCCGCCTCGATCGTCATCGACGAGAAGCGCGGCAGCGACCGGGTGCACGCGGCCCTGTCGAAGCTGGAGACAGCGGAGCCTGAACTGCCTGCCTAAGGCTTACTGTTTGCCGTACTTCCGGTGCACGGCCTGCTTGGTGACGCCCAGGCACAGCGCAATGGCTTCCCAGGACAAGCCGGCCTGCCTGGCGCCGCGCACCAGGGCCGCCTCCGCCCGGCCGACTTCCTTCTGCAGCTCGGCAACGGCATACAGGGCCTCGGCAGGGCCCTTGCCGTCCATTGATCCAACGAGGGTCTTCATCCGTTCCACCTCCATGGCGTCAACATTAGTTGACACCATGAAGGCCGTCAATGATTGTTGACGATGCCTTTCCAGGCCCAGGGCGCGGTGGGCAGTCCGGCGGGATGGAAGGCCGCCAGCGCCTCGCTTAGCGTCCCGGGCGGCAGTCCGAGCGATGCCAGCAGCAGGTTCCGAACCTCACCCGCCGGAATACCCGCAGCGTCAAGGTCACCGAGCGTCACGGCGCCGTCCCGCTTGGCCAGCCGGACGCCGTCGGAATTCACCACCAGCGGGACGTGGGCATATTCCGGAACCGGAATATTCAAGAGGGAGGCAAGATATGCCTGCCGGGGTGTCGAGGAAAGCAGGTCGTCGCCGCGGACCACCTGGTCAACCCCCTGCTCGGCATCGTCCACCACCACTGCCAGGTTGTATGCGGTGACACCGTCGTTGCGGCGGAGCACAAAGTCATCCACGATGCCGGTGTAGGCGCCGTGCAGGACATCCCGGACCGTGAACTTTGCAACGTCGGCGCGCAGCCGGATGGCCGCCGGCCGGGTGGATCGCTTGTACTCCAGTTCCGCCAGTCCAAGGTTCCGGCAGGTGCCCGGATAGGCGCCCTGTGGAGCATGCGGGGCGGAGGGGGCTTCCTGGATTTCACGCCGGGTGCAGAAGCACTCGTAGGTCAGGCCTGCGGACTGCAGGCGCCCGATGGCCTCCTCATACAAGGCTCCGCGGGCGGTCTGCCGGACCACCGCACCGTCCCAGTCCACCCCTATCGCGGCGAGGTCACGCAACTGGACGGCCTCGGCTCCGGCGCGGGCCCTGTCCAGGTCCTCAACGCGCAGGAGGAAGCTGCGGCCGGTGGAGCGGGCGAAGAGCCAGGCGAGGATGGCGGTACGGAGGTTGCCCACGTGCAGTTCGCCGGAGGGGCTGGGGGCGAAGCGTCCGGCCGAAGTCATGCCTCCAGCCTATGCGGAACAGCACAAGAGCCCCTCAGCCACCGATATGACCGGATATCCGGCGGATCGGTAGCCCAGGGGCTCTCGTCAGTGGGTGCGGAAAGACGATGCGTGAACAAGAGTCAATCAGCGGCGGCCTCCTTGCGGGAAGCTGTGCGCGGCGCCCGGGTGGTGTGCCGGAGGCCGGTGGCCTGAGGGCAGTGGCGGTAGCCGCTGCCGTGTTGCCAACATTTCAGCACCAGCCATACAGTTGGTGCAACCGGCTCCCCATCCTTTAGTCAATCTGACTAATCCATGTGCGCCGTGTCAGCAGAAAGGAGGCAAATTGCAGGAACTCGACGCCACGGACCGGCGGATACTCCGCGCGCTGGACGAGGACCCCCGGGTGCCCATCATGGTGCTGGCGCAGCGGCTGGGGCTGGCGCGCGGCACGGTGCAGTCGCGCCTGGAGCGGATGACGGCGGCCGGCGCGCTCCGGCCCAACAGCAGCAGGGTCCTTCCCGCGGCATTGGGCCGCGGTGTGGCAGCGTCGGTGAGCGCAGAACTGGACCAAAGCCACCTCAATGAAGCCATCGCCGCCCTGCGGAACATTCCGGAGGTCCTCGAATGCCACGCACCCGCCGGCGACACGGACCTCCTGATCCGGGTGGTGGCCACCAGTCCGGATGACCTCTACCGGGTATCGGAGGAAATCCGGCTGTGCCCGGGAATCGTCCGAACCTCCACCAGCATGTTCCTGCGCGAAGTCATTCCCTACCGCACCACGGGGCTGCTGGACGGATAGCCCTCCCCATCGCCCGGCCTTACCTTCCCGGCTAGGCTGGCACGGTACATCCACACAGGGGGAATCATCATGGCGGGTACCTTTTACGGCGGCGACGTGGCCCAGCTCCGGCGGCTCGCCAAGGACCTCGCCGGCGGCGCCAACCGGCTCAACGCCCTGGGCCAGCAGCTCAACAGCACCATCAGCTCCGGCCTGTGGAAGGGGCATGACGGCGACAGGTTCCGCAGCGAATGGACCTCCTCCCACATCAAGCTGCTGAGGTCCGCCACGGCCGGGCTCGAAACGGCGTCCAAGGCGTTGCTGGCCAACGCGGACGAACAGGAACGGGCCAGCAACGGCGGCGGCGGTGGCGGCGGGGGCGCAGGCCAATCAGGCGGAGGCGGCGGAACGGCCCAGGACCTGACCGACACCCTGAACTCGATGACGCCGGACGAGCGCCGGGACTACCTGCAGAGCGAAGACTTCCGGCAGTGGGCCCTGGCCAACCCGGAAGCCGCCAAGGCCGCCATGGACGCTGCCGCAGACTCCGGCCTGATCGACAAGAACTCCCCGGAGTACGCCGATTTCCTCAGCGATTACTGGAACAACCAGGCCATGCTGGACATGGGCATCGATCCGGCTACCTGGGACACCGCCAACGGCACCGAAGCCAACTGGGACACCATCCGCAGCGTCTATGACTTCTACGGCCAGGCCTACCTCGCCAACCCGGACCTGCAATGGGCCGGCATGGCCAACATGATCGGACCGTCCTTCGCGGGCGGCTTCCGCGACATGGCCATGATGCGGGACCTCGCGCAGCAGATCGCCAACAATCCGGCATCCAACATCCCGCTGCCCATCCTGGACCAGATCGAACAGCTGGCCGGAATGACCGATGACGAGATCCGCTTCTACGAAACCAGCATGCTGGACATGAACAAGGAGATCTTCCTGGACCAGGCGCGCCAGCACCAGGCGTACCTCAACGGCGGCCTGGACGAGATCAACCGGCTCCATGATTCCGGTGCCATCGATGCCGGAACGGCGGAGGCCTGGGCCAATATTGATTCCGGCGACCCGGACCGCGTCCAGGAAGGCAACACAGCCCTCCTGTACCGCGAGCAGAACGAAATCATCGCCGACGATTACGACAACATGCGCAGCCACCCCGGCGGCGAAGCCGTGACCTACATGGTGACCCTGGCCGGCGAGCCCTCCATTCCCGGGGCCAGGAGCTACGCCGAGGTGTTTCCCTACACCTTCAGCGTGGAAAGCCCCGGGCCGCAGAACGTGCCGTTCACCAACTGGGACAACCCCACGCAGTTCCGCACCGACTTCACCACAGGTTTCCCGGACGGCAACATTGCCAACGCGGACCAGCGCTGGGAACTCATCCGGCAGGACACCCTGCCCGCCTACCAGGACCTGCTGGCCTCAGACCCGGACCGGGCGGCCCAGATCATCGGCTCCGACTTTGACACTCGGGTGGACCAGTACCGGCCCACCAACAACATCCCCCAGATCATGGACCGCTTCCTGGACGGCTTCGACGCGGAGGTCCACCAGTGACGACCACCCGCACGGCCGCAGCCGGGAAGCGAAGGCGCGCATCCGGCGTCGTACTCCTCCTGCCGGTCCTGGCCGCCAGCCTGGCCCTGGGCGGCTGCCAGCTGTCCGCACCCGATCCCGCCACTCCGTCCTCCGCCACATCACCTTCTGCAGGGAGCACCGTGAAAACCTCTGAATTTTCCACCCTTGATGCCGCCGGCGTAGAGACCATCCGCAGCACCGGTGCCGCACGGCTGGACATGAGCTCCGGCACGCTGGACAAGGCAGCCGTCCAGGTGACGCCGGACAGCTACGGACCCGAGATCAACACCCGCGGCGCCGGAAAGATCAACCTGACCATCGTGGCGCCCAGCGGCGAAATCACGGGCGAAACGGACCGCATCCGCTTCAACACCACTGACAAGCGCACGGACTTCAGCGAGGTCACCTACTTCCTCACCGCACAATCCGCCGAGGAGTACTTCGCCCTGATCCGTGAGGGCGTGCAGCGTTACGGCATCGACGGGGACTCCGCCGAGCGGTGGATCAGTAGCACCGAAAGCGACCCGGAGGGAAAGAGCGATTTCTCCATCACCTCCGGAACGGCCACCGGCCTGGACGTGAACTACGACCTGAGGTACGACGGCGGCAAGGACACCCAGGTGATCATCGTCCACGTCCGCCCGGCCGCCTAAGGCAACGGGCAACCGGCAGCGCTACACCGGCGGCCCGGCGTTCGATTTGAGGTTCTTCATCACCAGGGTGGAGGTCAGCCGTTCCACGCCGGGCAGGGATGTCAGCTCTGCGTCGTAAAAGCGCTGGTACGCGGGCAGGTCCTCCGCGATGACCTTCAGCAGGTAGTCCGGTGAACCGAAGAGCCGCTGCGCCTCCACGATGTTCGGGTTGTCCGCCACGCGGTTCTCGAAGATCTCCATGGTGGGCCGGTCCACCTGGCGCAGCGTGACGAAGACGATCGCTTCAAACCCCAGGCCCACGGCGCCTGGATCGATGTCCGCTTTGTAGCCCCGGATCACCCCTGACTGCTCCAGGTCGCGCAGCCGGCGGTGGCACGGAGCCACCGTCAGCCCCACCTTGGCGGCAAGCGCCGTGGCGGTCATCCGCCCGTCCTCCTTGAGGTGGCGCAAGATATTTCTGTCAATGGCATCTATCACGCAAAAATCCTACTGCTTGGCTCGCGTGCCGCGCGAAAACCGGACAGCACTTCCGGGCTGAAAGTTCCTACAGTTACTCCTGAAAGATCCCCTGACAGGAGGAACCATGAATCCGGAGCTGTTCCTGGCCTTTGTGCTGGTGGCCGCGGCCCTCGCCTGCACCCCCGGCGTGGACTGGGCGTACTCCATCACGGCAGGGCTTGGACAGCGCAGTTTCGTGCCAGCCGTGGCCGGGCTGTGCGGCGGCTACGTCCTGCACACCGCGTTGCTGGTGGCTGGCCTCGCCGCGGTGCTGACCGGCATGCCCGGTGTCCTGGGCTGGCTGACGCTTGTGGGCGCCGGCTACCTGATGTGGCTGGGCATCAGCACGCTCCGCTCCTGGCGCGGGGCGTCCTTCAGTGCGGCAGGCGCCGTCGGACGTCCCGGCGCAACGCGGCTGCGCACCTTCCTGCAAGGCATGGGCACCAGCGGCATCAACCCGAAGGGCCTGCTGTTCTACGTTGCCCTGATCCCGCAGTTCGTCAGCGCGGACGCCTCACTGCCGGTACCGGTGCAGTCCGGGCTGCTGGGCATGACGTTCGTGGCGCTGGCCGGGCTGGTCTACACGGCCGTGGCACTGCTGTCCCGCACGCTGCTGCAGAGCAGGCCCGGGGCAGCGCGGGCTGTAACCCTGGCCAGCGGGATCATCATGGTCCTGCTGGGCACAGTGCTGCTCGGCGAACAGCTGGTTCCCCTGGTGGCGGGCCGCGCCTAGTCCTCGCTGAGGTTTTTCCAGTCCCGTTCCCAGATGCGGCGCATTTCCTCGTCCTTGCGGATGGGAACCGGAGCGGCGATTTCCCTCTGCGGCACCGGATCTTCGTGCCGCCTGCCCCAGTCGCGCGGATTGAGCGAGCGCCGGCTGGAGTCCAGCAGGAGCAGCGCCTTATCCGTCAGGGCATCGTTCCGGAGCACGAGGTGCGTCTTGCGGCGCCGCAGCACTTCGGTGATGGCCTGCTGCGCGGCGTCGAGCCGGCCTTCCCGGCGAAGGGCGCGGGCACGGACCAGGAGCAACGCGGCAGACAGGTCATCGGCGTTCAGGAGCCCCTCGGTCCAGTCGATCACGGTGCGGCTCCGGCCCAGGCTGAGTGCCAGCGAGCACCGGGCAAGGGCCATGGGGAGCGACGGCGGCAGCCCGGTGAGGGCGTCCAGCGCCGCCTCGGTCCGGCCGGTCTCGCGCAGCGCGTGGGCCAGTGCCAGGAACACCGATTCCTCGCTGAACAGGACTGGAACCTCCACCCGTTCGGCCAGTTCGATCCGGGTGACGATGCGCCGCAGGTACGTGGCGGAGTAGCGGTTCGCGTCCTCATCGTTCCGGGTGGTGAGCCCGCGCTGCAGCAGCTCCGAGGCGCGGAGGTACCCGCCGTGCTGGTACACCAGCAGCCCGGACATCAGGTAGCACAGGCCTGCCCAGCCCGGGTAGGTGCGGGCCAGTGCGATCAGCCGTTCGGGTTCACGGCTGGAGAAGACGGCGTCGTGCACCTCTTTGGCCGGCCGGGGCATCCGCCGGAGCCGCGGCACCTCGCCGTTGATCGCGAGCAGCGACGGGTTGCGGGCGCCCAGCACTCCGGTCAGCAGGCCGCCCACTCCCCCGGCAAGGTCGTGGACAGGCGTGCGCAGGTGCGCCTGGCCGAACGGCGTCAGGTCACGGCTGTCCCAGTAGATCGGTGCGCTGTCCCCGGCAGTCATCTTTCCATGCTAACGAACGCATGGCCGCGGCCGGACGCCGCAAGGGAACCTACCCGTTCACCGCGGCAATCCACACCCCGATGACCCAGGCGCTGGCGGCCAGGCATGCCAGCCCGAATTCGGCGAGCATCCCGATGCCGGTGGCTTTGAGGGCGGCCCAGCTGGACCGGGCCGCGGTGGGCAGGTTGCGGGTGCGCAGGACTTCGCTGAGCAGCAGGCCTGCGGCGAACCCAACGAACAGGCCCACCACCGGGATGATGAACATGCCGGCCACACCGGCCACCAGGCCCACCACGATGCTGCGGCTGGGAATGGCATGCTCCTTGAGCTTCCGCCCGGTGAGCACGGCGCCGGCGGCCATCCCAGCGGCCACGAAGATGATGCCGATGGCAAACACCACCCATCCGGCGGCACCTGCGCCGCCCCAGATGGCCCACGCCAGCAGGCTGGCCCCGATCAGGATGCTGCCCGGCAGGACGGGGATGATGGTCCCCGCCACACCCACCAGGATCGCAAGGCCGCACAGGATGGTCACCACGGTCTCGGAAGTCATGGCACCCAGTCTAGGGTGGCGCACCTGCCAGCCCGGACCGTGTTAACGCCCGACGGCGGTGCCTCCTTTCGGGGAAGGAGGCACCGCCGTCGGGCGTAATCAGGGGGTGGACTACTCCGCTTCCACCGCTGCGGCGACGGCCGCGGTCACCGCGGGGGCAACCCGGGGATCGAGCGGGCTGGGCACGATGTAGTCGGCGGCCAGGTCCTCGGCGGCGAGCTCGGCGATGGCGTTGGCCGCCGCCAGCTTCATGGCCGGGGTGATCCGGCGTGCGCCGGCGTCCAGGGCGCCCCGGAAGATGCCGGGGAACGCCAGGACGTTGTTGATCTGGTTGGGGAAGTCGCTGCGGCCGGTGGCCACCACGGCGGCGTACTTGGCGGCGACCTCAGGAAGGACCTCGGGGTCCGGGTTGGAGAGGGCGAACACGATGGCGTCCTGGTTCATCAGGGCAAGGTGTGCCTCGTCCAGCTTGGAGGAGGAAACTCCGATGAAGACGTCGGCTCCGGCGAGGGCCTCGGCCGGGCCGCCTTCCACACCGCGGGGGTTGCTGCGGCCCGCGATGTCGGCCTTCTTGCTGGACGTGTCAGCGGCGAGGTCGGCGCGGGTGCTGTTGATGACACCGCGGGAATCCAGCAGGACGACATCCGGGATGCCGGCGGCCAGGAGGATTTCGGCGACGGCAATGCCCGCGGCACCGGCGCCGGAAACCACAACCTTCAGGCTGTCCAGGCTGCGGCCGGTCACCTTGGCGGCGTTGGTCAGGGCGGCCAGTGCCACCACGGCTGTGCCGTGCTGGTCATCATGCATGACCGGGCAGTCCAGGGCCTCGATCAGCTTTTCCTCGAGCTCGAAGCAGCGCGGAGCGGCGATGTCCTCGAGGTTGACGGCGCCGAAACTGGGACGGAGGCGGACGAGGGTCTCCACGATTTCGTCGACGTCGCTGGTGTTCAGGACCAGGGGGATGGAATCAAGGTCGCCGAAGCTCTTGAAGAGTGCGGACTTGCCCTCCATTACGGGCAGGGAGGCGCTGGCGCCGATGTTGCCCAGGCCCAGGACTGCGGTGCCGTCGCTGACCACGACCACCAGGCGCTCGGCCCAGGTCAGGGTGCGGGCGAGCTCCGGCTGCTTGTGGATGGCGCGGCTGACCTCGGCCACACCGGGGGTGTAGGCGATGGACAGGTCGCGCTTGTTGGACAGCGGGACGGTGCTGGCGATGGAGAGCTTTCCGCCCTGGTGGGCGTCGAAGATCTCGGCTTCGGTCAGAGCGGTGGCTGCGGAATTGTCAGTGGCTGTAGCTGCGTCAATGGACACGTCGTTGTCTCCTGGTGCTCGCCGTACACGCACGGCACATGGGGCCGGACCCGTGCGGGCTCCGGCAGGGAAAATGGTGCGACAGGAAACCCAGGGGTGGCGGGTCCGTAGGAGCCCCCGGGGATGTTCACTCCCTGCTGCTCCGCTGGAACCAATGGTAGGCAAGCTCCGGAGCCCGCAACGGCGGTCTTGACAGCGAAAATGGCCGCCAAATCGTTTATTCAGCGCTCTTTGTGACTCACGCCACGCCATAAAGGCGTATTTAATGCCGAATTGGTCTAGACCGGTTACGCCGACTGGTGGAGTGTGAACCGGGCATCCGCGGCTGGAGAGAGCCGGGCGCAGGCCTTTTTGAGGTCTTCTTCGGCCTCGAAGAGGGACAGGCGGCGGTTCCGGACGGACTGGACCAGACCAGTGACAGACAGCAGCAGGACCCTGGCCGCCACGGCATCACCGGCGGCGGCCTCCACGGCCTTCTCGCCCAAGGCGTCAATGTCGCGCAGCAGGGACGTAGTGTCCCGGTCCGGAAGATAGACGCCGCGACTCAGGCACTGTTCCACGGCAGGCTGCATGACCCGCATGTGGAAGATTTCCATCACGACACCGGGGAGGGCGCGGCCGCGGAACCGGTCAGACTCGCGCCGCGCAGCAGCCTCC
Organism: Pseudarthrobacter equi; assembly: GCF_900105535.1. Lineage (NCBI taxonomy): Bacteria > Bacillati > Actinomycetota > Actinomycetes > Micrococcales > Micrococcaceae > Pseudarthrobacter > Pseudarthrobacter equi. Next base: position 150,618 of record NZ_LT629779.1, read on the forward strand.
AGCTCTTCCAGCTGGTGGCGGTACAGGGCCAGGACCAGGTGCGTCGGCGACGGAAAATAGCGGTACACCGTGCCCAGCGGAACGTCTGCCTTCTCGGCGATCTCGGACAGGTCCACGGAGTCCAGGCCCTTCCGGGCAAAGGAAGCAGCGGCTTCGAGCATGCGTGCGTAGCGAAGGCGCTGGCGTGGTGCAGTGGGCCGGGGGGCCATGGGCGGATGGTCTGAAACAGTCTCGGTCATCAGCATTTTCCGGGGTTGTGTTCTGGGGTTACTGCTGCCGGAGCTCCCCCATCCATACAGCCCCGCAGCCGGCTCAACTATACGGCACCAGCCGGCGCTGCAACTCGTCAGTGGCCTTACCAACGGCCGCCGGAAGGGTCAGTCCACGCCCTTGATCTTGACGACGAAAACGGCGCCCAGCAGCCCGATAACGGCCGCCGTGGTGAAGAGGGTGCCGTACCCGCCGAACTGCGTCACTGCGAGGTAAGCGAGGCCCGTCGCGAATACTTGCGGCAGCGAGGCGGCCACGTTAATGACCCCCATATCCTTGCCGCGGTCCGCGGCCTGCGGGAGCACCTGCGTCAGCAGGGCGAAGTCAACGGCCTGGTAGGCGCCGAAGCCGATGCCCAGGATGGCGGCTCCAATCAGGGCGCCGGCCCACACGGGGAAGAAGGCCATGGTGAGCCCTGCCAAAGCGATCATGGCGGAGGAGGCGATCACAAACGGCTTGCGCTTGCCTACCCTGTCGCTCCACGGCCCTGCGATCACTGCAGTAATCATCACCAGCACGGCATAGATGCCGGTAAGGGTCAGGACCCCCAGCGCCGGGTTCTCATGCTTGATGACGTCCGTGAGGAAAAAGATCAGATAGACGATGGTGAGCTGGTTGCAGACGTTGACCAGGAAGCGGGTGAGCCACGCCCACGCGAAGTCCGGGTGGCGGGCCGGGCTGATCCAGAAGCCGCGGAGGAAATTGCCCCACGAGAACGGCGGGCGGAGCTCCCTGGGCAGCGTCGGGTCATTCCGGTGGAACAGATACGGCAGCACGGAGATCAGCAGGGCGGCCGCGCACAGCCAGTAACCCACCATGAAGTTGCCGGAAACCACCGCCCCGAAGACTGCGCCGAGGAGGATCCCCGCCGTTTGGCCCAGGGCGGCCAGTCCCCCCACGCCGCCGCGCTGCAGCACCGGCACGCGGTCGGGGATGGCGGCGGTGATGGCCGCGTAGGCCGCGTTGGCGCCCAGCTGGACCAGGCACCAGAACAGGACCAGCAGGGCGACAGCCGTGGCCCCGGACATTGCCAGCAACGCTGCTGCGGCCAGGATGGCACCCGCCAGCACCCAGGGGGAACGCCGGCCGAAACCCGAGACCGTCCGGTCGGACAGAGCGCCGAAGAGCGGATTGGCCACCAGGGATACGGCGGCCCCGCACCCAAGTACGAGGGAGGCGATGGCCTCCTTGTTGGCTTCGTCGATGCCCGTGGCCTGCTGGGCGATAAAGACGTTGATGGGTCCGAAAAACGCGGCGTTGATGCCCACGTTGACCAGCACCAGCCCGGTGACCCAGCGCGCGGTGACCTTCTGCGTCGGCTCGGCGAGCGCCGCGGCCGTGGTCCGCGGAACGTCCGGCGGGACCGGTGTGTTGGACATGCTCATTGCTGGTTCCCCCCGGGGCAGGTGCTGATGCTGGAAATCAGACTATCGTGGGCCTTGCCCGGCGTCTGTGCCGCACGCCGGGGCAGTTGCGAGCGCGCGGCACCCCGAGGCTCGAAGGAGAACCACATGAACGCTGCTACCACCCCTGCCATCAACACGGCGGACCTCTATGACGAGCGCGGCGATGAGCTGGCGTCCGTGGCGCTGCAGTTCCAGTCCCTGGGCGGCCGCACGCACTTCTCCGGGCAGGCCCGGACCATCCGCTGCTTCCAGGACAACGCCCTGGTGAAGTCCACGCTGGCAACCCCCGGTAACGGCAGCGTGCTGGTGGTGGACGGCGGCGGCTCGCTGGGGACCGCCCTGATGGGGGACATGATCGCCGAAAGCGCCGTGGCGAACGGCTGGGCCGGCGTCGTGATCAATGGCGCAATCCGTGACCGCGAAGCCATCGCCAAGCTCGACCTCGGCGTGAAGGCGCTGGGCAGCAACCCCCGGAAGAGTGCCAAGGCGGGGGCGGGCGAAGTGGACGTTGACGTGGTGATCGACGGCGTCACCATCCGCACGGGCGCCCAGATCTGGTGCGACCCGGACGGCATCCTCGTGGAGCCGTAACCCGGCGGCCTAAAAAGTTTCCCGCGACGGGGAATGGAACTGCAGGTAAGATAGTTACTGAAAGCAACTATCAAATGCTTACTTCCCTTTTCTTCCCCTTGGAGCACCTATGTCCAAAGCCACTGCCGCACCCGGCGCCGGAGATACCCTGACGCAGCGCCAGATCGTCACCGTGATGGTGGGCCTGATGCTGGGCATGTTCCTGGCCTCGCTGGACCAGACCATCGTGTCCACGTCCATCTACACCATCGCCAATGACCTGGACGGCCTCTCGCTCCAGGCGTGGGCCACCACGGCGTACCTGATCACCTCCACTGTCAGCACCCCGCTGTACGGCAAGCTGAGCGATATTTTCGGCCGCCGGCCCCTCTACCTGAGCGCCATCGTGATCTTCCTGGCGGGCTCGGTCTATGCCGGTTCCGTCCACTCCATGACAGAGCTGGCCCTGGCCCGCGGCGTCCAGGGTCTCGGCGCCGGCGGCCTGCTGGCCCTGGCGCTGACCATCATCGGCGACATTGTCTCGCTCAAGGACCGGGCCAAGTACCAGGGCTATTTCATGTCCGTGTTCGGCATCTCCTCGGTGCTGGGCCCCGTGGTGGGCGGCGCATTCGCCGGAACGTCCAACATCCTGGGCTTTGACGGCTGGCGCTGGGTGTTCTTCATCAACGTGCCCATCGGCCTCGCCGCCCTGGTGGTGGTGTTCCTGTTCCTGCACCTGCCGGCCAAGCACCTGAAGCAGAAGATCGACTACTGGGGCGCGGCAGCCATCACCGTTGCCATCGTCCCGCTGCTCCTGGTGGCCGAGCAGGGCCGCTCCTGGGGCTGGGCGTCCACCAACTCCTTCCTCTGCTACGGCCTGGGCGTGGTGGGCATCGCGTGGTTCCTGCTGGCCGAGAAGCGGGCCGGGGACTACGCGCTGATCCCGCTGCGGCTCTTCAGCAACATCACCTTCGGGCTTTCCTCGCTGCTGAACTTCATCATCGGCATCGGCATGTTCGGCGCCATTGCCATGCTTCCCATGTACCTCCAGCTCGTGAAGGGCCTGACTCCCACCGAGGCCGGCCTGATGATGATCACCTTCACCGTGGGCATCCTGTTCGGGTCCATCACTGCCGGGCGGACCATCTCCGCGTCCGGCACCTTCCGGATCTTCCCCATCATGGGCACGGGAATCCTGACGGCCGCAGCACTGGTCATGGGGTTGTCTCTTCGTGTGGACACGGCCCTGTGGGTTCCCGGACTGATCGCCGTGTTCTTCGGCGTGGGCCTGGGCTTCTGCATGCAGCCGCTCACCCTGGCCATGCAGACCTCCGTCCCCCCGCGTGACATGGGCGTGGGAACGTCCTCCGCCGCCTTCTTCCGCTCCATGGGCGGCGCCGTGGGAACCGCTGTCTTCATCTCCATGCTGTTCAGCCTGGCGGCAGACAAGATCGCCGACGGCATGAAGGCAGCCACCACCGACGCCGCGTACCTTGCCGTCCTGAAGGACCCGGCGGTGGCGGCGGACCCGGCCAACGCCAAGCTGTACGACTTCTTCAAGAACGGCGCGTCCAACGATTCGCTCAACGACACCAGCTGGCTGCACACCGCCAACAGCACCCTGACCCGGCCCATCACCGAGGGCTTCGCCGGTTCGATCGACGCCGTGATGCTGACCGCCGCGGTGCTGACCGGAATCGCGTTCCTCATCAGCCTCGCGCTGCCGAAGAAGAAGCTGACGGACCCCAACGCCACTCCCCCGCAGGACAACGACACCCTGCAGGTCCCCGCCCACTGAACGCCCGCTCACTCGTGGCGGCCTAAACACCAACGCGCGCTCACTCGTGGCGGCAATATCCGGAACCCTTTCGCACACCGTGCGGGAGGGTTCCGGCGTTTCTCCCTAAGTGCTTCGCGCCCGGGGCGAGGTGTACGACGGCGGCGCGCACCGTCGTCGTCCGCGTTCGCTGCGGGAGGGGAGCCGGTGCCGGCCGGCCTCAACTGGAACGGTTCGCCGTGGCATGGAACACTACGGTAAGTACGCTGGCCATTTAGCCGGTACGCAGCCGACGACGTCCGCGCGAACTCCACCACACCCCAAACCCAGGGAGAACCATGCCCACTGCACAGGAGCAGACCAAGACCCGCATACCGCAGCGGGTGATCTGGCTGGCCCTTGCGGGAGCGGTGGGCGGATTCCTCTTCGGTTTCGATTCGTCCGTGGTGAACGGTGCCGTGGACGCCATGAAGGGCGAGTTCGCGCTCTCCGAAGCGGTGACCGGGTTTGCCGTCGCTGTTGCGCTGCTGGGCTGCGCTGCCGGCGCCTACCTGGCCGGGAAGGTGGCCGACAAATACGGCCGCATCCCCGCCATGAAGCTCGGGGCGCTGCTCTTCCTGGTCAGCGCCATAGGCACCGGCTTCGCGTTCAGCGTGTGGGACCTCATCTTCTGGCGGCTGGTGGGTGGGCTCGGCATTGGCCTCGCCTCCGTGATTGCGCCCGCCTATATCTCCGAGATCTCGCCGCGGCAGGTCCGCGGGCGGCTCGCCTCCCTGCAGCAGCTGGCCATCACCACCGGTATTTTCGCGGCCCTGCTGTCGGACGCCCTCCTGGCAACCAGCGCCCGCGGCGCGGACCAGTCCTTCTGGCTGGGCATCGAGGCGTGGCGCTGGATGTTCCTGGCCGCCGCTGTTCCGGCCCTGGTTTACGGCTGGATTGCCTTCACGCTCCCGGAGTCCCCGCGGTTCCTGGTGTTCCAGGGCAAGGAAGAAGAAGCACGCAAGATCTTCGACAGCATCGCCCCGGCCGATGACACCGAGCGCCACATCCGGGAAATCCGGGATGCCATCGAGGAAGACAAGATCGCCGGTCAGAAGGGCTCGCTGCGCGGCAAGACCTTTGGCCTGCAGGCGGTGGTCTGGGTGGGCATCATCCTCTCCATGCTGCAGCAGTTCGTGGGCATCAACGTGATCTTCTATTACTCCACCACCCTGTGGAAGGCCGTAGGTTTCCGGGAAGAGGATTCCCTGACCATCTCGGTGGCCACGTCCGTCACCAACATCCTGGTCACCCTGGTGGCCATCGCCCTGGTGGACCGGATTGGCCGCCGCCCCATCCTGCTGGTTGGTTCCGTGGGCATGGCCGTATCCCTGGGCGCCATGGCCCTGGCGTTCTCCTCCGCAACCGGATCCGGCGAAGACATCACCCTCCCGGGCGCCTGGGGGCCGGTGGCCCTGGTGGCGGCCAACGTGTTCGTGGTCAGCTTCGGCGCCTCCTGGGGCCCGCTGGTGTGGGTGCTGCTCGGCGAGATTTTCCCGTCCCGCATCCGTGCCCGCGCCCTGGGACTCGCAGCGGCGGCACAATGGGTGGCCAACTTCGCCATCACCCTCAGCTTCCCGGTGATGTCCGCCGTGTCCCTGCCGCTGACCTACGCCATGTACGCGCTGTTCGCCGCGGCATCCTTCTTCTTCGTGATGTTCAAGGTGCCGGAGACCAACGGCATGTCCCTCGAGCAGGCAGAGACCCTGTTCGTGGCGAAGGGCTCGGCGAAGGGCTGACCGCCGGTCCGGCTGAACCCGGCCACACAAAAAGGAACCTCCCGCACATGCTGTGCGGGAGGTTCCTTCCGTTCTGCAGTAGCCGCTCCTAGACCAGGTGCGGTTCGTGCGCTGTGAGGTACTTGCGGCCGCTGAACGCCACCAGGATGGCAATTCCCATGGCCACGGCACCTGCGAAGAACGGCACCTGGGGACCGAAGTGCTCACCCAGTTGCGCGGCCATGAACGGAGCCAGCGCGCCGCCCATCCAGCGGACGAAGTTGTAGCCGGAGGAAGCCACCGGCCGCGGGGAATCGGAGACGCCCATGGCAAGTTCGGTGTAGACGGTGTTGTTGATGCCCAGCAGGGCGCCCGCCACGATGACGAGTACGACGACGGCAGCCACCGAGTGCCCGGCCGCCAGTCCCAGCCCGGCCAGGTCCAGCAGCAGGACGAACAGGGTGCCGGTCAGCACCTTGACGGCACCGAAGCGGCGCTGCAGGACCGGCGCGACGAACACGGAGAACACGGCCACGGCCACGCCCCAGCCGAAGAAGACGGCGCCGATTCCGTAGGCGTCCATGCCCAGGATGAAGGGGGTGAAAGCCAGGATGGTGAAGAAGCCGTAGTTGTAGAACAAGCCGCTTGCCGCCGTCGTACGCAATCCCTTGTGGCCAAGTGCCAGCAGCGGGTCGCGGAGGCGGACCTTGCGCTCCGGCAGCGGCGTCTTGGGCAGCAGCGTCAGCAAGGCGATGAATGCGGCGGCCATCAGGACGGCCGTGCCGAAGAACGGGGCACGCCACTGCCAGCCGCCCAGCAGGGCGCCCAGGAGCGGGCCGAGCGAGATGCCAAGGCCCAGTGCGGCCTCGTAGAGGATGATGGCGATGCCGGCGCCGCCGCTGGCCACACCCACGATGACCGCGAGGGCGGTGGCGACGAAGAGGGCGTTACCCAGGCCCCAGCCGGCGCGGAAGCCCACCAGCTCATCCACGCTGCCGGACAGTCCGGAGAGCGAAGAGAACACCACGATGATGGCCAGGCCGATCAGCAGGGTTTTCTTGCCGCCGATCCGGGATGAGACGAAGCCGGTGATCAGCATCGCCAGGGCGGTGACCAGGAAGTAGCTGGTGAACAGCAGCGAAACCTCGCTGGGGCTGGCGTCCAGGTTGGTGGCGATCGCGGGGAGGATGGGGTCCACTAGGCCGATGCCCATGAACGCGAAGACCGCGGCCAGGGCGGTGGCCCACACAGCTTTTGGCTGTTTGAGGAAGGAGGCCTTTTCGGCCTGCAGGGTGTTCCCGGGTGCCTGCAGGGTGTCTGCTTGGCGGTTCATGGAGGGTGCTCCTAAAGGGGGTGCGGTGCGTCAGTTCTGGAGGGACGCGTTGATTTTGTCGATGACGGGCAGCGCCGCCGCCAGCGCTTCACGGTCCTGCTCGGTGAGTTCGCCGAGGAGTTCGGCCATGACGGCGTTGCGCCGCTGGTTTGCGGACTCGACGGCGGCGCGGCCTTCGGCGGTCAGGATGACGCGGACGGCGCGGGAGTCGGCGGGGTCGGGTTCGCGGCGGGCCAGCCCGGCGCGTTCGAGCTTGATGATCTGCTCGGTGGCGCTGGGTACCCTGACGCCGAGGTTGCGGGCGATCTCACCTACGCGGACGCCGTCGTCCAGCAGCATCTTGAGGGTGCTGAGCTGGGCGGCGCTGAGGTCTCCGTCCGCGTCGAGGCGGCGGACCAGGTAGACGCTGTGGCGCAGGGCTTCGCGGAAGCCTGCGGCGAGTTCCTGGAGCTTGTTCTCGTTCATCATTAGGCAGCCTAACATTTAGGCTACCTAACAGTCAAAGATCCTTGATTAGAGCGTGAGCTTCATGCCCTCGTGTGAGCCTTCAAACCCGAGGCGCTGGTAGAACCGCTGGGCAGCCGTCCGCGTCTTGTGCGTGGTCAGCTGCACCAGCGAACAGCCCTGGCGCCTGGACTCGCCGATGGCCCACTGGATCATCAGGTTGCCGATGCCCTGGCCCCGGAGAGTGCCGGCCACCCGCACGCCCTCGATCTGCGAGCGCCACGACCCTTGCCGCGAGATGCCGGGGAGGAAGCTCAGCTGGAACGTGGCAACCACCGGCCCAGAGGCTTCGCCGAGTGGCACCAGCTCGCCTACAACGAGCATGTGGCGGGGGTCGCCGTCGATCGCGTCAAAGGCCCGTTCGTAGGGCGCCATGTCCTGGCCCGCCTCGCGGCCCGCGCCCAGGGCGTCGTCGGCGAGGAGCTGCACGACGGCGGGCAGGTCCGCCCGCGTGGCGTGGCGGAGGCGGAAAGTCCCGCGCTCGACGTCGGCGGTCAGTAAAGGTTCCGGGGCACCAGCGGTTTCACTCACCTGCCCAGCCTTGCACGGGTGAGCGCGCGTTGCAGGAATACCCACCACAAGTGAGCGCGCGTCAGGTGAAGTAGACGCCGATCCGGTGCGCGCCGATCTCCTCGATGCGGATGTCGATGTCGTAGACGTCGCGGAGCATGGCCTGCTGCATGATCTGCCGCGGGCTGCCCTGGTGGATCAGCCTGCCGTCCTTCATGGCCAGGATGGTGTCCGAGTAGCAGGAGGCGAAGTTGATGTCGTGGACCACGATCACGATGGTCTTGCCGAAGTCGTCGGCGAGGCGCCGCAGGAGCCGCATCATCTCCACCGAGTGCTTCATGTCCAGGTTGTTCAGGGGCTCGTCCAGGAGCAGGTACTGCGTGTCCTGGGCCAGCACCATGGCAATGAAGGCCCGCTGCCGCTGGCCGCCGGAGAGCTCGTCCACGAACTTGTCCGCCATGGGCGTCAGGTCCAGGTGCGCGATGGCCTCTTCCACCTTGGCGAGGTCCTCCACCGTAGGCCGCCCGCCGGAGTGGGGGAACCGGCCGAAGGCCACCAGGTCGCGGACGGTGAGCCGCATGGTGAGGTGGTTCTCCTGGCGGAGGATGGCCATGGTCCGGGCCAGCTGGCGGCTGTCCGTGGACGCGATGTCCAGGCCGCCCACGGAAACCTCACCTGAGCCCAGCGGCTGCAGCCGGCTGATCAGTGAGAGCAGGGTGGATTTGCCCGCGCCGTTGGGTCCGATGATCGAGGTGATGCCGCCCTGCGGAATCTCGCAGCTGACGTCGTCGAGGACCGTCTGGCCGCCGTAGCTTTTGGAGACGTTGCGGACCGCGATGGTCATTTGAGCGAGCCTTTCAGCAGGAGGTAGAGGAAGAGGATGCCGCCCGTGAACTCGATGACCACGCTGAGCGCCGTGCCAAAGCCGAAGACTTTCTCCAGGACCAGCTGGCCGCCCACCAGCGCGATGGCGCCGATCAGCACCACAATGGGGAGCAGCCAGGCGTGGCTGAACCCGCGGCACAGCTGGTAGCCCAGGCTCACCACCAGGAGTCCGAAGAAGGTCACCGGGCCTACCAGGGCGGTGGAGACGGCCACCAGCAGCGAGCAGGCCAGCAGCACGCGCATCACCACCTTGCGGTGGTCCACGCCCACGTTGATGGCCACGTCCCGGCCCAGCGCCAGGACGTCAAGGGTGTGCCGGGCCCGCCAGACGGCAGCGCAGACGGCGGCGACGATCACCGCGGCGACGCCCAGCAGGGCGGGGTCCACATTGTTGAAGGACGCGAAGAACAGGTCCTGCAGGATGATGAATTCGCTGGGTTCCATCAGCCGCTGCAGGAGTGAGGAGAAGCCGCGGAACAGGCTGCCGAGGATCACTCCCACCAGCAGGAGCAGGTGCAGCGACCGCGTGGCGCCGGTGAACATCCAGCGGTACAGCAGTGCGCTGAAGGCCACCATCAGCACCACCTCGACACCGAACTGCAGCGTGGGCGGGGCCGTCACCACGGCGGCGGCACCGAGGGCGAAGGCCATGACGGTCTGCACCAGGATGTACAGCGAGTCGAAGCCCATGATGGACGGCGTCAGGATGCGGTTGGCCGTCACGGTCTGGAACAGCAGCGTGGATACGCCCACGGCAACGGCCACCAGCAGCATCGCGGAGACCTTGATGGCGCGGCGCGGCAGGATGTAGCCAACGTTGCCCTTGAGTTCGAAGAACAGGAAGAAGAGGACGACGGCGGCCGTCGCCGCGAGCAGGACGCCCAGCACGAGTTGGGGCGGGGCATTGCGGAGCCGGCGCCGGGCCGGGCCGCGGGACGGGGCCACGGCGGAGTCCACGGGAGCCGGGGAGGTCAGGGCGGGCGCCTTAGGCATTGCGTTTCCTCAGGATCAGGGCGAGGAAGAGGATGGCGCCCAGCACGGACATCACCATCCCCACGGGAACCTCGTAGGGGTACCGGATGGTCCGGCCGATGATGTCGCAGACCAGCACGAATGCGGCCCCGAACAGGGCGGTCCACGGGACGGCGCGGCGGAGGTTGTCACCGAAGATGAGGGAGACGATGTTGGGCACCACCAGACCCAGGAAGGGTACGGCGCCCACGGTGGTGACCACCACGGCGGAGATCAGCGAGACGATCAGCAGTCCCAGCCGCATGGTGCGGGCATAGTTCAGGCCCAGGTTGGTGGTGAAGTCCTGTCCCATCCCGGCGACGGTGAACCGATCGGCGGCGAGCAGGCCCACCAGCATGAGCGCCGCGACGATCCAGAGCAGCTCGTACCGGCCGCGGAGGACGCCCGAGAAATCGCCGATCATCCAGTTGCTGAGCGTCTGCAGCAGGTCGTACCGGTAGGCGAAGAAGGTGGTGACGGCGGCGATGATGCCGCCCAGCATGATGCCCACCAGCGGAATGAGCAGGGTGTTCCTGGCGGGCAGCCGCCGCAGGATGGCCAGGAACAGGGCGGTGCCCAGCATCGCGAAAACGCTGGCTACCAGCATCTTGGCCAGCATCGGCGCGCCCGGGGCGAGGACGGTGACCACCAGGATGCCCAGCGTGGCGGACTCGACGGTGCCCACGGTGGAGGGTTCCACGAAGCGGTTCCGGGCCATGAGCTGCATGATCAGCCCGGCCACGGCCACCGCCATGCCTGCCAGCAGCACGGCCAACGTTCGGGGCACCCGGGAGATCCAGAAAATGTCGACTGTGTCCGCGTCCCCCGCGAGCAGTGCCGGGAGTGAGACGTCGCTGACGCCCACGAACATGCTTCCTGCGGCGAGGACCAGGACGGCACCTGCGGCCGCAGCCAGGCCCGCGTACTGGCGGGCCTGGCTGCGGGTTGCCGGCGCCTGGGGGCGCGCGGCGGTGATGGTCATGCTGTAGCCCGTTGGGGGTTAGGCGACGGAGCCGGCCACGGCGTCCACCATGGCCTTGACGTTGTTCAGGCCGTATCCCACGATGTACCAGCCTGCGGGGTCCAGGTTGATGACCTTGCCGTTCTTGGCGGCATTGGTGGACTGGACGAGCTCGTTGTCCAGGATGGCGTTGGCGGCGCCTTCGGTTCCGATGGCGGTGTCGCGGTTGATCACGTAGAGGAGGTCCGGGTTGGCCTGCTTGATGTACTCGAAGGAGATGGCCTCGCCGTGGGATCCCTCGGACTTCACGTCCGCCGCAGTGGGGACGCCCAGGACGTCGTGGATGATGCCGAAGCGGGACCCTGCGCCGTAGGCGGTCACTTCGCCTCCGGAGGTGAGAACGATCAGGCCCTTGCCGGCGGTTGCGGCCTTTGCTTTGGTGTCCGCCACGGTGGTGTCCACGGCGGCGAGCTTCTCCTCAACCTCGGCTGACTTGTTGAAGATGGTCCCCAGCTTTCCGGCCTGCTCCTTGAAGCTGTCCATGGGCTTGGCGGCATCGATGGAGAGGTCGATGGTGGGGGCGATCTTGCTCAGCTCTTCGTAGGCGCCGGCGGTGCGGCCGGAGATGATGATGAGGTCCGGGCTTCCCGCGCTGACGGCTTCGAAGTCGGGCTCCTTCAGGGAGCCGATCTTGGCGTACTTGGCATCGGAGTACTTCTTCAGCGCGTCCGGGTAGGCAGCTTCCGGCACACCGGCAGGTTCAACGCCCAGGGCGTCCATGGTGTCCAGGACGCCGAGGTCGAACGTGAAGACCTTTTCCGGGTTGACCGGGACGTTGGCGGTGCTTCCCTGGGCGTGCTCGACGGTGATGGTGGAGGTTTCCGCTGCGGGGGTTGCCGTGGCGCTGCCGCCGCACGCAGTCAACGTCAGGAGGGCCGCCCCTGCCGCCATTGCCCCCAAATAGCCCTGCAGCCTCTTCTTCACGATGTTCTCCACTCGGTAATAACGTCACAACTTCGTTGCCTAATAGAGCAGAGCCTATAAGTAAGGGCAGGCTAACCAAAGCGCTTTTAGGCTGTTTGTGGGCGACATCACAGAAGAACGACGCCGGCACTGGGGTCAGTGCCGGCGTCGTCCTTGTGCATTACGTCGATGCAGTCATACGTCGGATGGTGCGGCAGGCAGCGTGCCGCCGGCTGCGGAGATCAGGCGGAGGTGGTGGCCACCTCTGCCTGCCGTTCCTCCACGAGGGTGGACACGGCGTTGAAGAGCGGGTGGTCCGGTTCCAGGCCGGTGATCCTGGCGGTGGCGTCCGCCGCACTGCCCGACGCGAGGATGCCGGCCAGTTCGGTGGCCTCGGCGTCGGCGGGATCAGTGAACCGCAGCGCCGCTGAGATGGCTCCGAGCAGGGCCTCGGGCACCACGCCGCGTTCGGCCAGCTCGGCCGCGGGGCCGATGAACCGCTCGTTCCGGCTGAGCTTGCGCAGCGGGGCGCGGCCCACCCGGTTCACGGTGTCCGGCAGGTGCGGGTTGGTGAACCGGACCAGGATCTTCTGGACGTAGGCTTCCTGCTCGTCGTTGCTGAACCCGTGCTTGGCCACCAGGAGCTGCTTGGTTTCCTCCAGCACTGCCCGCACGTCTTCCGCCACGTCCTGGTCCGCCATGGCGTCGGAAATCTTTTCGATTCCGGCTTCGAAACCCAGGTAAGCGGCCGAGGCGTGGCCGGTGTTCACCGTGAACAGCTTGCGCTCAATGTAGGGCGCGAGTTCGTCCACGAAGGTGGCACCGGGGATCTCCGGCTCCGATCCGGCGAAGGCCGTCCGGTCGATGACCCACTCGTAAAAGGATTCCACGGTGACGTCCAGGCCCTGCCCGGCCTCCTGGTTGGGCACGATCCGGTCCACGGCGGTGTTGGCGAACACTGCTTGGCCGTCCAGCGCCCCGCCGGCGGCCTCCGGGCGGGAGGCCACCTCCCGGGCCAGGATGTCCGTGGCGTTGATGGCGTTCTCGCAGGCCATGACCTGCAGCGGCGCCATCCCGGCCCCGCGGGCGGCAATGCCCCGTGCGATCACCGGTGCCACGAACTTCAGGATGTGCGGCCCCACCGCTGTGGTGACGATGTCCGCCGTCGCGATTTCCGTGATGAGTTCCGCTTCCTGGGTGTTCGAATTCAGGGCGCGGAAGTTGTCAACGGTCTGCACGGCGGGGTTCTCCCCCACTTCATGGACGGCGTAGCTGTCCGCCGCCGCCAGCTGGGCAATGAGCGCGTCGGCGACGTCGGCGAACACCACCTCGTAGCCGGCGTTGTGCAGGAGAAGCCCCACGAAGCCGCGGCCGATGTTGCCGGCACCAAAATGTACAGCCTTCACTATGCGTTGACCTTCCCGAAGAGCTCCAGGACTTCATCCACGGAGCTGGCCGCCTCAAGGCGGGCCACCTGCTCCTTGTTGGTAAAGACCTTGGCAATGGAGGACAGGATGTGCAGGTGTTCGTTGTTGACGCCGGCGACGCCCACCACAAATTTGACCTCCTTGCCGTTCCAGTCGATGCCCTGCGGGTAGCGGATCACCGAGACTGCCGACTTCCGGATGTGGTCCTTGGCGGCGTTGGTGCCGTGCGGGATGGCCAGGAAGCTGCCCATGTAGGTGGACACGGATTCCTCACGCTCGTGCATGGCGTCGATGTAGCCCTGGTCCACCGCGCCGCGGGCCAGCAGGAGCCGGCCGGCTTCGTCGATGGCGGCGTCGCGCGTGGTGGCTGTTCCGGTCAGGATGACGCTTTCACGGGCCAGGATCTCTGCCCCTCCCGCGGCCGGGGCGTCGGCGGCGTGCGCACCCTGGCCTGCGGCTGCACCAGCCGCGGCGCCAACTCCTGCACCGCCCGCTGCGGCGGCACCGCCGGAAGTTCCGGCACCCGCCTCGGCCGTGGCGCCGGCGTCGGCCGATCCGCCTTCGGTGTTGCTCTCCCGGACCAGGTCAACGATCTCGTCGTAGCGCGGGCTGTTCATGAAGTTGTCCACCGAGAAGTGCGCGGCGCTGGACGTAGCGGGCTTGGCCCGCTCGGTGAGGTCCTGGTGCGTGACCACAACGTCGTACGTGTCGCTGAGGTTGGCGATTGCCGAGTTGGTGACCTTGACATCCGGGAAACCGGCGGCCTTGATCTTGTTGCGGAGCACGGAGGCGCCCATCGCGCTGGAGCCCATGCCGGCGTCGCATGCGAACACGATGTTCTTGATGGGACCGGCCATCACGGCGGTTCCCACACCACCCGCACCGGTCAGGTGGGAGGACACAGAGCTCTTCTTGCCCTTCATCTCCTCCATGCGAGAGGTTGCGGCGTTGAGGTCGCCTTCGTCGCTGTGCTTGGTGGTCTTCATGATCACCGAGGCCACCAGGAAGGACGCGGCCGTGGCGAGCAGGACCGCGAGGATCACCCCGAGGTAGCTGTCACGGGACGTCTGGGCGAGTACGGCGAAGATGGAACCCGGCGCTGCCGGTGCAACAAGGCCGGCACCGGTGACCGCCAGGGTGGCGATGCCGGTCATGCCGCCGGCGATGGCAGCCAGGACGAGCAGCGGGCGCATCAGGACGTACGGGAAGTAGATCTCGTGGATGCCGCCGAGGAAGTGGATGATTGCGGCACCCGGGGCAGAGGCCTTGGCCGCGCCCTTGCCGAAGAACATGTACGCCAGCAGGATGCCCAGGCCCGGGCCGGGGTTGGCTTCGAGCAGGAAGAGGATGGACTTGCCCTGCTCCAGCGACTGCTGGACGCCCAGCGGGGTGAGCACGCCGTGGTTGATGGCGTTGTTCAGGAAGAGGATCTTGGCGGGCTCAATGAAGATGCTGGTGAGCGGCAGCAGGCCGTTGTTGACCAGGAACTGCACCACATTTCCGGCACCGGCGCTGAACGCTGAAACCACCGGAGCCACCGCATAGAAGCCCAGCATGGCGAGCAGGCCGCCCCAGATACCGGCGGAGAAGTTGTTGACCAGCATCTCGAAGCCGGGCCGGATCTTGCCGTCCCAGAGCGAATCGATCTTCTTCATGGTCCAGCCGCCCAGCGGGCCCATGATCATGGCGCCGATGAACATCGGGATGCCGGCGCCCACAATTACGCCCATGGTGCCGATGGCGCCCACCACGCCGCCGCGGACGTCGTAGACCATCTTGCCGCCGGTGTAACCGATCAGCAGCGGCAGCAGGTAGGTGATCATCGGCCCCACGAGGCCGAGGTTCGGCTTCCCGTCGGTTTCGCCGAAGCCGCCAAGCTGGGGAACCGGCAGCCAGCCCTTTTCGATGAAGAGGGCCGTGATGATGCCCCAGGCGATGAAGGCGCCGATGTTGGGCATGATCATTCCGGACAGGAACGTCCCGAATTTCTGGACGTGTACCCGAGCGCTGGTACGTGGCTTTGCAACTGTTTCTGTTGCCATGTGATTTCCTAACCGTTCGTCCTGCTGCTCCGCAGGATGGTCCGATACTGACGACGACGTACTGCTGGTGGAACCGGGTGGGGCAGGTTGGTGCCGGCCTAGCCGGCGGGAGTGGTGGAGATCCGGTGCAGCCACTCGAGGAAGAGCTTGAGCTCGGAGCTCGAGAGCTGGTCTGAGTGCGAGGCCTGAAGTGCGGCGTTCAGGGCAATCGCTGCCACCACCACCGAAGACTTTCCGGCGTTGCCCGGGGCCGCACCACTGGCGGGCTCGGCGGATACCGCAAAGATCATGGCATCCCGGGTCATGGTGGACAGTTCAAGGTTCCGGTCCGGGGCGGGCTCCGCAATCAGCATCAGCGTCACACCCACGTTGGCCGCCAGGATGGACCTGGCCGCTTCCCTGGGCTGGACGTTGAGCTGGCCCGCCACCGCGGCCTTATTCAGCATCTCCTCCATCAGCGCCTCAGCATCGGCAACGATGGCGGGGCGGCTTTCCGGACGGATGTTGCCGAACATCACCAGGTACAGCTCAGGCTGGTTAAGCCCGAACTGCACGTGGTTGTCCCACATTCTCCGGATGTCCTCGAGAGGCTGCCCGGAGGGGGCGAAATCCCTTTCGCCTGCGACATATTCTTCGAATCCTGCAGCCACCACGGCGTCGAAAAGGCCTTCCTTGTCGCCGAAGTGGTGGTACAGGGTGGGTGCAGATACCCCTGCCAGCTGCGTGATCTGGCGGGTGGAGACCGGCGCTCCCGCGGATATTGCCAGCAGCTCCGCCGCTGCACGGAGCAGCCGCATTTTGGGGGGAAGCTGGCCATCCAAACTCATAACCGCTACCCTAGCACCTATAGCGTTGCTATATGAACTGAATCACATACAATTTTTTCAGGCTCGTTTCCATCTCCTGACGTGACGCGTTGCGGCGGTGCGGAGGTGTTCCGGCATGGCGCCGGAACTGCTTGGCGGGCCTGGCTACCGGCAGAGAATGAGGACCTTCAGTGCAGAACTTCCCAGGAGTAGGCGTCAGTCCAGGCCGCGTCATCGGCACCGTGCGGCAGATGCCCAAACCGATCAGCGAACCCCCCGCCGGTGACCAGCTGGCGCCGGGTACCACCGCCGAGGAAGCCACCGCAGCACTGAAGGCGGCCTCGCAGGCCGTGCATGACGAACTGAAGGCGCGCGCGGCGCACGCCAGCGGTGACGGCAAGGCCGTCCTGGAGGCCACGGCGCTGATGGCCAAGGACACCATGCTGATTAAGGGCGCCGCCAAGCTGGTGGCCCGGGGCACGTCCGCCGAGCGGGCCATCTGGGAATCGGGATCCTCCGTTTCGGAGATGCTGCATAACCTGGGCGGCTACATGGCTGAGCGCGCCACCGACGTCCTGGACGTGCGGGCCCGCATCGTGGCCGAGCTCCGCGGCGTGGCAGCGCCCGGCATTCCCGCGTCCGAGAATCCCTTCGTCCTGGTGGCAGACGACCTCGCCCCGGCCGATACCGCCACCCTGGACCCAAACAAGGTCCTCGCCCTGGTGACGTCCGGCGGCGGCCCGCAGTCGCACACCGCCATCATCGCCCGCTCGCTCGGCCTTCCCGCCGTCGTGGCCGCCGTCGGGGTGGACCACATCGCTGACGGAACCGAGGTCTACGTGGACGGCGCCGCCGGCTCCGTCACGTCCGAGCCGGACGGGTCCCTGCGCGAGGCCGCGGAAAACTGGGCCGCAACGGCGTCGCTGCTGGCGGAGTTCACCGGCACGGGCGCGACGGCGGACGGCCACCAGGTCCCGCTGCTCGCCAACGTGGGCGGCGGCAAGGACGCGGTGGCTGCCGCGAAGCTGGGCGCCCAGGGCGTTGGCCTGTTCCGCACCGAGTTCTGCTTCCTGGAGCGCGACACCGAGCCCTCCGTGGAAGAACAGGCCGCAGCGTACAAGAGCGTCTTCGATGCTTTCCCCGGCAAGAAGGTGGTGCTGCGCACGCTGGATGCCGGCGCCGACAAGCCGCTGCCGTTCCTGACTGACTCCACCGAGCCCAACCCCGCCCTCGGCGTCCGCGGCTACCGCACCGATTTCACCACCCCGGGGGTGCTGGACCGGCAACTGGAGGCCATCGCCCTGGCCGCCAACGCGTCCGAGGCGGACGTGTGGGTGATGGCACCGATGATTTCCACGGCCGAAGAGGCAGCCCGCTTTGCCTCGATGTGCGCGGATGCCGGCCTGCAGACCCCCGGCGTGATGGTGGAGGTCCCCTCGGCCGCCCTGACCGCCGAGGCCATCCTCCGCGAGGTGGGCTTTGCCAGCCTGGGCACCAACGACCTCACCCAGTACGCCATGGCAGCGGACCGCCAGCTCGGTCCCCTGGCCAACCTGAACACCCCGTGGCAGCCGGCCGTCCTGCGCCTGGTGGGCCTGACGGTGGAAGGCTCCCGGGCCGAAGGCAACAGCAAGCCCGTAGGCGTCTGCGGCGAGGCGGCGGCGGACCCCGCCCTGGCCGTCGTCCTGACCGGCCTGGGCGTGAACACACTGTCCATGACCGCCCGCTCCCTCGCCGCCGTCGCCGCCGTCCTCAAGACCGTGACCCTCCAGGAAGCCCAGGAACTGGCCAAGCTGGCGCTCTCCGCCCCGAGCGCCTCGGAGGCCCGCGACCGGGTGCGGGAGAAGCTGCCCGTGCTGGCGGAACTGGGCCTGTAACCAGCCCCGCCAGCCCGGCAAACCTGCCCTACGGCAGGGCCGTCACCAGCACATCCTGGTACGCGGCCCTGCCGTCGAACACGTTGACGCCCACCCGTCCGGCGGCCAGGGGCGCCGTTTCTGCCACGTCGATCAGCTGCGTCCCGTCCACTGCCACCGTGATCCGGTTGCCACTGACGGCGGCGTCCAGGGCGTAGCTGACCCCGTGGCCCAGGTTCGAGGGCACACTGGCCAAAACGGTGAACACGCCGCCGGACAGCTTGAACACCCGCACCACGCGCAAGTTCGGGTCCAGGTTCACGTAGTAGGCGGTGGACCCGTCGGCCGAGGACCGAAGCAGCACCGAGCCGGCACCGCCGTACCCCTTTTCGGGGGCCAGGTCCCGGTTCAGGAGCTCACCCGCGAAGGGCTCGCCGCCGAACCTGACGGTGGCCTGCACCCGGACGTTGCCGTAGGTGGCAGGGCCCATGGCGGTGGAGTCCTTGTCGAACGTGCCGGCCAGGCCTGCGCCCGTGCCCTCCCAGCGTCCGCCCGGAACCACCGCGTAGGCGCCCAGGTTGTGCCGGGCGTTGCCGGCGGCCGGCGGAAGGATGGCCGACGGCGGAGCACCGGTCAGGCGCGCGGTGTCGCCGAGCTGGTGTACTTTGACGGACACCAGCCGGGCAGTGCCTCCGGCAGCCGTGAAGGACAGCCCTGTGGAGGACGGGTCCGGGAAGACCAGCGAGGTGATGGCAGCCGTGCCGTCACCGCCGAACACCTCCACAGAGGACGCGTCCACCAGGATCCGGACCTTCACGCGACGCTCAGTGCCCACCACGGTGGAACTCCACGGGGCCGTGGCATTGTCCGCGGCCGAACCTGCGAAGTAGCGGGTGAAGTCCCTGCGCCCGGCGGCACCGCGGTCCACCGTGAGGGCGGCAGCACCGGCGTCGTACGTCACCAGTGTCTGCTGCGCGCCGGTGGAGCCGTTCCCTTTCCGGACCCCGAACGCGAAGGACGCGGCCCCGCCCGACAACGGGATCCCCACCTCGGCTTCCAGTTCGAACGAACGCCCGGAGGCGGCGGCCAGCGGGTTGCCGGAGGTTGGCGAGACCGCTACGTCCGAGGCCTGCCACGTGGAGGTCCGCAGCGACTCTTCCTCCACCACCGGGGACTGCGTCAGCCTCAGCCCGGCACCCGGCACGTCCACCAGCCTGACCTCGCGGGGCACTGACAGCTGCCCGTTCCACCGGCCCGTGGGCGGGCTGAAGGCGTAATCCCAGTTGCTCATCCAGCCGATCATGATCCGCCGGCCGTCCGGGGTGCCGTAGAAGCTCATGGCCGCGTAGTAATCGCGGCCATGGTCCGCCTGCAGCACCGTGGCGGCGGGGGTGTCGGGGGTGAAGGCTGTGCCGTTCCACGTTCCCGTCACGTACTGTGCCGCCGAGCCGTTGGTTGCCCGGACGGCGCCCGTGCTCCACCACAGTACCCAGCGCTTCACCCCGGGCTGCCCCTCCACGGGCAGTTCGAAGAAGTCCGGGCATTCCCACACCCCGCCGCGGACCCAGCTGCCGTAGCCGAAGGTGCTGGCGAAGGTCCAGTGGAGCAGGTCTGTGGAGGAATAGAAGCGGAGGTGGTCCCCGCCTGCCACCACCATGATCCATTTACCGGACGCTTCATCGCGGGTGACTTTGGGGTCGCGGAAGTCCCAGCCGCCGTCCGCGCCGCCCGGGTTCTCCACCACCGGCGCGGCCTGGACGGTCTGCCAGCTGCGGCCCTTGTCCTTGCTGTACGCGGCGCGGACGGACTGGTTTCCGTTCGGGGCGTCGTGGTTGAAGCTCGTGTAGTAGGCGATCAGCCCGGAGCCGCCGCCGAAGAGCCCGCTGGCGTCGGTGGCATCCACCACCGCCGAGCCGGACCAGGACTCCCCTGCGGCCATGTGCGGCAGGGCGATGGGCAGTTGCTTCCAGTGCAGCAGGTCGGTGCTGACCGCGTGCGCCCAGCGGCCGCGGTCCTGGTGGAAGAGGTGGTACTCGCCATCGAAGAACACCAGGCCGTTGGGGTCGGAGCTGTTTCCGGAGTTCTGCGTGTAGTGGAAGCCCGGCTGGTAGAGGCCGTTCAGGTACTGGTCCACTGCATCTCCACGGACATTCTGGAACCAGGCGGTGCCGGTGGCAAGGAGCGCGAACCCGGAACCGGAGGCGCTCGGAACCGTGCCGTTCAGGACGGAGGTCCCGTTGATGAGGACGGACGCTTCCGTTCCCCGGGCCGTGAACTGGACGCGGTTGAGCTGCCCGGCCTTGAAGCTGGTGGCGGGCAGGCTGCCGCTGTGCAGGAGTGTGGACCCTGCCCGGTTGTACAGCTTCGCCGTGCCGGCGCCGGGGTCGATCCGCAGTTCGAGGCCGCCGGAGCCGTCGGCACCGCTGCGGACCACCACCGAGGCCGTTGCCGGGGAGGTGACGGTCAGGTCCAGGGAGGCGACGACGTCGGACGCCACAGCCGGGATGAACCTCGCCGCGGTGCCGCCCGCCGGTGCGGCGCGGAGGCCGGCGGCATCGGGTTCCCACAAGCCGGACACCGTGCGCCAGCCCTGGAGGGAGCTCTCCAGGCCGCGGAGGGTCATGCTTTGGAACGCGGCGGTTCCGTTGTAGGAGCCGAGCCCGATGTGGCCCGCGCCGGCCGTGGAGTCGGTGGCCGTCATGGCAGGCGTGGCGCCGTTGGGGTCCAGGAAGTCCGTTTGCCAGTAGACGGCCAGCTCGCTGCCAACGGCGGTGACCCGCAGGCGGTAGACCTGGTTGACCGTGATGGCCGCGGGAAAGGTGCCCAGCGTGGCGTTGTCGGAAACCCGGTAGAGGCGCAGCCTGCCCGCGTTGGGGTCCACTTCGGCGGCGTACCCGGTGGTCCCGGCGGCATTGGTCCGGAAGAGGACAGTTCCCACGCCGTAGGGGGACGCCACCTGGATGTCGGTGGAGAAATCGACGTCGGTGGGTGACTGACCGGTGGCGATGGCGCGGATGTTGGCGTTTGCCGGAGCGGCGCCACGGAATCCGGTGGCCGTGGCGGACCAGCCCTCACCGGCACTCCAGCCGGAGACATTCGCATCGATGGTCCGGACCCCGGGGGTTCCGAAGGCAACGGTTCCGTTGAACGCATGGAGCCCCACACGGCCGGATTCGTAGCGGTAGTCCGTGGCGTCGATCCTGGAGGTCCCGTCCACGGCCACGTAGATCCGCGGCCCGTCAACGTGGACGTCCACGTTGTAGGGCTGTCCCGTGTTCAGCGCGAGGGACACCGGGGCCACCACGTCCTGGCCGGTGGCGAGGTCGAACAGCCGCACCCGGTCCAGGTTGGGATCGATGGTGGCTGCGTAGCCGGCGCCGGCGTCCGGGGTTGCCCGGAATACCAGGGCACCCACACCGTAGGGGCTTCCGGAATCGACCGTCACGCTGGCCGTGTAGCGGGCAGTGCCCGCGATGACCTGTTCGCTGGTGGCGGCCGCGTTCTGCCCGGAGGGCGCGACGGCGGTGTACCCGCCCTGGGCCGTCCGGGTCCACGTGCCGCTGGTGCCGGCGACGTCCGGGATGGGGCTGGTGGTGCTGTTGAGGGTGACGGGCGCGGCGCCGAGGGCCGCCGCCGGAGCAGCGGCCCCCGTTCCCGCGAGGCCGGCACCAAGGACCGCTGCCGTGAGGCCCGCGGCTAGTCTCTTGTGCATGCAGATCGCCTTTGATCTCGGAGGTGGGTTTGGGGCTACGGGAAGAGGGTGCGGCCACCTCCCGAAATGTCGGCCATCGTCCAGGCATCGAAGGCGTTCAGGCGCACGGTTCCTGCCGTGGAGAGGGTGACGTGGCCGCCGCCGCGGGTGGGGTAGACGCGGGCGGTGAGCGGCTTGCCGCTGGCGAAGACCTCGACGGCGGACCGGTCCACCAGGACGCGCAGGTGCACGCGGCCTTTGGGCATGGGGATGGGCCCTGACCTGTCCTCCACGTCCACTGACGAGTCCAGGGAACTGCGGGTGCGGTCGAGGCGGAGGGTTCCTTCGGTGTCACCGGCAGTGCCTTCGGGACGGGACACTTCGATGACGGTGTCCTCCGCGCCGTCGCCCGATCCCAGCACGCCCAGCCGCAGCATGGCACCCGGTGCCAGGTGGATGTCCAGTTCCAGGTCCAGCTGGTTGCCCCGGACTCCGGTATCCAGCGGCGCCGCCAGGTCCCGTCCCGTCAGGCGGGTGTGGGTGCCGCGAAGCTCTTCAAGTTCGGGGACCGGCGCGAACCGCAGCGTTCCGTCTTCCGCCAGTGTGGTGATCCGCGGCAGGCTCATCACGCCGGACCAGCCGGCTTCCACCATTGCGGCATCCGTGCGGCCTTCCTGGAGCCAGCCGAACATGATGCGCCGGCCGGCGTCGTCGAGGAAGGACTGCGGCGCGTAAAAGTACCTGCCGCCGTAGTCCAGGCGGTGTAGCGCGGCCGGCTCGAAGGAGTCCCCGGAGTACCGGCCCGTCCAGTACAGCGGGTGGTGGGTGTCGCCGTCGTTCCAGGCGGAGAAGACCAGCACGTCGGGTGAACCGTCTGCGGGTTCGGTCCCCAGGGTCCCGGTGCCGGCGCGGAACAGGTCCACGCATTCCCACATGGTGCCGGTCCAGTCCGTGCCTGCGGGGTTACCTTGTGAGGCGTCGCCGATGAAGAGCGGCCCTACGTAGTCCCAGGAGCGCAGGTCTGCCGACTCGTACAGGAACGCCGTCCCGCCGCGGCCGCGGACTCCCGAGCCCACCAGCTGCCGCCACTTGTTGCCTTCGCGCCACACGCAGTGGTCACGGTAGGCGGTGATGTCCACGCCGGCCGGCGGGGCTGCGATGACAGGGTTCTCGGGGGCTTTGGTCCAGCTGGACAGGTCCGGGGAGCCCACGGCGACGCACGGAAGTTCCCGCTCCCCGAGGCGGCCCGAGTAGACCAGGGTGGGCGTGCCGGCGTCGTTCACCAGCACGCCGGACCAGCAGCCGTCGGCGTCCGGGCCCGGCGAGGGTTCCAGGGCCACCGGCCGGTCCGTCCAGGTGACGAGGTCCGTGCTGGTGGCGTGGCCCCACTGGATGCGGTGGTGGAAGGCGCCCTCGGGGTTGTACTGGTAGAAGAGGTGGTAGATGCCGTCCCACTGGGCCACGCCGTTGGGATCGTTGAGCCACCCGGCGGGCGAGACGAAATGGAAGCGGGGCCGCAGCGGGTCTGATTCGGCGCGGGCAACCAGCTCGTCCCGGGGAACGGTGGCCAGCGGGTGGGTCAGTTCAGTCATGCCGAAGCCTTCCGGGGGTTGTTCGACGCCGGCGGACCGGCGTGCGCGGAGGTCCCCGCGTCTGCGGATGGGCCGGCTGCCGGGTCTGCAGCGAGGGCGTGGCCGCCGGCGCCGGCACGCGGGCGGTAAAGGTGGCAGCGGACCCAGTGCCGGTTGCCGGGCTCGCCCACCTGGTGCCGGACTGGTTGTTCGGCTGAGCAAGGCTGGTCCGGGTCGCCGTCGAACGCGCAGCTGGTGGAGGCCATGACGGCCTGCCGCAGTCCGGCCCGCCGGACGGGATCGTAGGAACCGGCACGGGCCGGATCCGGAACGGCTGAGACCAGGAGCTGTGTGTAGGGGTGGGCCGGATTGGCCAGCAGGTCCAGGGATTCGCCCTCCTCCACGAGTTCGCCGGCGAACATGACGGCCGTGCGGTCCGCGAGGTAGCGGGCCGAGGCGAGGTCGTGGGTGATGTAGAGCATCGAGATGCCCTGCTCGTCCCGGAGCCTGCGCATCAGGTTGAGCACGCCGATCCGGACGGAGACGTCCAGCATGGAGGTTGGTTCGTCGGCGAGGATCACCTGCGGTTCCACGGCGAGCGCCCGGGCGATGGCGACGCGCTGCCGCTGGCCGCCGGAGAGCTCATGCGGGTAGGAATCCAGCATGTCCGCCTGCAGCCCCACGGTGTCCATGAGCTGTTCGAGGCGGGCCTGGGTTTCCGTTTCCGAACGTCCGCCCTTCCCGTGGATCGCCAGGGAACGCCGCAGGAAATGGCCGATCCTGTGTGCCGGGTTCAACGACCCGAAGGGGTCCTGGAACACCATCTGCAGCTGGGAGCGGAACGCCCGCGAGGCCTGGAAGCGGTCCCGTTTGAGGACGTCGGTACCGTCAAGCAGGATGGACCCTTCGCTGGGCCGTTCCAGCCGGGCAACACAGCGGGCCAGGGTGCTCTTGCCGGAACCGGATTCGCCCACCAGCGCAACGATTTCGCCGCGGCCGATGGCCAGGTCCACACCGTGGAGGGCCCGCACCGAGTCTCTCGAGAACAGCCCGCCGATGGGGAACGACTTGCCCAGGCCGCGGACCTCCAGTGCGGGGGTATCCGCTCGGCCGGGGCCTGGGCTGGTGGGGCCCGAACCGGTGGTGGTGGAAAGTGTTGAATGGCTCATCGGATGGCTCCTTCCAGGGCTGCCGCTTCATCCCCGGTGGCGTGGGCTCCGTGCGCGATGGACAGGTCGTCGGCACCGAACGGCGCCACGAGGTGGCCGGGCGCCACTTCGGCGAGGTCCGGAATGTTCCGGAACTTCACGCCGTCGGGCAATCCCGAAAGTGGAACCCGCGGACCGGTGAGCGGCGGGAACGCGCCCATCAGCGCCTGCGTGTAGGGGTGGCGGGGGTCGGTGTAGACGTCGTGGGCCCTGGCGGTTTCCACGATGCGCCCGCCGTACATCACCGCCATCCGGTGCGACAGTTCCACCATGAGGGACATGTCGTGGGTGATGAACAGGACGGAGAAGCCGAGCTCGCGCTGGAGTTCCTTGATCTGGGCCATGATCTCCTGCTGCACCACCACGTCCAGGGCAGTGGTGGGCTCATCCAGGATCAGGAGGGAAGGCTTGAGCGCCACGGCCATGGCAATGACGGCGCGTTGCCGCATCCCGCCGGAGAGCTGGTGCGGGTAGGACTTCAGCCGTGCGGAGTCGATCCGGACCAGCTCCAGCAACTCGCCCGCCCGCCGCAGCGATTCCCTGCGGGACAGCCCCGCGTGGGTGGTGAAGATGTCCACGATCTGCTCGCCGATGGTCAACACCGGGTTGAGCGAATTCATGGCCGACTGGAACACCATGGCCACGTCCTGCCAGCGGAAGCGCCGCAGTTCCTCCGGGCTCATGGCCAGGACATCCCTGCCGCCGAAGGAGATGCTGCCGCCGGCGATCTTCGCGGGGTCCTTGAGCAGGCGCATGATCGAGTTGGCGATGGTGGACTTGCCGCAGCCGGACTCCCCTGCGAGGCCGAAGACCTCGCCGGTGCCGATGCTGAAGGAAACACGGTCCACGGCGGTGGTGGAGCGGGTATCGCCGATGTACTTCACGGTGAGGTCCTGCACGTCCAGGACAGGTTCGTGGGACCCGAAGGAGGTCTGGGAGACGGTCACTTCGCGGCGCTCCTTTCGGTAGTGGCAGGGGTTTCAACCGTGGCCGGCTTGGGGGCTTTGATTTTCCGCAGGCGGGGGTTGGTGACCTCGTCCACGGCGTAATTGATGAGGGCCAGGGCGAAGGCCACCAGGGCGATGCACACGCCCGACGGCACGAAGACCCACCAGCTTCCGGTGAGCAGCGCGCCCTCGTTGCCGGCCCAGAAGAGGTTGTTGCCCCACGAGACGGTACTGACATCGCCCAGGCCCAGGAACTCAAGGCCCGCCTGGGCGCCGATTCCGTAGATCACGCAGGCCAGCAGGGTGCCCATCACGATCGAGGCCATGTTGGGCAGGATTTCCCGGAACATGATCCGGCCCGCCCGTTCGCCGGACACCACCGCCGCGGCCACAAAGTCCTTGGACCGGATGGACAGGGCCTGGCTGCGCAGGACGCGCGCCGATCCTGCCCAACCGGTGACGATGAGCACCAGGATCACCGTTCCCAGGCCCGGCGGGAGGAACGCGGCGAGGATGACGAGCAGCGGCAGCCCGGGAAGGAGGAGGAAGACGTTGGTTACCAGGGACAGCGCCTCATCGATGAACCGGCCGAAGTAGGCCGAGGCCAGGCCCACCAGGATGCCGATGAACGTGGAGGCGAAGCCCACCGTGAGGCCTACCAGCAGCGAACTCCGGGCGCCGTGCACGGTCAGTGCCAGCACGTCCTGTCCCTTCGCAGTGGTGCCCAGCCAGTGGTCGGCATCCGGTTCCAGGGAGGCCATCGCGGTGATCCGGGAGGGATCGCCGGGGAACAGTACGGGGGCCAGCAGGGCCAGCCCGATGAAGACGGCCATGACGGCCATGCCCACCAGGGCCTTCTTGTTGGTGGCCAGCCCGTGGATGAAGCTGCGGTTGGGTTTGGTTTTGGGTTTCGCGGCAGGGGTCTTACCGGCCGTGGTGCCGGGTTGCTGGAGGATTGCGGTTGCCATGATGGGTCCTTTGTCTGCGGCCGGTCAGTTGCTGCGCACGCGGGGGTCGAGGCGGACGTACAGGATGTCCACCAGGAAGTTCGCCAGCAGCACGGCGGCGGTGATGGTCAGGAACAGGCCCTGCATGAGCGGGTAGTCCAGGCCCTGGACGGCGTTGAGGAGCTGGTAGCCCACGCCGGGGTAGGCGAACACCACTTCGGTGAGCAGCGCCCCTCCCACCACGAAGCCCAGTCCCATGCCGAAGCTGGTCACGGACGGCAGCATGGCGTTGCGGGCCGCGTACCGGAGCATGATGCGGCCCGGGCGCAGGCCCTTGGCCTCGGCCATGGTGATGTAGTCCTCCGAGTTGGTGGCGATCATGGTGTTCCGCATGCCCAGCATCCAGCCGCCGATGGACACCAGCACGATGGTCAGCGCCGGGAGCACGAGGTGCGCGCCGACGTCGCCGATGAACTCCCAGGTGAACGCGGGCTCCAGGCCGGCCGTGAACGCGTGCCGGATGGGGAACCAGCCCAGCACCACGCCGAACAGGTAGAGGGCGCCCATGGCCAGCCAGAAGTAGGGGAACGATCCGATGAACACCAGCACCGGAGGCAGCGCCGAATCGATGGCGCCGCCGCGCCGCCACGCAGCCACGATGCCCAGCAGGTTACCCACGACGGCGGCAATCACCAGGGCGGTTCCGCCCAGCAGGAGGGTCCAGCCGATCTGGGACGAAATGACCTCCGTGACCGGCGCCGGGAAGCGCGAAATGGAGACGCCCATCTGGCCGGTGAAGATGTTCTGCAGGTAGCCCGCGTACTGCTCCCACAGGGGCCTGTCGTCAACACCCAGCAGCCTGCGCAGCGCCTCGATCTGTTCGGGCTGCATTCTGTCCTGGGAGCGGGCGAACATGCGGGAAACGGGGTCCCCCGGCATGAAGCGCGGGAGCAGGAAATTCAGGGTGATGGATGCCCAGAAGGCGACCAGGTAGAAACCCAGCCGGCGCAGGATGAAGCGCACGGGTTCCCTCCAATTCGGGAGTGGTGAAAGGTGTGGGGGCTGGCCGCCGGAGATTCCGGCGGCCAGCAATAAAACTCTTGGCGGTGGGGACTACTTGCGCGGTTCCAGGGAGGTCAGCACCAGCACCGTGGTGGGTGCGCGGACCGAGAGGGTGGCGTAGGGGTTGTCCTGGGTGGGCCAGCCGGTGAACCGGGTGTCATTGAAGGCGCCCCATTCCGGGCCGGAGAAGAGCGGCACCAGCGGCGCGGCGTCGCTGTACTCCTGCTGGAGCTTGTTGGCGATGTCCTTCTGCTTGGACTGGTCCGATTCCGCTGCGAACTGGGCCAGCAGGGCGTCGGCCTTCGTGTCGCCGAAGCGGTGGTAGTTGTCGAACGTCTTGGTGCCCACCGGCTTCACGGTTGCCGAGCCCATGGCGGTGTTGAAGTACTTGTACGGGCTGGGGTCGTTGGCGCTCCAGACGATGCCTGAATCAAAGGTGCCCGTTTCGTAGCCGGCCACTACGGCGGCCCAATCCGGCGAATCCACCTTGGCGGTCACGCCTACCTCGGCCAGGTTCTGGGCGATCACGTTGGCGACGGACAGCCAGTCGGAGGAAGAGGCCCCCACGGAAATCTTGAACTCGAACGGGGAGCCGTCCTTGAGGGTACGCTTGCCGTCCGCGCCCTTGGCGTAGCCGGCCTTGTCCAGAAGCTCGTTGGCCTTCTGCACATCGTGGTTGGTCCAGGTGCAGTTGTCCTTGACGGCGCTGTTCTTCCAGGTCTCGTAGTTGCCGGACAGGCCTGTGCAGTCACCCGGCTGGGCGTAGCCGCTCATGCCGATCTTGGTGACCTGGTCCCGGTCAACGGCCATGCTCAGTGCCTTGCGGACGTCAACGTCGTTGAACGGCGCCTTGGTGGTGTTGAGCTGCCAGTTGATCATGGCCCCCGTGGGCGGGAACCAGTACTGGCGGTGGTCCTTGTCCTTGGAGACGAACGTCTTTTCGATGTTCGGGATGTACTGCGGTGCCCAGTCCACGTCGCCGTTGGCCGCCGCAAGGTTGGCACCGTCGTTGCCGGCGAAGGCGAGCATCTTGATGCCGGCGATCTTCTGCTTCTCCGGCTGCCAGTAGTTGGGGTTCTTCTTCAGCACGAAGGACTGCGCCTGGAAGCTGTCCACCTCGGTGTAGGGCCCAGTTCCGACCGGCTTGGCGTTCGCTTCCTTTTCGGGGTCTGCGAGCGTGGACCAGATGTGCTTGGGCAGGATGGTGAGCTGGCCGACGTCGTACAGCGCCGGGGACCATGGCTTGTTGAAATTGAACGTGACCTTGTTGCCTTCGGCGGTGACGCCGTCGAGGTACTCGAAGCCGCCCTTGATCTTCTTCTGCAGCTCGAAGGTGTAGGCGACGTCGTCGGCAACCAGCGGCTGCCCGTCGGACCACTTCACGCCGTCACGCAGCGTGAACGTGACGGACTTGCCGTCGTCGGCGGCCTTCCACTCGGTGGCGAGCCACGGCACCGTGTCTCCGTTGGCCGGGTTGAAGATCAGCAGCGATTCGTAGATGGCCTGCTGGACCATGGGGTTCACAGTGGGGGCGAACGGGTTGAAGTTCTGCACGAACGTGCCCATGTCCTCACGCGGAATGGTGAGCAGCGCACTCGCGTTGGAGCCGGCGTCGTTGCTGTTTGCCTTGTTGACGTTGGCCGCGCAGCCGGTCAGCAGCATCGCTCCCACGGCCAGGCCAGCGGCCGTAATCCGGGCAGCCCTGAAGAATCGGGGTTGTGTCATGATGGTTATCTCTTTCCTGTCTTCATCAGCGAGGTGAAGGGTGGGTTAGGGGTTTTGCTCTTCGGAACTTGATTTCGCGGTCAGACCGAAGAGCGTTCTAGCAGCGGACAGTCGACCAGTTGCTGGTCGGCAATGATCGGCTGTCCTGCTGTAAGAGCGGCGAGCGTCTGGACTCCCAGGGCGCCCATTTTTTCGAACGGCAACGCAACGGTGGTCAGTTTGGGCCGCAGGTAGGCCGCAATCAGTTCCTGGTTGTCGAAGCCGATCACGGCGATGTCTCCGGGGATGGTCAGGCCCCGTTCCTTGATGGCGTCATAGGCACCCATCGCCATGCGGTCATTGAGGCAGAACAGTGCCGTTGGCCTGCGCTCCCCCTCGTACCTGTCCAGGATCCGGCCGGCGGCCTCGTAGCCGCCGTCGGCCGTCGCGTAGCCGGACACCACCAGTTCCGGGTCCAGGTCCAGTCCGGCGGCGGCCAGTGCTTCGCGTGCACCTTCCAACCGCCCCACTGCAGCAGGGATCACCGGGTCAAGGTTGATGACCCCTAGCCGGGTGTGGCCGGCCTGGAGCAATCGTTCGACGGCGACCCGGCCGCCCGCGCGCTCGTCAGGGACGATCGAGGGCAACTTTCCGTCAGCGTCGAAGCAGTTGATCAGGACAGTGGGTACTTCATTGGCGCTGGCCGGTACGTGGACGCCCCGGTGGAAGGTGGCTGCGTACAGAAGTCCTTCCACGCGTTGTTCCAACAGCTTCTCCGTTGCAGCATCTTCCAGGCCCTGGTTGGGTCCTACTGCATCGGCCTGGTCGGAGGGCGCGATGAGCAGGAACCGGCGGTCAAGCCAGGCCTGGTCCTGGGCACCTTTGATGATGTCGACGGCGAACGGGGCCGTGACGATCTCGGTGACAATGCCGTACCAGCCACTGCGCTGGGATGCCAGTGCACGGGCACCGGCGTTGGGCCGGTAGCCCAGCTCCTGGACGGCCTCGTTGATCCGGGTGCGGGTTTCCTCGGAGATGCTGGCGTTTTCGCGGTTGCTCAGGACGAACGAAACTGCGGTCCGGGAGACGCCGGCGTGCTTGGCGACGTCATTCATGGTGACGCCCCGCTGCCGCACGGAGGCGGCCTGGTGGGGTGTGGTGCTTTTCGCCATTGAATGCTCCGGGTCTTCGTCGACTGGGCCGTGCCAGCTTCTCTGTGGTGAGGTGTTTCCTGATCCGCGGCCGCCTTGTGGGTAACGCGCGTTACTTGGATCGTGTGATTGAGGTTACGCGCGTTACTAACTCCGTGTCAACGGCTTCTTTTGGCCGTGCCCGCACTTCCCGTTACGACGGTTCCGCGCACCGGCGACCTGCGCGGATATCTGGCCCGCAGGGAACCGGCGGAACGGGGCGTTAGGCTTCCTGTATGGCACTGATAGCCCCCCGCGTGACCGCCGGACTGCCCGCCGATGATGCCGGCACCCTCGCCCGCGCCCTCCGGGACAGCAACGACATCACCGTCTTCGTGGACGGCACTGTCCACCGGCTGCCCGCCCAGGCGAGGGACGCCGTCGTGGACCTCCTGGCGCGGCTCAGCCGCGGCGAGGCGGTGACCGTGAGCAGTGTCGAGGAAATGCTGACCACCTCCCGCGCCGCTGAACTGGCAGGCATTTCCCACACCTACCTGCGCAACATGACGGACCGCGGCGAAATCCCGGTGGAATACCGGGGCACCCACCGGCGGATCCGGCAGAGCGCCATCCTGGCCTGGCTGGAGACCCAGCGGCGGAAGGAACGCGAGGCCGCGGCGGACGGCGGCACACATGCAGCCGGAACGAACGATGCGGGTTCAGACGGCGTGGTTGCGGGCAGCGCGGTGACGGAGAGCGCCGGCGGTTCCGGTGCTGCCGACGGCGGCGCGGGGCTCCGATGACGGTCCGCCTGCGGTCCTCGGCGGTGGAAGCCCGCGGCCTGTCCGGCCGGATCCTCTGGGCGGACGGCACCCCGCCGCCTTCGCCGGGCGCAGTGCCGGGCGATGCGGGGCCGGCGTATGTCCTGGTCCACGGAATCGGCGTCTCGCACCGGTACCTTCGGCGGCTGCACCAGGTGCTGGCCGCCACTACCCCCACCTATTCACTGGACCTGCCCGGATTCGGCGGAACGCCCCGGCCCGGCCAGCAGGTGTCCGCCGAGGAGTACGGCGCCTTCATCGGCGAGGCCCTGGCATCCAGCGGCATCGAATCCTATATTTTGGTGGGCCATTCGATGGGCGCCCAGTTCACCATCGAGGCCACCCATCACGCCCCGGACCGCGTGCAGCAGCTGGTGCTGATGGGCCCCGTGGTTGATGAACGGCACCGGACGGTCCCCCGCCAGAGCGTCGCCCTGTTCCTGGATGCCCTCCTGCGGGAGAGTGCGTCGTCCAACTGGGCCGTCCTCAGTGAATATTTCCGCTGCGGCCCGCGCTGGTACTTCACCGAACTGCCCGTCATGATGAACTACCGCACCGAGGAACGGCTGGCCGGTATCGACCTGCCTGTCCTGGTGCTGCGCGGCGGCCAGGACCAGGTTGCCGGCCCCGAGTGGTCACGGCGCCTGGCTGCCACGGCGAGGCACGGGCACTTCGCGGAAATCCCGGGAGCGGGACATGTGGCCCAGCACCTCCGGCCGCAGCAGGTGGCCGAGGCGATCAGGTCCTTCGTGACGGCAACATCGGGCCGGGCCCGCCGCTAGATCCTCGGCCGGCCAGCCCACCGGCGCATCTTCAGGGCGGCGTGAAGCTCCAGACGGGGCAGCCCCTTTAGCGGATCCACGCCCAGCAGTTGGCGGATCCTGCCCAGCCGGTTGTAGATGCTGCTCCGGTGCAGATGGAGCTTCGTGGCCACGTCCTGGACCGAACCGTCGTTGTCGTAGAGGAGCTCCAGCACCGGAATGAGTTCGCCGTTCCGGTCATGGTCTTCGAGCATCCGGAAGTACACGGACCCCGAGTCGGCCCAGGCCCCCACGCCGCCTCCGGCGGATGCCAGCAGCTGGTACACGCCGGTGGACCTGCAGTCCACCAGCTCACCCAGTTGGGAGTCGACGGCGGCCGCTTGGGCTGCGAGTTTCGACTGCCGGTACGCCTCGCCCAGTTGGCGGGTGCGGGTGAACCCTTCGCTGATGCCGAGGATGATGCGGTGCACCGGCCGGCCGGACCGCTTGGCCAGCTCCAGCTGGTAATGCACCAGGACCTGCGCATGGTTGGCCCGGCCGGACAGCTCGCGGAACAGCACCACCGAGTGGGTCTCCGTACCGGCACTGAACAGCGCCGCGTCCACGCCCACGGTGGCCTGCAGCGCGGTGGACCGGTGGATCAGGGTGGATGCGATGGGGTCCGGACCGCTGGCCCAGCCGTCGGCATCCAGCACGGTGACCATCTGCCACGGGCCGCGGCCCTGGACTTCCTTCCAGCCGGCAACTGCGGCCACGGCGTTCGGTTCGCCGGCGCAGGCGGACAGGAACTCGCGTTCGCGGCCGCGCCGGAACTCCGACTCGGCCGTATTGGAATCCAGCAGGAGCCCGGACAGCAGCTCCAGCTCATGGTTGACCGCCGGCAACTGGGTGAGGATCGCCGTCGGGCTCTCCTCCGCCGAGTCCTGCTGCACCCAGAGATAACCCACGCGGAAGCCGCGCACCATCAGCGGCACACAGACGCGGCCCAGCATGCCCAGGTCCGGATTGGCCGGCACCACCACGGGCCGCACGGCAGTGGCGATGCCCTGCGAGAGCTGCCACGCGCTCACGTCCGCCGGCACCTTCTTGCTGAGCAGGAAGTTCACGCGCACACGGTCCGCATGGGACTGGTTGGAGCTGTAGGCAAGGAGCAGGCCGTCCAGGTCTTCCAGCGAAAGGCCGCGGCCCAGCTTCTGCGCCACTTGCTCCACGAGCTGTTCCACACCCTGCTGCTGCATGCGCCAACATTACTGCCCGGCAGCCCGTGGGCACGAACGGACAACAGGCGACACCTGACGCCCCCACCCTCGACAAATGTCTACCCGAGACGGATGGATTTCCCGGAATTCCGGGGATCTTGGCGGCAGCCCATTCCGCCGCCAATGTCGGCTGGCTCACAGCGGATTTATCGTGGAAACACGAAATCCTTCCGCACTTTCCGGCTTATCCGCCGAGAACCTGGAGCCCACGATGATCATCGGTGTCCCCAAAGAAATCAAGAACAACGAGTTCCGCGTCGCCATCACCGCCGCCGGCGTGCACGAATTCCGCACCCACGGCCACTCGGTGCTGGTGGAACGCGGCGCGGGCCTGGGCTCCGGCATCACCGATGAGGAATACGCCATTGCCGGCGCCGAGATCGTCACCGAGGCCGATGACGTCTGGTCCCGCGCGGACATGGTCATGAAGGTCAAGGAACCCGTCAAGGCCGAGTACCACCGGTTCCGCAAGGGCCTGATCCTCTTCACGTACCTGCACCTGGCCGCCGAGCCCGAACTGACCCAGGAACTGATCAACTCCGGCGTCACCGCCATCGCCTACGAGACCGTCCAGGAGGGCCGCACCCTCCCGCTGCTCGCCCCCATGTCAGAGGTTGCCGGCCGGCTGTCCGTCCAGGTGGGCGCGTCCTCCCTGATGGCCCCCGCCGGCGGCAAAGGCGTCCTGCTGGGCGGCGTTCCCGGCGTCCGCCCCGCCAAGGTTGTTGTCCTCGGCGCAGGCGTGGCCGGCACCAACGCCGCCGCCATGGCCCTGGGCCTGGGCGCCGACGTCACCATCCTGGACATCAACATCAACCGCCTCCGCGAACTGGACGCCCAGTACCAGGGCCGGCTGAAGACCGTGGCCTCCAACGCCTACGAGATCGAAAAGTCCGTAGTGGATGCAGACCTGGTGATTGGTTCCGTCCTGATCCCCGGCGCCAAGGCCCCCAAGCTGGTCACCAACGATCTCGTGGCCCGGATGAAGCCCGGCTCGGTACTGGTCGACATCGCCGTGGACCAGGGTGGCTGCTTCGAGGACACCCACCCCACCACGCACCAGGAACCCACCTACAAGGTGCACAACACCATCTTCTACTGCGTGGCCAACATGCCGGGTGCGGTGCCGAACACCTCCACCTACGCCCTGACCAACGTCACCCTGCGCTACGCCGTGTCCCTCGCGAACCTGGGCGTCAAGGCTGCTTTCGACCGCGACCCCGCCCTCGCCGCAGGCCTCAACATCGCCGCCGGCCACGTGGCACACCACTCCGTGTCCGAGGCACACAACCTGCCCCTTGTTTCCGACTGGCACGAGCTCGTTTCGGCCTAGGCCTAACTCGTCGTTTTGCGCAGGACGACACGCATCCTCTGCGGGCTGGCTCCTTCGTCGCCTCTGACGCCCGCTGCCGGATGCCTGTCGTCCTGCGTTGCCGTTTAAGTCCTGCCGCCGACGAGCTCCCGCGCTTTTTCTATGATTCTTAGGACCTCCACCGCGTCCTCTGGGTTTACCGGGAGGGGCAGGGGTGACTCTGTTCCGCCGTCGAGGATCTTGTCCGCCAGGAGGCGGTAGAACTCGGGGTAGTTGCCCCGTTCGGTGGGGAGCCGGTCCAGGTGGCCGTCGCGCCCCAGGACGCCTGCCCAATCGGGCGCCTCCACGCCGTACTCCTGGTCCAGGGGGCTGCCGCCGGCCACGATGAACGGTTCCTGCGGGTCCACGCCGTGCTTGGTGAAGCCACCCACGGAGCCCAGCACGCGGAACCGCGGGGCCTGCTGCGCGCACAACATGTTCATGCTGAGGTGGCTGAGCACCCCCGAGTGGTGGCGGAGCACCAGGAAGACGTCGTCGTCGGCCCGCTCGTCGGAGCGGCGGGCCTGCAGCTCGGCGTGGGCTACGTCGGCCGGGCCGAAGAGCTGGATGGCTTGGTCGATCAGGTGGCTGCCGAGGTCGAAAAGTGCGCCGCCGCCGTCGGACGCTGTTGCCCTGGCCTTCCAGGCCTTGGCGATCGACGGCGTCCACCGCTCGAAGCGGGACTCGAAGCGCAGCACCGTGCCCAGCGCCTCGGCGGCCAGCAGCTTTTGCAGGGTGAGGTAGTCGCCGTCCCAGCGCCGGTTGTGGAACACCGTCAGGGTCCGGCCCAGGTCCCGGGCCAGCGAGACCAGCTCCTCCCCTTCTTCGCTGGAGATGACGAACGGCTTGTCCACCACCACGTCCAGCCCGGCCTCCAGGGCCGCCTTGGCCAGCGGGTAGTGGGTTGCCGGCGGCGTGCCCAGGACCACGAGGTCTAGGCTGTCCGCCCGCTCGAGGACGGCGCGCCCGTCCGGCACGGTCCGCACGCCCGGGTAGCGGCCCGTCGCCGCCGCCTGCCGGTCTGCGTTTGAGGTGGCCACGATATCCAGCGAATACCTGCTGTCCGCGTCCAGCAGGGGCGCGTGGAAGACGCTGCCGGAGAGTCCGAAGCCGACGACGGCGGTACGGATGGTGCGTGGCTCAGCTTCAGTTCCGGTCATGCAACCAACGCTACTCCGGAGCGCCCTCCTGCACCTTTTAAACCAAAAGCCCTCCCACTGTCCGCCGCCGAAGCGGAGGAACAGTGGGAGGGCTTTTGGAACGCTATCCGCAGAATGCGGGAAAGCGCCTAAAAGGTGTTACTTCTTTTCCCAGCCGAGGGTGGTCCAGTCCGGAACCTGGGACAGGCTCTGGAACAATGACGGGCCGTAGTTGGCCAGGCCGGCGCGAACGAAGGAGATCTGCGGGCCGTTCATGACCACGCCCATGGAGAAGTACTTCGCCATGTGCTCCTTTTCGACCTCCATGGCCGCCTTGTTGCGCTCTGCGTTGTCCTCGATGGAGGCGAGGTCCGCGATCTTCTTGTCCAGTTCGGCGTCGCCCAGCTGGTTCTCGTTGGTCTTGGAGTCGTAGTACTGCTTCACGGCATCTGTGGCGTCCGGGCCTACGGTGTAGCCCGAGACGCTCATGTCGAAGTCGCGGCCGCCGATGACCTTGCCGAAGTCGGCAGAAGCTCGCTGGTCGATGCCAACGTCCATGCCACCGGCCTGAAGCTGCTTCTGCAGGGTCTGCGTGAAGGCAAGGGTGGTGGGGTCGTCACCGAAGTTGCTGATCTTGAAAGCGGCAGGCTTGCCGTCCTTCTCCATGACACCACTGGCGTTGGCCGTGTAGCCGGCGTCGGTCAGGACCTTCTTGGCGGCGTCCGGACCGGTTTCCTTCACCGGGTAGTTGTCCTGGTAGTACTCAGAGAACGGCAGGAGCATCATGGAGCCGGAGCTCGGCTCTTCCCAGTTCAGGCCGTTGAAGCGGACCTTGCGGAGCGCTTCGCGGTCGACGGCGGCGAAGATGGCTTTGCGGACGGCGACGTCAGTGATCTTCTGGGCGTTGATGTTCATGCCGCCGGCGAAGAGGCGCTGGCCGCGGCGGACATCGGAGTCCTTGGTGCCTTCCAGCTGCTTGTAAAGGGCGATGGTGTTGGCGGACATCGCGTCGATTTCGCCGTTCTTGAACGCGGCGATCTGGGCGCTGGTCTCAAGCTGGCGGAAGGTGACGTTGGCCAGGACCGGCTTCTTGCCCCACCACTTGTCGTTGGGGACCATGGTGACGGTCTTCGCCGCGGGGTCATACTGGTCCAGCTTGAACGGTCCGGCCATCCACTCGGCGTGCATGTTGCCGTTGAAGCCTTCGTTGAACACCTCCGGGCTGTTCACGGCCGGGTGGATCAGGCCGAAGAAGAGCGAGTCAATGGGGTAGACCGGCTGCGTGGTCTTGACGATGACTTCCTTGTCGCTGCTGCCGGCCTCAACCGACTCGACGAACTGGTAGGCGCCGGAGCTGACGATGTCGTAGCCGTTGTCCGGGCTCTTGAGGATGTTCCAGGTGTTCTGGAACGCCTTCACGTCGATGGGGGTGCCGTCGTTGTAGGTGGCCTTGTCATTGACCTTGATGGTGATGGTCTGCTTGCCGTCCTTGACCTCGCTGTCCACAGACTCGCAGAAGTCAGTGTTGGGCGTGACCTTTCCGGTGAAGTCGACCTTCCAGCAGCCACCCATGCCGCCGCTGTTCATGGCGACCGGGTTGATGGGGACCTGCAGGGCGGAGTTGTCCGCGCTGTTGCCGTTGTTGGAGAAGCCATTGAAGTCCGGGCCGATGTTGCCCAGCGGAAGGGTGACCTTGCCGCCCTGCTCAAGATCGGCTGCCGGCTTCTCGTTGATGCTGATCAGCTTGGACAGGTCGCTGCCTGCCTCCTGCCCCTTGGCTGTCTCCGGCCCCGTGGAGCCGCCACTGCCGCAGGCGGTCAGCGCCAGAGCCGCAGCAATGGCTGCAGCTCCGCCGATCCTGTTCAGATTCCTCATGGTTTTCCCTTCATTGATGCGAATGGTGCGGGTGGGTCGGCTAAATCTAGGGTGCATGGTGTTCCGCCTGGTCGTGGGTCACCAGCATGTCTTCGTCCAGTTCCCCGTCAGGGAAGAAGCAGGCGAAACGCTGATCCGGTGCGGGCGCCGCGGGTTCCAGCGCCTGCGCCGCCGACGACGGTGCCACAGCTTCCAGCGGCGGTTCCAGGGTTAGGCACTTTTCCTGCTTCGCGGCAGGCAGGGCGGCAAACACCGGGCAGCGGGTGGCAAAGTTGCAGCCCTTGGGGGCATCCAGCGGCGACGGGAGGTCGCCCTTGAGGATGATGCGTTCCCGGGTGCGTTCCACGTGCGGGTCCGGCACCGGGATGGCGGAGAGCAGGGCGCGGGTATACGGGTGGCGCGGGTTGTCGAACACGCGGTCCACCTCGCCGATCTCCACGATCTTGCCCAGGTACATCACCGCCACGCGGTTGGAAATGTGCCGGACAACGGAGAGGTCGTGGGCCACCAGGAGGTAGCTCAGCCCCAGTTCCGCGCGGAGCTTGTCCAGGAGGTTGATGACCCCGGCCTGCACCGACACATCGAGTGCCGAGACGGGCTCGTCCAGGACCACCAGCTTGGGGTTGACCGCAAGTGCGCGGGCGATGCCGATGCGCTGGCGCTGGCCGCCGGAGAACTGGTTGGGGAACCGGTTCACGTGGTCCGGCTGCAGGCCCACGAGCTTCATCAGCTCCATGATCCGCTTCCTGATGGCCGGGCGGTCCATGCCGGCGTTCTGCAGCGGTTCCGCGAGGACCTCGTACACGGTGAACCGCGGGTCCAGGGCGCCGGTGGGGTCCTGGAACACCATCTGCAGTTCGCGCCGCATGGCGTTCTTGGTCTTGGTGTCAGCGGCCTGCTTGTTGCTGATGCCGCCAATCACCACCTCGCCGTCCTGGTCCTTGTGGAACTCCATGATTTCCAGCAGGGTGGTGGTTTTTCCGGAGCCCGATTCGCCCACGATGGAGAAGCATTCGCCCTCGCGGACGTCGAAGCTCAGTCCATCCACGGCTTTGACCGTACCGATTCGCTTCTTGAGCAGCGCACCCTTGGTCAACGGGAAGTGCTTGCGCACGTCCTTAAGCTGGAGGACGGTGGAGCGGTCCTCCCGCGGGATGGCGTCGAAGCGTGACTCCGGTACCGGCGGGGCGGCGAAGATGTCGTGGACGTCCACGTCACCGCCGAGGGCCGCCGACTTGATGCAGGCGGCGTGGTGCAGGGCGCCTCCGGGGACCGGGGCCAGCGCAGGTTCCCCGTCGAGGCAGGCATCGGTGGCCAGCGGACAGCGCGGCGCGAAGGAGCATCCGGTGGGGGTGTGCAGGAGGTTCGGCGGTATGCCGTCGATGGGTACCAGCGAGGATTTTTCGGATACATCCACGCGCGGGACGGCTCCGAGCAGGCCCAGCGTGTAGGGCATCCGCGGGTTGTAGTAGATATCGTCCACCGCGCCGGTTTCCACGGGCTTTCCGGCGTACATCACCATGATGTCGTCGGCCATGCCCGCCACCACGCCAAGGTCGTGCGTGATCATGACGACGGCGGCGCCGGTTTCCTCCTGCGCGGTGTGCAGCACCTCGAGGACCTGGGCCTGGATGGTGACGTCCAGGGCCGTCGTCGGCTCATCCGCAATGAGCACCCGGGGGTTGTTGGCAATGGCGATGGCGATCATCACGCGCTGGCGCATGCCGCCGGAGAATTCGTGCGGGAAGGCCTTCAGCCGGTCCTTCGGGCTGGGAATTCCCACCATGGCCAGGAGCTCGACGGCGCGGGCTTCCTTGGCCTGCTTGCTCATGGTGGGGTTGTGGATGGTCAGCGCTTCGATGATCTGGGTGCCCACGGTGTACACGGGCGTCAGGGAGGACAACGGGTCCTGGAAGACCATGGCCAGTTCATTGCCGCGGTATTCGCACATGGCCTTGTCGCTGAGCCCCAGCAGTTCGCGGCCCTTGAGCCGTACCGAACCGGTGACCTCGGCGGCTTCCGGAAGCAGGCCCATAATGGCCAGTGATGTCACTGACTTCCCGGAGCCTGATTCGCCCACGATGCCCAGGGTCTTGCCCGGCAGGAGGTCGAAGTCCACTCCACGGACGGCGTGGACCACGCCGTTCTCGGAGTTGAACCGGACGTTGAGGTCCCGCACGGACAGCACAGCGTCAGTGGGCGCGTGGAGCCCCGCTATGTGCAGCCGCTCGACGGCGTCGGCGGTGGAATTGACCGACGCCGTGGTGCCGGACCCGGTAGTGGTTTCGCTGCTCATTTACTCTTCTCCGCCCGGATTTTCCTGGCCTTTCGGGCCTTGCCCGTGGAACTGGAACTGGGGTCGAACGCGTCCCGCAGGCCGTCGTTCATCATGGCCAGGGAGCCGGTGAGCAGGAACATCACCGTCAGCGGCACCCAGAACATCCACGGGAAGGTCTGTACCTGTGAGGTGGCACCGCCGATCAGGACGCCCAGGCTGACGTCCGGAACCTTGATGCCGATGCCGATGAACGAGAACGCCACCTCGGCGAGGATGGCGCCGGTGACGCCGCGGGTGATGTCCAGGACCAGCAGGGACCCGATGTTGGGGACCAGGTGCCGCCAGACGATCCGCCGCGGCGGGACGCCCATGTACTGGGCTGCCTTGACGAAGTCCCGCTGCATCAGGGACATGGACAGGGACCGGATCAGCCTGGCGGTGCCCATCCAGCTGAAGACGAGCAAAACGATGATCAGCAGCAGCCAGGACGGAAGGTCGCGCTTGAGGCCGGCGCCGCCGCCGCTGGTGGCCACTGCCACCACCAGGAGTGCGGGCATCATGATGAGCGCTTCGAGGACGAAGAGCATCACCTTGTCCACCTTGCCCCCGAAGTAGGCCATGGTGCAGCCATAGACCGCAGCGATCAGCACCGAGACCAGGCCGACGATCAAGCCGATCAGGATGGAGATGCGGGTGCCTTCAACGGTCATCGCGTAGAGGTCGATCCCCGCCTGGGAGGTGCCCAGGTAATGCTCGGCCGAGGGCGGCATCCCGATGTTGAAGGGGTCGATGGTTTCTTTGTCCCAGGTAGTGAGGAATCCGCCCACGAAGGAGAAAACGGTAAGGGCCAGGAAGATGACCAGGCCGGCCACGGCGGTCTTGTTCCGCATGAAGCGGCGGAAGATGATGGTGGACTTGGCGATGACGACGTCGGCGCTTTCCAGGTGCGCGTCCTGCGCTACTGCCGCGGGGTCCACTGCGTTCAGGTTGGTCATGGTTACTGCACCCGCACTCTCGGGTCAACCAGGGTGGTTGCGAAGTCGGCCAGGATGGCGCCCAGGGCGAAAATGACCGAACCGTACGCCAGGGTGGCGGTGGCGGCATTGACGTCCTGGAGGGAAATGGCGTCGATGCTCCAGGAACCAACGCCGGGCCAGGCGAAGATCTTTTCGGCAAAGAAACCGCCGGCGAAGATGGCCGGGATGGTGAAGGCGATGCTCTGGGCCACCGGGATGAAGGACACGCGGAGTGCGTGCCGTGCAATGGCCTGGTTCCTGCTGAGGCCCTTGGCGCGGGCGGTCCGGACAAAGTCGGCGTTGACGTTGTCCAGCAGGTATTGGCGCTGGGCAATCTGGTAGGCGCCCCAGCCCACCAGCGTGATGGCCACTGTGGGGACGGCGTAGTGGGCCGCCATGTCCACTACTTGTGGCCAGCCGGCTTCCATCCCGGGGGTGGAGATGCCGGTGACGAAGAAGATGCGGTTCCCCACCGTCTCGTTGATATTGATGGCACCGAGCTGCACCAGGAAGTAGGCGATGGGCGCCGGGACGATGTAGGCGAGGTAGCTGTAGGACGTGATGACCCGGTCCTGGAACTTGTACTGCCGGGCTGCCGAATACACGCCAAGGGCCACGCCGATGATGAGGGTGAGGATGATCGAGGCCAGGAACAGCCGGGTGGAAATCCACACGCGGTCACCGAACTCGGCATTGATAAAGGCGCCGTTGGGGCTCCTGCCCCAGTCCCAGCGGGTAACGACGCCGGTGAGCCACTGGACGTAGCGGTCCCACGCGCTCATATCCGGGTCGAGGCCCTTCAGGCGCATCGAGTTGGCCACCTGTTCAGGGGTGGGCCGGGGAATGCGTTCCTGCTCCAGCAGCGCCGGTTTTAGTGAGCTGACCGCCAGGAAATATCCGGCGGACGTGGTCAGGAAGATCATCACCACATACGTGATGCCGCGCTTGGCAAGGTACTTGAGCATGGGACGGCTACTTTTGCTTCGCCGCCACGTGCTGCTGCGGCGGACACAGCCAGGCCCGCCGGTGTGCCGGAATGCGGGGCAAAACAACAATCACGCGATGGTCCTTCCGTCTTCCCCGGCTGGGCGGGGGTTGTGCCGCGTCGCCGGAGTTCGTTGCCAGCGGATAGCTGGCTCCCGCAGCCCTTGCGGGCTGGTCCTGATGGACTATGTTGCGGGTCACATTCCAGAGGAAACTATCACAGCCGTAAACGCAAGATGCCCGCCAATGCCCGGAAAAGCACACGCCCGTATCAGATCGTTATGAATAACTCTGTGGAGTTGATTTGACTGGACGGATCCTCCACAGGGGGCTAATCTAGCGGGCCCGCACCACGCGTGTGACAAGATCCCTCCAGGAATCCACCAGCCGCTCCGGCGGAACGCCGTGCCGGCGGACCAGGTCGAGCAGGCGCTCGGGGTCCAGGGCTGCGCTGAGCGACCCCGCCATGAGCCAGGGGTCGGCGTCGAACCCTTCATCCCGCAGCAGCACCTCGATATGCCGGAGCCAGAGCGCCGCGGCAGGCACCTCAAACCGCCCCCGCGAGGCATTCTCGGCGGCGAGGACCAGGTCGCCGAACTCCACCACGTAGGCAATGCGCTCAGCCCCGAAGGCGATGAGCCGGTCCAGGCCCGGAGCCCCGGGGCCAAGCGGTGGCGGCCCGAACATGAACCGTGCCTGGAAATCTGCTTCGGAGTCGTTGAGCAGTGTCAGCATCAGCCCAGCCCGGCTGCCGAAGCGGCGGAATACCGTCCCCTTGCCCACCCCGGCGCGCTCGGCGAGGCGGTCCATGGTGAGGCCCTCGGTGCCGCAGTCGGCAATCAGCTCCCTCGCGGCAAGCAGGAGGCGCTCCCGGTTCCTTGCGGCATCGCTGCGTTCGGCCGCTGCCGGAGTCGGCTCGGGGCGCAGTGGGATGGAGGTCACAGGATCCAGTTTAGACCCCGGGAATAATAAACGGACCATAGTCCGTTTAGTCTGGTGAAGGCATCAAATGCCCCAGCTTTGAAAAGGCCGACGGCCCTCCCGCGGCCCCTACCAAGGAGTTTCCATGACGAAGAGCACCATTCTTACCCTTGTTGGCAGCCTGCGCGCCGGGTCCACCAACCAGCAGCTGGCCGAGGCCATCCAGGCCAACGCCCCCGAGCAGGTTGACGTTGTCATCCACGAGAGCCTGGGCAACATCCCGTTCTACAACGAAGACATCGACGTCGAGGGCCAGGTTCCCGCCGCCGCCGCCGCTCTGCGCGCCGCCGCCAACGAAGCCGACACCATCCTGCTGGTCACCCCGGAGTACAACGGCACTGTCCCCGCTCCCCTGAAGAACGCCATCGACTGGCTGTCCCGCCCCTTCGGCGCCGGCGCCCTCGCCGGCAAGCCCACCGCCGTCGTCGGCACCGCCTTTGGCCAGTTCGGCGGGGTCTGGGCGCAGGACGAAGCCCGCAAGGCCGCCGGCATTGCCGGCGCTCAGGTCATTGAGGACGCCAAGCTCGCCGTCCCCGGCTCCATGGTGCGCTTCGCCGAGATCCACCCCAAGGACGACGCCGAGGTTGTAGAGCAGATCAAGGGCGTCTTCGACGCACTGGCCGCGGCCGCCCCGGCAGCCTAGCCTCCCGAGCGGACCATCCGCGCAGTTCCTGCCGCGCCCGGCACGCCACCTCGCGTGCCGGGCGCAGCTGTACCGGGTGCCCCCGCCAGGCCCAAACCGCCACCACCCCAACCACGCCGCGGCGGTCCGCCGTGACCAACTCTTGTCCCAACCGGTACCGCACGGACATCTCCGCGGGTGGGCCGCCGCCGTAACGTTGATTCACTGGAAAAACCGGATGGAATCGCGGTGGAGCATGCCAAGAGAAGCAGCACCCAGGGGGCAGCGGAGTGCACGGGTAGCGGTGGCTGCCGCCCTGGCGCTTCCCCTGTGGCTCACCGCATGCAACGGCCTCCCGGCCTCACCGCAGGGCGGTACCGCGGCGAGCCCGGCCGCGGCTCCGGGCGCCGCCGTGCCGGCCCCGCAGCCGCAAGCGTCCCCGCCGGCCGGAACGGCCGCCATCACCTCCGGCGCCAGCACTCCATCAGGTGGGACGTCCCCGCAGCAGCCGTCCGGGGCCCGGCCGGAAGGCGTTGCTGCGCCGGCGCCGGCGGTGACGGGCCGGCCCGGTTCCGCCGCCACGGCCAGCGGGGTGCCGGAGCCGGGCACAACACCCTCAGCTGAACCGCCACCCTCCGCGGAGCCCTCCCCCGCAGCCGCCCCGGAAAGGATGCCCGCAGCCCAGGGGACCGTCACTGCCTACTTCGTCCTGCTGGACGACGGCGGCAATAACGGAGTGCGGTTCGGCTGCAATGACAGCCTGGTTGGCGTGGACCAGGCACGGCCGGCGGGCAAGGATCCGTTGCCGGCCGCCATGAATGCCCTTTTGGCTGCAGGCAGTGGCGCCAGCCTCCCGGCATCGGATGTCCCGTCCGGGCGCGAAATCTACAACGCGCTGGCGGGATCGCGGCTCAAGTTCCTGTCCGGCAGCTTCGACGGCACCGCCGTGACCGTCTACCTTTCAGGGGCACTGAGCCTGGGCGGCGTGTGCGACATTCCGAGGCTGGAAGCCCAACTCACCCAGACAGCGCTGGCCGCCGTAGGTGCCGTCAGGGCGCAGGTCTACCTCAACGGGCGGCCCCTGGCGGAGGTGCTGCGGCTGGAAGGTACACCGGGCCAGTAATTTCGGGAACAACAAGTGTTGCTTTTCAGGCAACACTCAGCTGTATCCTGAGCGTGTGAGCCACGAGACACTCGACGCCGCAGCCGCGTCCCTTCCAGCCGAAGCCATTGACGCCATCGAGCGGGCGGCCACCTCGGCGCACCGCCATGAGGAACTGTTCTCCGAGCGTGCCGCGAACATCAGGCAGTCGGCCGTGCGTGACGTCTTCGACATCTCGTTGCGCCCCGGACTGGTGTCCCTGGCCGGCGGAAGTCCCTACCTGCAGTCGCTCCCCCTTGACCGCCTGGCGGAAACAGCGGCCCGGATCATCGCCGAGGAGGGGCTCACCGCTCTGCAGTACGGCGCTGGCCAGGGAACGGAAGAGCTCCGCACGCAGATCTGCGAGGTCATGGCGGCCGAAGGAATCGTGGATGCCATGCCGCAGAACGTGGTGATCAC
Source organism: Pseudarthrobacter equi (assembly GCF_900105535.1). Taxonomy (NCBI): domain Bacteria; kingdom Bacillati; phylum Actinomycetota; class Actinomycetes; order Micrococcales; family Micrococcaceae; genus Pseudarthrobacter; species Pseudarthrobacter equi. The sequence continues at coordinate 195,601 of NZ_LT629779.1, forward strand.
GGCCGGCTCCCAGTCAGCCCAGGACGTCGCCACCAAACTGTTCTGCAACCCCGGGGACGTCGTCCTGGTGGAGGACCCCACCTACGTCGGCGCCCTGAACACCTTCGAGGCGTACCAGGTGCAGGTGGAAACCGTGGCCATGGACCAGTCCGGCTTGGTCCCCGAGCTCCTCGAGGCGCGGATCGCCGCCCTCCAGTTAGCCGGAAAGAGCATCAAGTTCCTCTACACCATCCCCAGCTTCAACAACCCCTCGGGCATAACCCTTGCCGCCGAACGGCGCCAGGAAATAGTGGATATATGCCGCAATGCGAATATTCTGATCATTGAGGACAACCCGTACGGCCTGCTGCGGTTCGACGGCGAACCGCTGGCCCCGCTGCGCGCCGCCAACCCGGACGACGTCATCTACATGGGCTCTTTCTCGAAAATCTTCGCGCCCGGCCTGCGGATCGGCTGGGCACTGGTGCCGGAGCACCTGCAGCGGCGGTATTACCTTGCGGCGGAGGCCGTCACCCTCTGCCCGCCGGCCCTGAACCAGATGCTCGTCTCGGCTTACCTGCGTGACTACGACTGGAAGGGCCAGATCGCCACCTACCGCGGCATGTACGCCGAACGCTGCCGGGCCATGCTGGCGGCGCTGTCCAAGTACATGCCGGAGGGTGCCTCCTGGACCAGCCCGGACGGTGGCTTCTTCGTCTGGGTGACGCTCCCCGAGGGCGTGGACACCTACCCCCTCCTGCACAAGGCGATCGACGCCGGAGTGGTCTTCATTCCGGGAGCCGCCTTCACGCCGTCGGACGAGCCGTCCAACAAACTGCGCCTCGCATTCAGCGCCGTCCCGCCGGATGCCATCCGGGAAGGGGTGCGCCGCCTGGCGCCGGTACTGCAGGAAGCGCTGGCCGCGCGGTAGCGTTGGCCTCATTAGTGCCGTCAGGAACCAAGCAAAGGAGCATTTCATGAGCGGAACCATCGTTGTAGGCGTCGACGGGAGCGGTACAGCCAAGAAGGCCGCAGAGTCGGCCCGGGACCTGGCAGCAGCGCTGGGCGCCACGCTCCACGTTGTCTCGGCCTTTGACAGCGACCGCACGGAAGTCTTCGGCAGTGGCAGTGACCAGTGGATCGTCTCCGACGCGGACGGGGCCGAGCACGTGGCCCGGACGGTGGCCGAGTCCCTGGGCGGGCAGATCAAGGTGACCTACTCGGCGGCGCGCGGCCGTCCGGCGGACGCCCTGATCAAGGAAGCCCTCCGCATGGACGCAAAGATCATCGTGGTGGGAAACCGGCGCATGCAGGGCATCGGCCGGGTGCTGGGCAGCGTGGCCAACAGCGTGGCACACAACGCCCCGTGCGACGTGTACATCGCGAACACGTACGACGCCGACTAGGAGTTACGCCCGACACTCCCCGTGGTGGCGCACATCGCTGCGGGGGGTGGGCGTTCTCACGCCCAAAAAACCCATTCAGCTACGGGCGAAACGATAAAATTGAGGGAGCCCCCAACGGTGCGGACGACAACAACCCACCACTAGAGGGGACCCCTTGATCACTCTTCAGCGCCGCCAGCTCGTAGGCCACGACATCCTCCTGGCCCGCCACGGAAACCACATCTGCTCCATGCGCGTGGACCGCGGCAACGGCACGGTGGTTGCGCTGCTGGATGACGGCACCACCGACTCCGCGCCGAACATGATCGCCCCGGACCTCAACCTCCCCCGCACCGTCCGCAGCGTCCTGCGCGAGGACTGGAAGCTGCTCTCCATCATGACCGGTGCCGCAACGGCCTGGGCCGCACTCATGGTGGGCGCCGCCGTCGTCATCGCCTCCTCCATGGGCGACTCTGCCGCTGTGGACATGATGTACGCCTACCCGGCCTACTAGCAGTTCCGGCCGCACAAGCCGCCTACGGCACCAGCCAGAGCCTCAGCAGCCACCAGATCCCGGCCATCACCACACCGCCGAAGAGCGAGCCTGCCACCACCTGCGCCAGCGTGTGGGCGCGCAGGACCACCCGAGACCAGCCGACCGCCGGGATGAGCAGCAGCAACGGTGTCCACGCGGCGCCGAGCATCAGGACCGCAACAACGGCCGAACAGGAGATGGCGGCGGCGTGCCCGCTCATCTTCCAGAATGGGCTGACGGCTGCCAGCACCACCACTCCCCCCACCACGGCCAGCACCATGGCGATGACGCTGGCCGGCGCACCTGCTGCCGTCAGGACCAGCAGCCCCGCAAGGATGGACGCCAGGGCCATGAGCAGCACGGGAAGGCGCTGCCGGCGGTCGCTGACGTGGTGGTCCGTGACCTTTCCCAGCCGGACAAGGACCAGCAGCAGGAGCAGCGGCAGCACGCAGACAAACAGGGCAGCCAGCGCCCCGTAGGCCATGGTGGCGGGAAAACCGTCCTGGACCAGCGGGCTGATCAGCAGCTGGACGGTGACCACCACCGGCGGCTGGAACGCCTCGGTCAGCCACCGGGCGGTTTTATTCTTCACCCGGATGGCGCGGCCGGACGCCGCCACGCCAGTCCCTGCCCCCGCCTCAGTCAAGGAGCAGCGCGGGTTCTTCCAGGATGGCCGCGACGTCGGCCATGAACCGGGCGGACAGGTCGCCGTCCACCACGCGGTGGTCGAAGGAGCCACCCAGGGTGGTGATCCAGCGCGGAATGACCTCCCCGTCCAGGACCCACGGCTTCTGCTTGATGGTGCCGAAGGCGACGATGGCCACCTCGCCCGGGTTGATGATGGGCGTGCCGGTATCGATGCCCAGGGCACCGATGTTGGTGATGGTCAGCGTGCCGCCCTGCATCTCCGCCGGCTGGGTCTTTCCCGCACGCGCCGTGGTGGCCAGGTTGTTCAGGGCCAGCGCCAGCTCCTTCAGGGACAGGTCCTGCGCATCCTTGATGTTGGGCACCATCAGGCCGCGGGGCGTTGCCGCGGCGATACCCAGGTTCATGAAGTGCTTGACCTGGATCTCGGCAGCGCCGCTGCCGTCACTGCTCTCAACCCACGACGCATTGACGCTGGGGTTCCGGGCGGCAGCCCAGATGACGGCCTTGGCCAGGATAAGGAGCGGCGAGACCCTGATGCCCTCAAAGTCCCGTGAGGCCTTGAGCCGCTTGACGAATTCCATGGTCCGGCTGGCGTCCACATCCACGAAGATGCTGACGTGCGGGGCCGCGAAGGCCGATTCCACCATGGCCTTTGCGGTCGCCTTCCGCACGCCCTTGACCGGGATAGTCTCGATCCGCTGGTCCTGCGGCTTTCCGGCTTTGCCCCAGAAGCCGTCCGCCTTGTCCAGTTCGGCGTCGCGCTGCGCCTGGTAGCTGACCAGGTCCTCGCGGGTCACCTCGCCGCGGGAGCCGGTGGCCACAACGTCGGCGAGGTCGATCCCGAGGTCCCGGGCGATCTTGCGGACGGGCGGTTTGGCGAGGACGCGGTTGACCAGCCCGGTGATGGTGCCACCCAGCGTGGGACGGGTGTCCACGACGGCGGCCTGGCCGCCCTGCGTTGCGGCGGCTGCCGGGCGCCCGGTGACCTCTGCCGGGGTATGCGGCTGGACCGGCTCCACTTCGGGAGCGTTGACCGTCACCGCGTCGGCGGGCTTGGCCGCCGCAGCGGTACGGGTGACGCGGGGGCGCCGTTTGACGGCGTCCGCCTTTGGTCCCGAGCCCACCAGCGGACCACCCGCCGGGGCACTGCCCTGCGCGCCGGCGTCGTTCGCGCCGTTGTCCTGGGCATCATCAGGAAGCTTGCCGTACAGCGGCTGCGCAGGCGCATCGGCCGGCGCCGGTGCTTCAGGCGCCCGGACGTCAGCAGGCGTGGGATCGCCCGCGACGTCGTCGCTGACGCTGATGATGGCCGTCCCGACGTCGATGGTCACCCCTTCCGGCACGAGGAGTTCGGTGACGGTCCCGGCGAACGGGGACGGAAGTTCGACGATCGACTTTGCGGTTTCGATCTCGCAAAGGACGTCGTTGATGGCGACGGCATCGCCCGGCTTGACCTTCCAGGAAACGACTTCCGCTTCAGTGAGGCCTTCGCCGACGTCCGGCAGGTTGAATTTATTCAGCGTCATGGTGTCCTCAGTAGGAGAGGGCGCGGTCCAGCGCCTCCAGGATGCGGTCGATGTCCGGAAGATAGTCTTCCTCCACCTTGGCAACGGGATAGGGCATGTGGAAGCCGCCCACCCGGATGACGGGGGCTTCAAGGGAATGGAAGGCACGCTCGCTGATGCGTGCAGCGATTTCGCCGCCGATGCCGCCGAAAGTGGGGGCCTCGTGGGCCACGATCAGCCGGCCGGTCTTTTCCACGGATGCGGTGACGGTATCGAAGTCCAGCGGCGAAATGGAGCGGAGGTCGATGACTTCCACGCTGTGGCCGTCTTCCCGGGCAGCGTTGGCGGCTGCGAGGGCCACGGGCACCAGGGGTCCGTAGGCCACGATGGTGGCGTCGGTGCCCTCACGCAGGACGTGGGCCTTGAAGGGGTCGCCTGAGGGGCCGGGAGCTGCGGTGTCCACTTCGCCCTTGAGCCAGTAGCGGCGCTTGGGTTCGAAGATGATCACTGGATCCTGGCACTGCACGGCCTGCTGGACCATCCAGTAGGCGTCGTGCGGGTTGGAGGGGGTGATGATGCGCAGCCCGGCAGTGTGGGCAAACAGGGCCTCCGGTGATTCGGAGTGGTGTTCCACCGAGCCGATGCCGCCGCCATAAGGGATGCGGATGACCACCGGAACGGTGAGGTTGCCGTGGCTGCGGGCGTGCATCTTGGCCAACTGGGTGGTGATCTGGTTGAAGCCGGGGAACACGAAACCGTCGAACTGGATTTCGCAGACCGGGCTGTACCCTCGCAGGGCCAGCCCGATGGCGGTGCCGATGATTCCGGACTCGGCCAGCGGGGTGTCCACCACGCGGTCGGGTCCAAATTCGCCGATGAGCCCGTCGGTGACCCGGTAGACGCCGCCCAGGGGGCCGATGTCCTCGCCCATCAGCAGCGACTTGGGGTTGGCTGCCAGCGTGGCGCGAAGGCCTTCGTTAATGGCCTTGGCGATGGTCATGGTGGTCATCAGTGGCCTGCCTTTGCTGCTGCGCCGTGCTGGGCGGACGGCTCGTCGCCGCCGGCGAATCCTGCGCTGTATTCCTCGAACCAGGCCAGTTCCTCAGCCACCAGGGGGTGCGCTTCAGCATAGACGTTGGCGAATGCGGCCCGGATGTCCGGGTCTTCGAGGTCATGGGCGGTGCGGCGCACATACGAGGCGAGCTCGTCGCCGTCGGCCTTGACCTTGGCAAAGTAGGCGTCGTCGGCCAGGCCTGCGGCGCGGAGGTACTTCTCCAGGCGCACCAGCGGGTCCTTGGCGCGCCAGGCGTCTTCCTCGTCGGATCCGCGGTACTTGGTGGGATCGTCAGCAGTGGTGTGGGCACCCACCCGGTAGGTGAACGCCTCAATGAGGACCGGGCCCTTGCCCTGGCGGGCATGCTCCAGCGCCCACTCGGTGACGGCGTGCACAGCGATGACGTCGTTCCCGTCCACCCGGATGCCGGGGAAGCCGTAGCCCTTGGCGCGGTTGGACAGCGGCACCCGGGTCTGCACGTTGGTGGGGACCGAGATGGCCCAGTGGTTGTTCTGGCAGAAGAACACCACGGGTGCGTTGTACGAGGAGGCGAAGACCATGGACTCGTGGACGTCCCCTTCGGAGCTGGCACCGTCACCGAAGTAGGCGATGACGGCAGCGTCCGGTTCGTTTCCGGCCCTGCCCGCTGCGGCAGCGAGTTTCTGGTCCCGCTGGATGCCCATGGCGTAGCCCACGGCGTGCAGCGTCTGTGCGGCCAGGACCAGCGTGTAGAGGTGGAAGTTCGTGTCCTTGGGGTTCCAGCCTCCGTTGGACACGCCGCGGAACTGGCGGAGCAGTTCGGCGAGATCCACGTCACGGGTCAGCGCCACGCCGTGCTCACGGTAGGTGGGGAAGATATAGTCCTGCGGCTGGCTGGCCCGGCCGGAACCGATCTGCGCTGCCTCCTGGCCCGTCAGCGGAACCCAGAGCGCAAGCTGTCCCTGCCGCTGCAGCGCTGTTGCCTCAACGTCGAATCGCCGGATCCTGGCCATATCCGCGTACAGTCCGCGCAGGTCTTCGGGGGTGAGTTTGTCCGCGTAGGTGCTGTACACGGGATCGGCGCCGAGTTTTCCGTCGGGGCCCAGCAGCTGGACCATCTCTGCTGGGGGTTGGCCCATGACGGCTTCCGCGTCAGCTTCCCGCTGGTCGTCAACCGCTGTTCCGTCGAACTCGGTGGAAGGCAGATGTGTGCCCATACCGTCTCCTTGCTTCCCGCATGCGGATGCAATGCAATGTCGCTGGGATATATGCCTCACAGGGAATACATTCCCGAAACGGCATATACAATGGCTTACTGATCCTAACTTTATCTTCAGTAGGTTGGCGCAGGCCTACTTGTTAAGTGCTAGGAACCCCGGGGTGCCTTTGTATAGTTCGCACACAACTCCAGGAGCCGGGTGTTGGCTTCCACCTCGCCGATACTGACGCGGACGCCGTCGCCCGGGAAGGCGCGGACGGAGAGCGCCTGGACGCCGGCTTTCTCCGCAAAATCAGCGCTTTCTTCGCCCAATGCCAGCCAGACGAAGTTGCCTTGGGCCTCGGGGACCACCCAGCCGAGGTCACGCAGGCCCGCCATCACTCGGGTGCGCTCATCCACCAGGCTTTGTACCCTTTCCACAACCTGGCCGAAATTCTGCAGTGAAACAATTGCCGCGGTTTCCGCTATTTGCGACACGGCGAACGGGGTTGCCGCCACCCGGAGGTGCTGCGTCAGCCCTGGGTTGGAGACACTGTAGCCAACCCGCAGCCCGGCCAGGCCGTGAGCCTTTGAGAACGTACGCAGCACCACCACATTCGGGTATTTGCGGTAGAGGGCGATGCCATCCACCGCGTTGGGGTCCCGGACGAACTCCTGGTAGGCCTCGTCAATGACCACTACCACGTTGGCCGGCACCGTTCGGATGAAGGCCTCCGTTTCGGCGCTGGTCAAGGCGGGCCCGGTGGGGTTGTTGGGGGTGCAGAGGAGGATCACCCTGGTCCGCGCACTGACCGCCACCGCCATGGCGTCGAGGTCGTGCCGCCCGTCGGCGGTTACAGGGATGCGGACGCTTTCGGCCCCGGCGAGACCCACGCTGATGGGGTAGGCCTCGAAGGATCGCCACGCGTAAATGACTTCGTCGGCCTTGCCGTCGTCGTTCTGGCCGGCAAAGGCAGCCAGGATCTGGTTAAGGGCACCCAGGCTGCCGGCCCCCGTGACGATGTCCTCTGCGGGAACCTGCAGGAATTCCGCGAGCGCCGCCCGGAGCCTGCTGCTGAGCGGGTCCGGGTAACGGTTGAAATCTGTTTGCCGTGCAATGGCGTCCAGGACGGCCGGCAGGGGCGGCAGTGGATTCTCATTCGAGGACAGTTTGTAACTTGCCAGTCCGTCGACGGCGGCGGGCGGCTTTCCGGCGGCGTAACGGGGCAACCGGCCCACCACCGGGCGCGGAGCGACGCCGCCTGCCAGGGTTTCAGAGGAGGTCATGAAAACTAGCCTACTGCTGCGGGTATTTGCGGGTTTAGGGCTGGAACCCGGGGTACCGGCCGGGCCACGGAACCCGCGGGACCCGGTCCGGCACCCTCCACCGCGGCTTACGCCGGCTGGCCCACGTTCAGCGCGGCACTGTCTGCCTTGCTTCCAGCCAGCTGCGGTGCCCAGGCATCTGCCCCCTGCAGGTACGCTCCGGCAGTGAACTCCTCCGCCCGGCGGGGATCCAGCTGCGGCCGGTCCGCGGTGATCCTCGATCCGGGGCCGTTGTTGTTGAACTCGTGGAAGCGGGCCTCCCGCCAGGAAAAGCCGCTCATGTCAGTCCAGGGCGCGCCGGAGATATGGGCTCCCAGCCACGAGTCGCGGACCAGCACCTGGGCGATGGCCTCCGGATCTCCGCCCGCATGCCATGGCCGGCCCAGGTGGACCGATCCGGAGGCTGCGTCTGAGACAAACCGGCACTGGGTGAACAGGTATCCGTGCTTGATTCCGATATTGACGCTACCGGCGGAGACGTAACCGTTGTTGGTGCTGGACCCGCGGTCCAGGGAACGGATCCGGCAGCCGGTGAACACGGCAGTTCCCCGGCCGAAGATGAAGTCCACGTCGCCTTCAATGCATGAGTCCGTGAAGTAGGAGCGCGCCTGCACACCGCGGGCGGGGGAATCAACCAGCAGCGTGTCCTGGTTGCCCAGGCAACGGACATTGCGGAGGACAGCCCGGTCCCCGGCGAGGAACAGTGCCACGGCCTGCCGGTTTTTCATGTCAGCGTTGGCGGCCTCGTCGAAATCATTGCTGAATGTCAGGTTCTCGGCCTTGAAGTCCGGGCCGTCGATCCGCACGCTGGCGCTTCCGCCGGTTCCATAGGGCCCCGTGGCGTCGGGTTTCGGGGTGCCTGACGCGTTGTTGTAGACCAGCACCACGTCCTCCGGCGCCTGCCCGCGGCCGACGAACGAGACCCTCGGTTTGTTGGCCGGTACCCGGATCAGCTCACGGTAAGTACCGGGGTCAAGGCGGATCTCGGTGCGGCGCGTGCTGTTCACCGGCACAGCATCGACGGCGGCCTGCACCGTCCCGAAGGCGTGCCCCCTGCCGACGTTGAGGACCAGCGGCTTGTCCACCGGGCGTTCGCTGGGCCAGTAGATGGCTGAGAGCGGATCCAGTGGGGCTTCCAGATTCTGGAACCAACCAGGCGGCACAATCCGTTGTCCCGCAAGCGCTGCCGCCACCAGCTGGGCGACGGCCAGGGCTCCCGCAGCCTGGAAGTGGGTGTTGTCCGTGACTCCGTCAGGGTATTGGGGGTACTGGCCCGGGGTGGCATGGAGGAAGTGGGACGTGGTTCCCTCGGGCCCGAGCCGCTGCCACAGATCCTTGGAGGAGCCTGTCAGGTCCACCAGGGGAACTCCGGCTGCGGCGGCCAACTCCCTGACCGCCTGGGGGTAGGCGCCGTGGGTGTCCTGGGCGATTCCCAGGGGGCTGAACCTCCTCCGCTCCACGGGCGTCACCAGCACGGCCTTGGCCCCGGCGCTTGCCGCTGCGTCCAGGTATTTCCGGAGGTATTCCTTGAAGGTGGTCTGCGGGTCGGTTCCCCTGGCAGGGTCCTCGACCTTTTCGTCGTTGTGGCCGAAGGAGATCAGCAGATAGTCGCCCGGTTGCAGCGCCCCGGCCACCTCGCCCAGCAGGCCGGCGTCGGCATAGCTCTTGGAGGAGGCGCCGGACCACGCGTAGTCGAACACCGTGGCCTGCGGCCCGAGCAACAGGGGAAGAGCCTGGCCCCAGCCGGCCCGGGGACGCTCAGAGTGCTGGTAGGCGGACGAGGTGGAATCCCCCACCACGAAGATCACCGGTTTCCTGTTGGACGGCGCCCGGGCGGGGCGGCCTGCGGTGTCCGCCGTTGCCCCTGGGGCTGCCAGGACAGTGGCCACCGTTGCGGCGCCAGCTGCCGCTGTTGCCAGGACAGCACGCCGGCTGGGTGAAAATGCCGCCATCAGTTGCCCCCGCCTGCCGTATAGACGGGACCCACATTGTTCTTCAGCAGGGCCGGCACTGCCTGGGCCGGGTGGACCTTTGTCCGCAATGTGGGAGTCCAGGATCCGTCCGCCACCAGTTGCTTGTCGGCGGTTGCGGCAGAGTTGTACGCGGCCAGGAGGTCCACGCGCTTTCCGTTGACAGTGTTGTCCACGGCAGTGATGGCCTGGCCCTTGAAGTGCCTGATCAGCGAGGACGCTGGAATGTCCCGGGGCATGGTGAAGGCGTTGGCCTCGGCATAAATGTGGGACTCGACGCCCGCGCCGAAGGTGTACGTGTAGGGCGTCGGCGAGGCGGCCGACGTCGTGAAGTGGTTGTTGTAGACGTCCACCTGGCCGTAGCGGACCCGCGGGGCGCGCTGGCCGACGTTCTCGAAGGAGTTGTGGTGGATGGTGACGCGTAGCTTGCCGACGTCTCCGCGGCTGGTCGAGTCGGTGGATCCGATCAGGAGGAGCTTGTCATGGTCGGAGAAACGGTTGTAGGAGAGCGTGACCAGGTCTGAGCCGTTGGTGACGTCCACTGCCCCGTCGTGGACCTGGTACGGGCGTCCGAAGTACGAGGGCTGGTTGATGTCCAGGTTGGGGGCATCAGTGAAGTGTGAGTGGTCAACCCAGACGTTCGTTGATCCGTTGATGACCTGGAGGAGGTCGTACTCGCTGTTCCAGTTGCCGTGGTCGCCATCGGTGGGGTCCCAGGCAGGGAAGCAGTCAGCCGAATCCCGGACGGTGAGGTTCCTGAAGATCACGTTGTTGGCCCGGTTGATGCGCAGGGCGGCGCCGGTGATGCTGCTGTCAGCGGTGGCACCCACAATGGTGGTGTTACTGGGGATGTCCCACCGGATGACAGCGGCCTGGTTGGCTGCGGCCTTGCGCCGGGCACTCTCCTGCTCCCCGGCCGGCTCCTGGTCAGTTCCGTACCGGGCGGGGTCATAGTCGTAGAGGTACTGCTCCAGGGAGAACCCCGTGCCCGCCGCGTAATCGACGCAGCTCAGTTCACCGGCGGGGCCGGTGTTTGCCCGGATGTCGCCGTGGACGCGGATGATGCGGGGGTCAGTGCCGGTTGCCGCGAGCGCGGAGACCAGCTCGGTCCGGTTGCGGACGTCGAAGATTCGGTCCGGTGTGGCTGTGGATCCTCCCGTTGTTCCGGCGCCGGAGGACGCCCAGCCGTCGCGTTCCGGGAGAACCTGGCGCTCAAGCGGCTGCCTCACGGTCTGGGCTGTGGGGGATGACTGCGGCGGGGGTGGGGCGGCCATGGCCTGGACCGGCAGGCAGAACGCCGCCGCTGCCGCCGTTGCTGCGATTGCCAAGGGACGTTTGATGCGCATGTGCTGTCTTCCTCCATTGGAATGAACCGCCTCCGCTGCCGACTTCGCTGTGCGGCATGTCAGAAAGCGGTTTCTCTAGTCTGTGAAACCGCTTTCTGGTCTGTCAATAGGGTTGACAGAATTGGACGAATCCTGAGTTCAGGCCGGCAGCGCGTTCAGGAGCAGAATTTGCCAGGATGTCCGAAGGCTGTTGTGGAAGCATGGGGCCATGGGTTCCTTCATTCTTCGGGTCATCTTCAACGCAGCCGCCCTGTGGGTAGCAAGCTGGGTCCTGCCGGGCATGGACATCACCAGCACTGCCGCCTCCGATGCTGTGGCACGGACCGGCATCTCGCAGGACACCGACACCATCGGGATAGTCCTGGCATACCTGTTTATCGGCCTCATTTTCGGCGTGGTCAACGCCTTGGTGCGGCCGCTGGTGAGCCTGCTTGCGCTCCCGATCACCATCCTGACGCTTGGGCTGTTCGCGATCGTCATCAACGCCGCCATGCTCTACCTGACAGCCTGGATCAGCAACTACACCCCCGTGCACCTCACCATCGATTCCTTCTTCTGGACGGCCATCCTGGCCGCGATCATCATCTCCCTGGTGTCACTGGTGGCCGGGCTGGTGCCCGGCAGCCGGCGCTGAAGTTTCCATAACCCCGCGCCGCCGAACTTCCTGAAGGTGGCCCAAAGGCCTGCGGCTGCGGCCCAAGTACCGGAAGAGGCTGAAACAGGTACCCGGCAGGTGGCGTGCTCCGGCCGGCTGCCGAAACTCCAGTACCCGCTACCCATGACCGCCCGGGGCCACCGCTCCTAGGCTGCGAACGGGGCCGGCGACAGGCCCGTAGCTGTCAGTTCCGGATACGGGGGACAAGAATGAAGGCACGAGCAATCCTGGCTGCGGCCTGCCTGCTGCTGGCGTGGCAAGCGGGACCGGCCCGCGCGGATTCCGGGGCGGTGCCGCTTCCCCAGGAGTCCGCCGTCCTGGGCAACGATGTTTCCTGGCCGCAATGCGGCGGTCAGTTGCCTGCACCGCCGGCGTTTGCCGTGGTGGGCGTCAACGGCGGCCGGCCAACGACGGCGAACCCTTGCCTAGCGGAGCAACTGGCCTGGGCGGACCGCAGCTCCGAGGCGGCGGCAGGAGTTCCGTCTGCAATTTACGTCAACACCGCCTCGACTGGCCCGGTGGGCTCCTTGTGGTGGCCTGGAAACAACAGCGTGATGGGTGCGGACATCGCCAACCCCTACGGGATGTGCGATGGCACCGCATCCCCCGCCTGCGCTTATGTCCACGGCTATGCGATGGCCTACAACGACGCGGGGAGCCTCGCCGGGGCAGGAGGCGGTGCGGCCCACCGCACGTGGTGGCTGGACGTCGAGACCGGGAACAGCTGGCTGTCCAACAAGGCTGCCAACACCGCGGAGCTGGAGGGCATGACCGCCTACCTGCAGGGCGCCGGGGTGGAGGTGGGCATATATTCCACCGGCTACCAGTTCGGCGAAATTGTGGGTGACGTGGGCCCCCACAGCAACCTGTACTCCCTGATGAGCTGGCTGGCGGGCGCTGAATCCACCTCCAGCGCGGCGGATCTTTGCGGGGCCGCTCCCCTCACCTCCGGCGGCGTCGTCGCGCTCACGCAATTTACCGCCGGCAACCTCGATTACAACTTCCGTTGCCCCGTGGCACAGCCGGTGGCTCCACCGCCGGCGCTCGCTCCGCCAGCAGCCCCGGAGCCTGCCCCGGCTCCAGCGAAGACCCGCTCCAACCGCTACGCCGAGATACCTGCCGCCCAAATCGCCTGAACACCGGCTAGCGTCCGCCAAGGTGGCGCTCGTGGGAGCGGGGATCCGGCGGTGCAAGGGTGGTGGAGGGGCCCTTGGCCCGCGTCAGGGAGTAGCGCGTGGCCGAGGCCGCTCCCCCGGCGCCGAGCACACCGCCCAGGGCCGCCGTGGAGTGTACGAGCGACGGATCATCGCTCGCCGCCACGAGCCGTGCTGCGTCCTCATAGCCGCTAAGCCGGTGTCCGGGACCAAGCCCTTTGTCCCCGCCGGGCTCGATCGGCGTGTCCACCGATACGGTCACCCGGTTGCGGGTTTCGGGGTTGGGGGCACCGTCGCTGCCGGGGACCCAGTCGGCCTGATGCTCAAGGTGCAGGGACTCCACGTCCTCACGGGTGGTGATCCCCGCCACCGGAGACCCGGCGGTGAGCACATACTTCACGTCATACTGCGCCAACACCCGCGGATCGGCGGCCATGTTCATGGCATGGATGCCGCCCTGGCTGTAACCCACAGCAACTACGGGAGCACCCTTTTCGGCTCCAGCTTCGCCTAGCGCCGCGAGGACAGCCTCATTCACTTCCCGGGAGTCGTACAGCATGGACTCCACGATGCCCGCCTCATCAAAGGGGTTGTCACCGCCGGCGTCCTTTCCGGCAGCCTGGGTCCCCGGAACAATGACCACGTAGGCCGTTTCGCCGCCGTTATCCACTTCCAGGACCTCGATGGCTCCGGTACCACGGGCCTCCACTTCCTGGAGCCGCGCCAGCAACCCTCCAGGCGACGTGTCAAGGTCCACCTGGACCGTTTCCTGCTTCCGCAGCGTGATGTCCCGCGGGATGAAGGTTGCCACCAACGCCATCAAGGCATCCCGGATCAAGGGGGCGTGTTCGTTGACTGCCTGCACCTGGGGCGCCGCCAACTGCATCATGGCAATGACGTTTTCGGTGACCCTCCGGTCCGGAACGCCAGTGGCTGCCATCGTGGCCCACGAGAGACCGGTCTCCGTCATGGCGGCGAATCCGAGGCTTCTTCCCACATTGGCCCGCCACTCCGCGTCCTGGTAATCACGCATGCAGGCACGGACCTGGCTGCTGATCCGCTGCAGCTCCGCCCGGCTTGCCTGGACCCGCCACTGGCCGTCCCGCACTGCCGCGATGTGCCCGGAAGCGGACCACGGCGGCTGCCGGTCAGCCCAGCAGAGCTGGTCCAGGATTCGTCCGGCCTCCTGTTCCACGACAATCAGGTCACTGGCCAAAGCCTCAAGTTTTTCGGCGCCCGCAGTCAACTCCTCGAGCTGGACCCCGATGCCGCCGCTGCCACCCCGGATGCTCAGGTGGCCGTCCCGCGACGCACCGGTCAGCCTGACGGGCTCGGGATAGGCCTCATCTGCCAAGTCCATCAGGGCATCCTGCCGGCACTGGCCGCCGCCGCCACACTGTCCGCAGCGTGCCTCGCGACGGCGGCCCTCGCCACCTCCAGGGCGTCGACAGCTTGGCGCAGGGCTGCGCCCTGCCGGCCCACCGTGTCCCGGTACGCCCGCCCGGCCGGCGATTGCCACTCCAGCATCTGGATGTCCCGCAGATGGGCCAGAGCTTCCTCGACGCGCGCCCCGCACCGTGCAAGCCGGTTCACCAAGGGCAACAAATCAGCGGCAACATGCTCGGCGGCGCCCGGCAGTCCATCCCCCAGGATGTTTCCCATGTGACCTCTTTCCCCGGGCACCCCGGACCTGTTGCCTACCTGCTGACGGGGCCCACGCTACGGAAGACGGCGCACCGGCCTAAGTGCCGCCGTCGGCCATGTGGATAAGTAACGTAAGCGGCCCACTTAAGGCGCCGCCGGAGTTCGTGAAAGAATCAGCACATGCCTGAAACTGCCGCCACAGCTGATACCCGCACGCCCTCAGGACGCCTGGCCCTCGCCGCGTCCACGGAAAAAATCGCCCTGGGCCCCTTGGACGGCCGGTACCAGCCGGCAGTGGCCCCGCTGGTCGACTACCTGTCCGAGGCAGCGCTCAACCGGGACCGCGTGGCCGTCGAAGTTGAATGGCTGATCCACCTGACCAGCAACAACGTCCTCCCCGGGGCGGGCCCCCTGACCGCGGAACAGCAGCAGCAGCTGCGTGCCGTCGTCACCGAATTCGACGCCGCTTCCGTGACGGAACTGGCCGAAATCGAAGCCGTCACCGTGCACGATGTGAAGGCCGTGGAGTACTACATCGGCCGCCGCCTTCCCGCCATCGGCATCGAAAACCTGACCGCCATGGTCCACTTCGGCTGCACGTCCGAGGACATCAACAACCTTTCCTACGCGCTCGGCGTCAAGGGTGCTGTGGAGGACGTGTGGCTGCCCGCAGCCCGCGCCCTGGTGGCACAGATCAGCACGATGGCCGAGGACAACCGCGCCGTGCCCATGCTGTCCCGCACGCACGGCCAGCCGGCCACCCCCACCACGCTCGGCAAGGAACTGGCGGTCATCGCGCACCGCCTGAACCGCCAGCTGGACCGCATTGCCAGGACCGAATACCTGGGCAAGATCAACGGCGCCACCGGCACCTACGCCGCGCACGTCGCCTCCGTCCCCGGGGCCGACTGGCAGCAGGTCTCCAAGTCGTTCGTGGAGGGCCTGGGGCTGACCTGGAACCCGCTCACCACCCAGATCGAAAGCCACGACTGGCAGGCAGAGCTGTACGCCGACGTGGCGCGCTTCAACCGCATCCTGCACAACGTCTGCACGGACATCTGGAGCTACATCTCCATCGGCTACTTCGCGCAGATCCCGGTGGCAGGCGCAACCGGCTCGTCCACTATGCCGCACAAGGTCAACCCCATCCGCTTCGAAAACGCCGAGGCAAACCTGGAGATCTCCTCCGGCCTGCTGGACGTCCTGGGCTCCACCCTGGTGACCTCCCGCTGGCAGCGGGACCTCACCGATTCCTCCAGCCAGCGCAACATCGGCGTGGCATTCGGCCACTCCCTCCTGGCTATCTCCAACGTGGCCAAGGGCCTGGAGCGCCTTGACGTGGCCGAGGACGTGCTGGCCGGGGACCTGGACACCAACTGGGAAGTCCTGGGCGAGGCGATCCAGATGGTGATGCGCGCCGAGGCGATTGCCGGCGTCGAGGGCATGGAGAACCCCTACGAGCGGCTCAAGGACCTCACCCGCGGCAACCGCGTGGACGCCGCGCGGATGCAGGAATTCGTGCAGGGCCTGGGCCTGTCCGCCGACGCCGAAGCCCGGCTGCTGGCCCTGACTCCCGGCAAGTACACGGGCATCGCGGACCAGCTGGTCGACCACCTCAAGTAAGCCCCGTGGGGCTACCCCCACACGTACGACGGCGGCGCCGGGCCCGGGAGGGTCCGGCGCCTTTCGTTTATCCGCGGCGGGCCGGCCGGGCCTGGGTGCCGGGCGTTTCGGCGGCACCGCGAGGGAGTGCGAAACTGGAGGGCATGAAGCTGCTGCTCATCCGCCACGGAGAGACTCCCGGAAACGTCCTTGGCCAACTGGACACCGCCCACCCGGGGCCCGGCCTGACCGAACTGGGCGAACGGCAGGCAGAGGCCATGGCGCGGTCGCTGGCCAACGAACCCATCCGGGCGCTCTACGCCTCCACACTGGTCCGCACGCAGATTACCGCGGCGCCGTTGGGCAGGCTTCACGGCCTGGAGACCACGGTGCTGGACGGGCTGCACGAGATCGAGGCCGGCTCGCTGGAGAAGCTGACGGACCATGAGTCGCATAAGCGCTACATGGGTACGGTGATCTCCTGGGCCGCCGGCGACCTGGACGCCCGAATGCCCGCAGGACCCGACGGCCACGCATTCTTCGGCCGGTTCGACGCCGCGATTGCGAGGGTCATCGAACGGACCGCCGGGCAGCGGGACACCGTGGCGGTGGTGAGCCATGGTGCAGCCATCAGGACCTGGGCCGGGCTCCGCGCCGAGGGCATCGGTCATGAGTTTGCGGCCAAGCATGTGCTGGCCAACACCGGAATCGTGGCGCTGGAGGGCGATCCGGACAGTGGCTGGAAGCTGATCCACTGGGCAGGCAGCCCGGTGGGCGGCCTGGCCTTGGCGGATCCCACGGCCGAAGATCCCACCGGCCAGGACGTCAGCCGCCCGTAGCGCCGGTTTCCCGGCGACTGGCCTGCTACCGGGGAAGCGCGCACCCCGCCGCGGCCGCTGCCAGCCGAAGTCGCGGGGCGCCGCGCAGAATTGGTGAGGCGGCCGGAGCCGGAGGAACCAGCCGCGCGGCCATCGCGGAAGCGACATCCGCCGTTGGGCGTTCGCCGCTTTCCATTGCCGTCAGCGAGCTCAGAAAGTGGTGCCACCGCGGCCCCAGGGACTCGGGTATGTGCGGACTCCTGAGGGTCCTGGCCACGAGTGACTCCACCGCCGTCCCTGGAAACGCCTTGGATCCGGTCAGCAGTTCCAGCAGGACCAGGCCCATGGCATAGATGTCCCAGGCGGGATCGGCAACCCCGCCTGCAGCCTGTTCCGGGCTCATGTAATGGACTGTTCCGGACGAGATTCCCGGCTCCGGTGCCGTGCCCGCCACCGCCGCGATGCCGAAATCGATGACCCGGACCGGGCTTCGCCGTAGGCCGCTCAGCATCAGGTTTCCCGGCTTGATGTCCCGGTGCACCAGTCCCGCGGTGTGCAGGTGGGCCAGGCCGCTGAAGATGCTCCGCGCCCACACCGCCACGGCGTCGGCACTGTGGCGGTCGGATCGCACAGCTTCGGAGAGGCTGGTTCCCAACGCCAGCTCCTCAACCATGAAGGCATGCCCCGGGCGATAGGTGCCGGCCGGCATGACTCCCTGATCGATGAACCTGACGATGGACGGGTGCCGCAGCGATGCGAGCACCCTTGCCTCGTTATGGATGCGCCAATGGTGCTTGTCCGAGTTGTCGGCCGCCACCTTGACGGCCACGTCCGGACCCCCCGCCACGTCAACCGCCCGGAAGACTTCGGCCATGGAACCGCGGCCCAACCGCTCCCGGAGCAGGAAGCGGCCGGCGATCACCGGGACGCCCGAATGGGTCCGCCGTACGGTACCCAGGCATCAAGCTGGAAACCGCACTGGCAGCGCCACACCGGCGGGAGCTTTACCGGCACGAAGTCGTCCGGGTCGAACGAGTACCCCATGGCGGCCCGCCCCCCTGCGGGCGTCACCAGGTCCATGGGCGTGCCGCAGTGAACGGTACGCTCTGCTTCCCCAGCAGAGGTCTTCTCAAAAGTGATCAACGCGCTCACTACTCCATAAGGCAGTATTCCCGGGCCGATCCTAAGCATACATATAACTAGAGCAACTAGCTAGTTTAGCTAGATAATTTGTGGCGCTCTTCTTCCACGACGCCAATGGCATCCGCCATCCGCTGCAGGAACGCGACGACGATCCTTGCCTCCTCGGCGCTGAGCGACTCCGCGACGGTCATCATCCGCCGGTGCATGGCGCCGAGGGTTTCCCGGACCTCAGTGTCCGACTCCACAGTGGGAACGACAACCACCGAGCGCCGGTCCGAAGGGTGGGCCTCGCGGCGGACGTGCCCGCTGGACACCAGCCTGTCGATCAGGGACGTTGTGGAGGCGCTGGTGATGCCCAGGAACTGACTGAGGTCCTTGGGGACCACCGTCTTGCCGGAGGCCTGGGCGCGCAGGAGGTACCGGAGGGCGAGGATATCGGTTTCGCCCATGCCCATGGAGTCGCGGGTGGACCTGCGGATGATCGTCTCCGCCGCCCTGTAGTCCCGCAGCGACTTGAGGACCGCCGCTCCGTAGTCCAGCTGCCCGTCGGGTCCATACCAGTAGCCGGAGCCCTCGTTGCCTGTAGAAGCCATGCCCATATCTTAGGCCAACTGCTAACTAGACAGCCAAGCTAGTTGCGAGTGCTACCTCCGCTCCGGGCATGTGACGTTATCCGGACCCTTACCGGCAGGAAACACCCGCGTAACCCGCCGCTCCTAGCCTTGATCTGCATAACCCTTCGGCGAATCGAGGCCTACATGCAGACCAATCCGCGGCTGAACATCAGGCAGGTTGCCTGGTCCCACCCTGTGGGAGCAGACCTTCGGCGCGCGCAGCAGGCCGAACTCGACGCCCGCTTCGGTACGGCAGACCACGAACCCGGCCCTCCGCCGTCGGAAGCTGACTGCGCCGTCTTCCTCGTGGCGTACGACAAGGGGTCTGGCCAGCCCGTGGGCTGCGGCGGGCTGCGGCTGCTGGACGCCAGTACCGCCGAAATCAAACGGCTCTACGTGGTCCCGTATACCCGCGGCTCCGGCGTGGCCAGTTCTGTCCTCGCTGCCCTGGAGGCTGAGGCCTACAAGCAAGGCATCACCCGCATCAAGGCCGAGGCAGGCTCGGCCCAATCGGACGGCCGGAACTTCTACCAAAACTCCGGTTTCGAGCCGGTGCCCAATTTCGGCCCCTACGTTGGCGTCAAGCACTCGTCCTGCTACGCCAAGAGCATCGACTCGCACAGCGCAGCCCACACGGCCATGGCGTAGCGCTGATACGTGGGGCGTCATACTGCATGCGGTCCCACCGGCCTCGGCTAACCTCGGCCTATGGAAACAGCAGACATCACCTTCCGCACCCGCAAATGGGTCAGGCCAGAAGACCTCAACGCCAACGGGACCCTGTTCGGCGGAAGCCTGCTGAAGTGGATCGACGAGGAAGCCGCCATCTACGCCATCCTCCAGTTGGGCAATGGCCGGGCCGTTACGAAGTACATCTCGGAAATCAACTTGTGAGCTCCGCAGTCCAGGGCGACCTGATTGAAATGGGCCTGACCGCCACGAAGTTTGGCCGGACCTCGCTGACGATGCGGGCGGAAGTGCGCAACATGATCACCCGGCAAAGCATCCTCACCATCGAGGAAATTGTCTTCGTTAACCTCGACAACGCCGGCAAACCGGAACCGCACGGATACACCGAAATCACCTACGACAGGGACAGGATCCCCACCCACCACCTGACCGAAACACTGCAGCAGGACTGACGCTTCACCCCGCGTTCACTCCTAAACCACCAGGCGTTCTCTTCGCTGGACCAACTTAGGCAGCCGGGCTGTTTATCGAATCGATAGCAATAGCAGCCCCGCATTCCGCATGCCCGGCTATAGGCTGTGCGGACATGCTCCGGTTCCAGTGCAGAAATGAGTCCTGATCGTGCGTAAATTACAGACCTTGGTTGCCGCCGCCGTCGCCGTCACCCTACTTGCCGGATGCGGCGGAGAAGCCTCACCCGGAGCCTCGGGCGAGGCTTCTTCCGCCCCGGCCGGAGGATCCGGCGACACCCTGGTGGTGTACACCAACTCCAACGGCGAAGGCCGCGGGGACTGGCTGACCCAGAAGGCAGGCGAAGCCGGATTCAAGATCGAGATTGTGGGGGCCGGCGGCGCCGACGCCACCAACAAGCTCATCGCCGAAAAGAACAACCCCATCGCGGACGTCGCCTTCGGGCTGAACAACATGTACTTCTCCCAGGTCAAGGCCGCGGACGCGCTGGAACCCTATAAGCCCGCCTGGGCCGGCGAGGTGGACACCCACTTGGCGGACGGCGAGACGTACTGGCCGCTGGTGAAGCAGGCCATCCTGCTGGGCTACAACTCGGACAAGTTCTCCAAGGATGCCGCCCCGAAGGACTGGACGGACCTGTGGACCAAGGATGAGTTCAAGGCCCGCTACGAGCGGGTCACCGGCCTGGGCACCGCCACCGCCCAACTGGTCTTCGCCGGCATCCTCAGCCGGTACCGTGACGATGCCGGCGACCTCGGAATCTCCGATGAGGGCTGGAAGCAGGTGGAACAGTACTTCCAGAACGGCAGCCCTGCCGTGGCCAAGACCGATCTTTTCGCCCGCATCGCCTCGGGCGAGGTGGATATGGGGCAGATGCCGTCCTCGATCATTGCCGACCGGGAAAAGTCTTTCAAGGTGAACGTGGAAACCGTCATACCTTCCGTTGGCGTCCCCCTCGCGGTGGAGCAGATCGCACTCGTGAAGGGCACCAAGAAGAAGGACCAGGCCCAGAAATTCATCGACTGGTTCGGCAGTGCCGACGTCCAGGGCCAGTTCGCCAAGCAGTTCAACTCCATGCCCGTGAACAAGTCTGCCCAGGCACAGGCCAACCCCGAGGTGGTGGACTTCTTCGCGGACCTCAAGCAGCAGGACATCGACTGGGAGTTCGTGCAGGAGAACATGGGCGCCTGGGTGGAGAAGATCGAACTCGAGTACATGACGTAGACCGGCGCCAGCCTTCCGCCTCCGCCCGAGTTCCACAGACAGGTTTGCCATGATCCGCTTGGACAGCATCAAAGTTTCCTTCGGCGACTTCACCGCCATCCCGCACCTGGACCTGCACGTCCGGCCCGGCGAGTTCTTCACGCTCCTGGGGCCCTCCGGATGTGGGAAGACGACGGCGCTGCGCACCCTGGCCGGTTTCATCCAGCCGGCCGGGGGCACTGTCACAGTGGACGGAAAGGATGTCACCCGGCTTCCCAGCGACAAGCGGCAGGTGGGCATGGTGTTCCAGAACTATGCCCTGTTTCCCAGCATGAGCGTGTGGGAGAACATCGCCTTCGGACTGCGCGTCCGGAAGGAGAAGGGCGCCGACAGCGACAGGATGGTCCGGGACATCGCACGCCGGGTGGAACTCAGCGACGAACAGCTGGCCAAGAACGTCGCCGAGCTCTCCGGCGGGCAGCAGCAGCGGGTGGCGGTGGCCCGGGCACTCGTCCTGCGGCCCAAGATCCTGCTGCTGGACGAGCCGCTGTCCAACCTCGATGCCAAGCTCCGCCACCAGCTCAGGCAGCAGCTCAAGGACCTGCAAAGCGAGTTCGGCATCACCACCGTCTACGTCACCCACGACCAGGACGAGGCCCTGGCCATGAGCGACCGGGTGGCGGTCTTCAACAAGGGCGTGGTGGAGCAGGTGGGCACGCCGCAGGAGATCTATGACCACGCGGCCACGGAATTCGTCTGCAATTTCATTGGTGACAGCTCCACTCTGACACCGGAATTCGTGGCGCAGGTCAACGCCGCATCCGGGGCCCAGCTCAGCACCCGGGCAAGCTCCTACCTGCGGGTGGAAAAGGCGTCCCTGGACGCGCCCGCGGGAGGCGGCTCCGCCGTCGGACTTCCCGCAAAGGTTCTGTCCCGTACCTACCACGGCCTGCACAGCAGGTACGTGGTGCACAGCCACGGAGCGGACATCCGCCTGCTGGTGCGGGAGGACGGCGGCGCCCACCCTCAGCCGGGTACGGAAACCACCGTGTACGTGCGGCCGGACCACATCCTGCAGTACCACCCGGAAACAGGCGCGGCCCTTCAGGAGCAGGACCGGCAGGAGCAGGACCAGGCGGTTGCCCTGCCATGAGCGGAACTCCAGTCCGTTCGATGGTCCGCTCCCCGTTCGTCCTGGTGGTGGGCGTCATCCTCACCTGGTTCATCGCGGCGTTCCTGGTGTGGCCCAACATCAACGTCCTGATTGCCACCTTCTTCCCGGATGGCAGCTTTTCGGGGCGGGCAGCGGAGAAGCTGTTCTCCTCGCAGCGCGCCATGACGGCACTGGGCAACAGCTTCCTGCTGGCGGTGGCCCTCTCCATCACGGTCAACGCCGTGGGAATCTTCGTTGTGCTGGTGACGTACTACTTCCGGATCCGTGGTTCCCGGATCCTGTTCCTGGGCTACGCCACCACCTTCATCTACGGCGGCATCGTGCTGGCGGCGGGGTACAAGTTCATCTATGGGGACAAGGGAATCGTCACCTCGCTGCTGCTGCAGGTGTTCCCCTCCATGGACCCCGCCTGGTTCTCCGGCTTCTTCGCGGTGCTGGTGGTCATGACGTTTGCCACCACCACCAACCACATGCTGTTCGTGGCCAACGCGCTGAAGGGGGTGGACTACCAAACCATCGAGGCGGCGAAGAACCTTGGCGCTTCGACGTGGACCATCCTGCGGCGGATCGTCCTGCCCATGCTGAAGCCCACACTGTTTGCCGTCACCATCCTGTCCTTCCTGACCGGACTCGGCGCCCTGAGCGCGCCGCAGGTCCTCGGCGGACGGGAATTCCAGACCATCACGCCCATGATCCTGACGTTCACCAACAGCCCCACGTCGCGCGACCTGGCTGCCCTGCTGGCCGTCATCCTGGGCCTGGCCACCATGGTGATGCTGGCGGTGATGTCCCGGCTGGAGAAGGGCGGCACGTACTTCTCGGTATCCAAGGTGTCCTCGGAGCTGCAGAAACAGGACATCACCAATCCGGTGGCCAACGTGGCCGTCCACGCGGTGGCATACCTGCTGTTTGCGGTGTACACGCTGCCGGTGGTGCTTATTGTGCTGTACTCCTTCGCGGACGGCGCCGCCATCCAGACCGGACAGCTCTCGCCGGGCAGCCTGACCCTGGATAACTATGTCCGGGTGCTGACGCAGCCGGCCGGTTTGCGGCCGTTCGTCGTCAGCGTGTTGTACAGCGCGCTGGCGGCTGTGATCGCGGTGGGCGGCCTGCTGTTCGTGGCCCGGCTGCTGCAGAAGTACCGGAACTGGTTGGCGTCAGTCTTTGAGTACCTGCTGCATATCCCCTGGATCCTGCCGTCCGCCCTGTTGGCGCTGGGCCTGATCATTAGCTACGACCACCCGAATCCGCTGGTGGGCGGGGCGGTCCTGACCGGGACCACAGTGATCCTGCTGATCGCGTTCGTCACCGTGAAGATCCCTTTCACCCTGCGGATGCTGAAGGCGTCGTTCGCCTCCGTGAATTCCTCGCTGGAGGAAGCCGCCGCCATCATGGGCGCCAAGACCCTGTACGTGTTCCGCCGGATCCTGTTGCCGCTGGTGCTCCCGGCGGCAGCGGCCATCACCGCACTGAACTTCAACAGCCTCCTGGACGATTACGACACCGCCATCTTCCTGGCCCACCCGCTGGTCCAGCCACTGGGCCTGGTCATCAAGGCGAACACTGACGGTGCCGAGGGCACCGAAGGCGTCGCGAACACGTTCGTATACACCGTGCTGCTGATGGTCATCACCGGCGTCACGATGTACCTCGTCTATGGCCGGTCCGGGCGACGCCGCAACCGGAAGCGGCTGCCGGCGGTTCCGCCGTCGGGCAGCATCGATGCCACCGATGTGCCGCCGGCCGCCGGATCACCAGCGTCCGGTGCAGACAGCAGGGTCCCTGCCGCACCCGTGCGGTGACCCTTAGGGTGCGG
This sequence comes from Pseudarthrobacter equi, assembly GCF_900105535.1. Lineage (NCBI taxonomy): Bacteria > Bacillati > Actinomycetota > Actinomycetes > Micrococcales > Micrococcaceae > Pseudarthrobacter > Pseudarthrobacter equi. The sequence goes on from NZ_LT629779.1 coordinate 219,510, forward strand.
ATCAGCCCACAGGACCGCGGACGACGGCGGCGCGCGGGTTCCGCCGCCGGGCCAGGCCGAGCAGCCGGTCCCGGAACGGCTGCGCACCGTCCGCGAGCGCGATGCGGCCCATCGCCGTTGACGCCAGGCTCAGCGCGCGGGTCCGGAGCCGGCGTTGCCTGTCGTAAGCGCGGAGCGCCTGGGATTCGGGCAAGGTGTTGAGGAGGTCGCCGAGCGTCACGGCATCCACCAGGGATTCACAGGCGCCGCGGCCCAGGGTGGGCATCATGGCGTGCGCGGCGTCGCCGATGAGCACGGCACGGCCGCGCACGTAGGAGCCCAGCTGCGGAACGGTCCAGAGCCGCTGGACGAGGCACTCCCCCGGGATGGCTGCGGCCAAGGTGCGGCGGATGGCCGGCGCATGGGTGGCATACCGCTCCCGGGCCTGGTCCAGTACTGACGCGGCGTAAATGCCGTAGGGGCCCGCCCCCGACCGGTAGCTGGCGTACCAGAAGGACCCGCCACGGGCGGCGGCCATGCCGAAGAGATCGCCGCGGCCCCAGTATTCGCCCACCTCATCCTGGCTGACGGACGTGGGAAGGGTCCCGCGGAGGGCCAGGTATGGGGTGAGGCGGGCGCCCGTGGCGGCACCCCACGCCTCCCGGCGGACCACGCTGTGCACTCCGTCAGCGCCCACCACCAGTCCGCCGTCCGCGGGAATTCCTTGGACATTGCTGGTGACCCGGCGGACGGTCCCCGGGACGGCGGCGTTGAGCAGCCGCAGCAGGTCCACGCGGGAGATGCCGAACATGCCTCCCGCATTGACAGTGATCCAGGGCTTGCCCTGCGCGTCCCGCACCGACCCGCTGCCGATCACCGGACTGACCGCCTTCGCTTCGTCAAGGATGCCGAGCCGTGCCAGCGCGCGCTGGGCGTTGGGCCACATTCCCAGGGCGTTGCCCACGGTGGGCAGCTCCGGCCGCTTCTCGTAAACAGTCACCTGGAACTTGTCCGGGTCCAGGCACGAGGCCAGGGCCAGCCCTGCGATGCCGCCGCCCACAATCGAGATCGTTTCCATGGGCCCAATTTACTACTTTTGTAGTAGTCCGGGAAGATGCCCGTGCCCCCTGTTACTAGACTGGGGCCATGCCCGACCGCCGGACCCAGCTCCTCGACGCCGCCCTGGCAGTGGTGGCGGACAAGGGGATGAAGGGGCTGACCCACCGGGCGGTGGATGCGGCGGCAGAACTCGCCGAGGGAACCACCTCCAACTACTACCGGAGCCGGGCAACCCTCGTGGACGCGGTACTGGACCGGCTGCTGGAACTGGACGCCGGACTCCTGCGGGAACAGGTGGCGGCAGGTCCGCCACGGAACGTCGAGGAACTCGCCGGCCAACTGGCCGCCACGGTGGTGGCGCTGGCCAGGCAGTATGGGGGTATGAGCCGGGCACGGATGGCCTTCTCGCTGGACCGCCCCGAAGCCGTGACCGCCGGCCACCAGCTGTTGGTGGGAAACCTGGAACTGGCCCTCACCGCCATGGGCGTTGCGGATGCGGCAGCCCGCGCCAGGGATGTGGCGGACTACGGCGACGGCCTGCTGCTCCACCTGCTCACCGTCAGGCGGGACGAGCAGCCGGACGTGGCCGCCGTCGCCGCCACCATCCGGCGCCTGCTGGGCCCGTAGATGCCCTAGCCGCGGCCCGGCCAGCCGGTGTACGCCTCGGCGAGGTAGGCCATGCCGTGGCGCGAAGAGACCACCGAGTTGAGCTCGCCGAGCTGGCGGGCGCGGGAGAAATCGTCTGCGTCGGCAGGGGTGTGGAGCATGGTGGTCATCCAGTAGGAGAACTGCTGGGCCTTCCAGACCCGCTCCAGCGCGCGGTCGCTGTACGACTCCAGCAGCCGGTCCGAACCGGAGTTGTAGTGGCTGTCCAGTCCCTCGAAAAGAACCTTGACGTCGTGGATGGCCAGGTTGAGGCCCTTGGCGCCGGTGGGCGGGACCGTGTGCGCGGCGTCGCCGGCGAGGAACAGGTTGCCATGGCGCATGGGAGTGTGGACGAAGCTGCGGAACGGCAGCACCATCTTCTCGATGACCGGGCCTTCCTTCAGCTCGAAGCCATTGCCGTTGACGCGGCCGCGGAACTCCGCCCAGATGCGGTCATCGTCCCACTCGGCCACGTTTTCCTTGGGGTCGCACTGGAAGTACATCCGCTGGACCGTCTCGGTCCTCTGGCTGATGAGCGCGAAGCCGTTGGCGGAGTTGGCGTAAATCAGTTCGTCCGAGCTGCGCGGCGCCTCGGCCAGGATGCCGAACCAGGCGAACGGGTACTCGTGGAAGTACCACTTGCGGCTGGCCTCGGGAATCTGGAACCGGCAGTGGCTGCGGGAACCGTCAGCACCCACCAGGAAGTCCGCCTGGATCTCATACTCAACACCGTCGGCATCGGTGAACCAGACCTTCGGCTTGCCCTCCAGGTCGTGGACGGAGGTGTCCGTGACGCTGTACCGGACATCGCCGCCGTCGTCCATCCTGCGTGCGGCAAGGTCCGTGAACACGTCCGTCTGCGGGTAAAGCCACACGGACTCGCCCACGAGGTCCTTGAAGTCGATCCGGTGGCTCTCGCCGTTGAAACGCAGTTCAATGCCGTCATGCCGGTCGCCGTGGGTCAGGACCCGGTCCGAAACACCGCTGTCCACCAGGAGGTTGACGGTGCCGTGCTCCAGGATCCCGGCGCGGACGGTGCGGGCGATCTCTTCGTGGCTGCGAACCTCGATCACCGTGGATTCGATGCCTGCCTTGGCCAGGAGGTGGGAGAGCATGAGCCCGGCCGGGCCAGCGCCCATGATGGCTACCTGGGTGGTGATGGTTTTCCGTGCCATGACTGCTTCTCGCTTCGTTGCGGGCCCGGGGGCCGGAGGATTGCTTGGCACCCAGTGTGGGCCACCTCCCGTGACCGGCGTTACAGTAATTCCGTTGAACGGTTCAGGAGTCCGCAAGGCGGCGGGCAATGCCCCGTGCCGCCGTCTGCAGCGCGGGCACCAGCGCCTGCAGCCGCATCTCTTGGAGCGGAACCACGACGCCGAGCGAGGCCACTGCGCGCTGGCGGCGGTTGAGGACGGGCACTGCAATGCCCCAGGTGTCCGGATCCACCACACCCTTCAGCTGGGCGAACCCCTGGTGCGACGTCTCGGCCAGGAGGGTGCGTACATCGCCACTGGTCAGCCTGCCTTCGGGATCGGAAAACTGGGCAAGGTAGCTGGCCTGGAGCCCTTTCTCCTGGTGCGCCATCAGCGACAGCCCGGCGGAGGAGATGTGGATGGGCATCCTGCCTGCCACCTGTGCACGGTTGGCCACCGAGCCCCGCCGCGAGAGCCGCTCCACGAACAAGGCGTCCCACCCGTCCAGCACCGCCAGGTTCACGTTCTGATTGAGGACGTGCTGGATGTCCTCCATGAACGGCATGGCCGCTTGCCGCAGTGCCAAAGCCGGGGATGCACGGTTTACCAGCTCCCAAAGCCGGAGGCCCGGCCGGACCATCCCGCCGGGTTCAGTCTCGAGCAGCCCGTGGCCGGCGAGCTGGCCCACCAGCCGGTGCGTGGTGGTCAGCGGCAGCCCGGCCCGTGTGGCCAGGTCGGAAAGCTGCAGGGCGCCCACGTCCTGCGGAAAGGCGGAGATCAGCCGGACTATCCGGTCCACCACCGAGTCCCCCGATTGTGAGTTCGCCACCGCCGCACCTTCCGTTCAATGGGAAGTCCAGCGTACCGCGGCGGGCCCCGGAAGGACCCGCGCCCCGGAAGGCCGGCCGGGGCTGGAAGGCGGTCAGGCCGGCGTCGTGCCCTGCCCTGGGCCCCGCCTGAGGCGGCGCCACGCCGCGGGAGCCAGCACCACGGCAATGCCCACGGCCGCGCCGATGACAGTTTCGATGATGCGGTCGCGCAGCAGCGCGGACGGCGAGGCGGGGACCACCAGGAGGGTGGAGATGAGGGCCAGGGGCGTCACGAAAACCTGGGCCAGCAGGTACTGGCGGATGATGAACATCTCCGCCCCGAACTGGCAAAGGGCCATCACCAGCACGGTCTGCCACGGCTCCAGGCCCAGCAGCAGGACCGCCGCCAGGACCAGCAAGCCAAGGACCGTGCCGACGATTCGCTGGACGCCGCGCCGGATCCGGTGCCGGGTGGTGTGGCCCACCAGGGGCACCACCGCGGCCACCATGGCCCAATAGTTGTGCCCGAACCCCAACTGCTGCCCGGCCCAGGTGGCCAGCGATCCCGCCAGGCCCGCCGCCACCAGGTAGCCGAGGCCTTCAAGCCAGGCGGTCCGCTTCTCCGCCGCCGTGCGCCGGATGCGGGGCGGCCACGCCCACGGGGTGCGGTGGCTGGGCAGGATCCGGGACGAAAAGCCGATCAGCAGGCACAGCACGGTGGTGAGGACCGCAACCAGCATGCCCTGCCACAGTGGCGGCTGGTTGGGGATGGAAGCGATGGCCGCGAACGCAAAGATGTGGAACAGGGACCCGCCCGGGCGCAGCCGCAGCCAGGAAATGGCCACGGAACAGCCGCCCGCCACCAGGGTGGTGGCCAGGACCAGGAGCCAGGTGGTGGCGGTGCGGTCAAGGCCCCACGCCGTTTCGATCCGGGCGGACAGGGCGGCCAGCAGCATCACCAGGAGCATCAGGAGACCGGCGCGCAGCTGCAGCGCGAAGCGGGCGGCGTGCGGTTCGCCGCGGCCGTAGATTCCGGTGAAGGCGCCGAAGGACGCGAAAATGGCCAGGTCCAGCCGGCCCAGGAGCACCAGGGTGATCAGCGGGACGAACACGCCGGTGGCGCAGCGGAGTGCGGGGTGGTGGTCCTTGTTGCCTGGACCAATGCTGAACATCTCAGCAAGCAACTTCACGTGGGCAGCGCCTTCCTGCGGTAACCGGTTGTCCTGATGGGCGGCCGGCCGCACTGACGTTCCTGGTAAATCGTACGGTGGAGGCCGCCGAACCCGCCCATTAAATTCCCTTGAATGGAATCGGCAGGCAACGCGGCAGAAACAGGTTCCACGAATGCTTGGGTCATGAAGCGCGCACCACGGGCCACGCCCGCCGCCGAACTGAGCTGCGAAGTCTGCGGCATGATGCCCGAGCCGCCCAAGGCCCGCCTGACCGCAGCCAACGTGGCCGTGATGCTGCCCATCGAGCTGCTGGTCCATGCCCTGGTGGTGGAAACCCACCTGCCGTATGTGGCGAAAGTACTGGTGCTCACGCTGACGGCCACCGTGCTGGTGATCTGGGTGGCCGAACCCTCCGCTGCCCGGATCCTGCGCGGCTGGCTGCACGCTCCGGCGCTGCGCCACCGGAGGAAGCTGGGAGCCGCGCCGGCACTGTGGCGGGCGCGTACGGTCCTGCGGGACGAGCCCGGTTCGCTCGAGAAAATCACGGGCACCCTGGCCCGGAACGGCATCAACATCCTGGGCATCCACGTCCATCCGGTCCCGGGCGGCGTGCTGGATGAGTTTGTGCTGGCCGCCCCCGGAACCATGGGTGAGCGGGAACTGCTGGAGGCATTGCACGACGGCGGCGGCAGCCGGGTGCACGTTTGGCCCACCACCGCGCTGGCCATGGCCGACGGCCAGACCCGGGCCCTCAGCCTCGCGGCGAGGATCGCCGACGCCCCGGACGAACTGCCCCTCGCCGTGGCCGAGCTGCTCGGCGCGCGGATCGTGCCGTCGTCGGGCGCTCCCCTGAAGATGCCCGACGACGGGACCCACCTCAAGGTCCCCACGGCATGGCACGGGCCCCTCGTCTTCGCCCGGCCGGGCGAGCCCTTCACCCCTGCCGAATCGGCGCGCGCCCACCGGCTGGCCGAGCTCGCGGAGATCCTGGCTCACCGCCCTGCCGGATCTCCGGCAGCAGGCTGAGCCCCAAACCTCACGATCCGGCCGGGAGTTTTCCGGTCACAATTCGTTTGCAAGGCTTTTGCGGCCCTTTCTCAGCCAAAACCTTGACAGTGGCGGGAGTCACTTTTACCTTTGATTTTGGGATCCCAATTTGGGATCCCAAAAGTTATCCGGCCCCGCTCGATGCTCCGGATCATCCAGCGACTGCCCGCGCCGGCAGGCCACAACGGCCTGCCAAGTACGCACCCGCAACTTTGCATCCCGCCCATAAACTTCCCCGTGAAGGAGAAGCTGTGTCCATCCCCAATACCGATACAACGGAACTTCCTGCCGACCCGACAGCACCGAACGCCGAGCAACCCGGAAAGGGCGGCACGCAACGGCGCAGCGCCGTCCGCTGGCGGCTTTTCCTCCTGCTGCTGGTCCTGGTTTCAGTCAACTACATTGACCGTGGCTCCATTTCCGTGGCCCTGCCCATCATCCAAAAGGAATTCAACCTACCGCCCGAACTCGTGGGCCTGCTGCTGTCCGCTTTTTTCTGGACCTACGCCCTGATGCAGGTTCCCGTGGGCTGGCTGATCGACAAGTTCGGCCCCCGCAAGGTGATGACGGCTTCCTGCATCGGCTGGGGTGCTGCCACCGCAGCGTCCGGCATGGCAGGCGGCTTCCTGAGCATGTTCATCGCCCGGCTCGGCATCGGCGTGACCGAGGCGGGCGTCATGCCCGCCGGCGGCAAGCTCAACGCCATCTGGATGCACAAGTCCGAACGCGGCCGCGGCGCAACCATCCTCGACGCTGGAGCGCCCCTGGGTGCAGGGCTCGGCGGCATCATCATCGCCTTCCTCATTGCCTCCACCGGGAGCTGGCGCTGGTCCTTCGTCATCGCCGGTGCCGCCACCGTCCTCATGGGCCTCGCCGTGTGGTGGTACGTGCGGGACAATCCCCGCCAGCACAAGGGCGTCAACGATGCCGAGGCGGCCTACATTGAGGCCTCGCATGCCGCCGAGGACGCCGAGGCAGCCGTGGATGGCAGCCTGGGCAAGCGCGGCCTGCTTCCCTACCTGAAATTCCGTTCCTTCTGGGCCATGTGCCTGGGTTGGCTGGGATTCAACGGGGTGTTCTACGGCCTGCTGACCTGGGGCCCGCTGTACCTGGCCCAGGCGAAGGGGTTTGACCTGAAGACCATCGGCTGGTCCACGCTGGTGATTTTCGGCGCGGGGTTCGTCGGCGAGATCATCGGCGGCACCATCGCCGACAAGTGGCGCGCCTCCGGTGCTTCAGCCAACCTGGTGATGCGGACCCTCCTGGGCATCTCGAGCGCGGTAGTCATTGGCGGGCTGGTGGGCGTGACGGTGGTCCCCGACGCCACCACGGCCGTGGTCCTGCTCTCGCTGGTCCTGTTCTTCCTCCGCTGGGTGGGCCTGTTCTGGAGCATTCCCTCCATCCTGGGCGGCCGCACCAATGCCGGCGTTCTGGGCGGAGCCATGAACCTCAGCGGCAACATCTCGGGCTTCGTTACCCCCATCGTGGTGGGCCTGATTGTCGGAGCCACCGGTTCCTACACCTGGGCGCTGCTGTACTTCGTGGGTTCCGCGGTGATCATGGGCGTCTCAGTCCTCACCCTGAACTACAACAAGCGGCTTCCTGTCTAAGCTGACCCTCGCAGGGAAACTTGCAACCGACGCCCCCGCAGCCGGGAGCAGTGCCGAACAAGATCCGAATGGAGCATCATGCTGACCGCAGAAGAGACCCAGGACAAGGACCGCCCCCTTCGCGAGACTGTCCGGGACACCCTCCGCACCCGGATTTTCGAAGGACACTACGCTCCCGGCACACGGTTGGTGGAACGGGACCTGGCCGCCGAGTTCTCCGTATCCCGGCTGCCGGTCCGTGAGGCCCTGCGCATGCTCCGCCAGGAAGGCCTCATCAGTGACCGCGGTGCCCGCGGGGCTGAGGTGAGCAGCCTCAGCCCCAAGGACGTGGAGGACCTCTTCGACGTCCGGCAGTCCCTTGAGGTGCTGGCCTGCCGGCTCGCAGCCAGGCGTGCCACCAAGCAGGACCTCGCCTACCTCAAGGGACTGCTGGATGACGCGGAAGCCTTCCTGGCCAAGGGCTCTGTGATGGAGGCGCACCGCTCCAACAGCGAATTCCACGACGCCATCACCGGCATTGCGGACAACAACTTCCTCAAGTCCGCCCTGGAACCCCTCCAGGGGCGCATGCACTGGCTGTTCCGGCATGTCAGCGACCTGCCCGAGCTCATCCGCGAACACCGTGAGCTGTACTCCGCCATCGCCAGCGGCGATCCGGACAAGGCAGCCGTCCAGTCCGCATCCCACATTGGAAAGTACCGGGACCAGTTTCCCGAGGACTTCCAGAAGACCGAACCAGAATTCCACCGGAAGAGAAAATGAAACTCCTGGTCATCAACCCCAACATCAGCGCCGATGTCACGGCACTGATCGAGTCCGAGGCGCTCCGTTCCTCCTCCCCCGGCACCGAACTGCTGGTGCGGACGGCGGCCCACGGCGTCGAATACATCGAGACCCGCTTCGAATCCCTCATCGCCGCGGGCGCGGTGGCTGAAATCATCGCCGAACACACCGGTCCCGGCGCCGACCCGGTGGACGCGGTGGTGGTTGCAGCGTTCGGTGACCCCGGGATGCCGGCCCTCAAGGAACTGGCGGACATTCCCGTCATCGGCATCACCGAAGCCGCGCTGTGCGCAGCGGCACTGCAGGGCCACCGCTTCTCCATCATCGCCATCTCGGACCGGATCAAGCCCTGGTACCGCGAGTGTGTGGAGCGGTTCGGCCTGGCCGGCCGGCTGGCGTCCATCCGCTCCATCAACGAGTCCCTCGGCAGCATAGCCGCCGTCCAGGAGGACTTCCGGGAAACCCTGCTGGCACTGAGCCGGCAGGCCGTGGCCGAGGACGGCGCCGACGTCGTCATTCTTGCCGGGGCCCCGCTGGCCGGGCTTGCCCGCGAACTCAAGGGCCAGATACCGGTCCCCGTGGTTGACGGCATTTCGGCCGGCATCCGCATGGCAGAAGCAGTGGCCGCCCTGCAGTCCGGAACCCACCGCGCCGGCGCCTTCGCACCGCCCCCGGCCAAGGACCGCAAGGGACTCTCCGGCACCCTGGACGCGGCCCTCGCCGCCCGCCAGCAGCATGCCGGCACGGCGCAGCCCACCGTCTGAGCCACACGACCCAAACCTAAGGAGGACACCGATGTCCCACCAGCCAGAACTTGTCATAGCCAACGCCACCGTGGTCAACAGCGACGGCCGCCAGGAAGCCCACATCGTGGTTTCCGGGGGCCGGATCGCAGCCCTTGTGGACGCCGCCCAACCCATCCCGGCGGCGGACCGCACCATCGACGCGGCGGGCAGGCTGGTGATCCCCGGCGGCGTGGACGGCCACTGCCACGTAGCGCAGGTGACCGGACGCTTCCGCACCCTGGACGACTACCGCACCACGTCTACCGCAGCCCTCTGGGGCGGCACCACCACCATCATCGACTTCGGCATCCCCCGCGACGCCCAGGAAACGCCGCTCGCGGCGGTCCTGCACAAAAAGGAACTCGCCACGCAGTCACGCTGCGACGTGACCCTCCACGGCGCCGTGGTCACCTGGGACGAAACCGTCCCCTGGCAGCTCGAGCAGCTCGCAGCGGAGGGGGTCCGCTCCGTGAAGATGTACACCACCAACCGCGGCACCACCATGGCCGACGGCAACACCATCCTGAAAGTCATGCGCGAAATGGTGCGCCTGGACGGGCTGGCCTACATCCACGCCGAGCACGACCCCATCATTGCCGACTGCACCGAACAGCACGCCCAGGACGGCCGGATCGGCATCGAACACCTGCACAGGACCCGGCCCGAACTGGCCGAGGAGATCTCCGTAAAGGAGACCCTGGCCATGGCCGAGTACACGGGGGCGCCGGTGTACTTTGTCCACCAGTCCACGCCGGGGGCCGTAGACCTCGTGTCGCAGGCACGCGAACGCGGGCTGGAGGCCTACTCGGAGACGTGCCCGCACTACGTCACCCTCGATGACTCCGTGTACGCCTCCACCTTTCCGGAGTGGTTCGCCTGCTGCCCGCCCATGCGCAGCGCGGAAACCGTGGCAGCCCTCAAGGAGCGGCTGGTCTCCGGCGCCATACACACCATGGCCTCGGACCATTCCTGCTACGACCTGTCCCAAAAGCGCGAGCGCACCGATGACGTGCGCGCCATGCCGCACGGACTGCCGGGAGTGGAAACGCGGATGCCTGTCACGTTCACGGCGATGACGTCCGCCGGCGCCACGGTGGAACAGTTCGTCAGCGCCTTCTCATCGGAACCCGCCCGGATCAACGCCGTTCCCGGCAAGGGCCGCATTGCCGAGGGGTTCGACGCCGACCTGGTGGTGTTCGACCCCGCCGAGGAACGCGCGGTCAACGGCACCGCCTTGCATATGGGAACGGACTTCTCGCCCTTTGAGGGGCGGGCACTCACGGGCTGGCCCGCCGTCGTGGTTTCCAACGGCCGGGTGGTCCTGGACGCGGACGGCTTCCACGATCCGGGCGCCGCGGGCCGCTTCATCAACCGCAACGGCTTCCGGCAGCATCAGTCCGCCGTCACGGAATCCGCCGCCCCACTCCCCGCCGCTGCCCTCTAGGAGTTTCCATGCCCGCAACCATCCGCCCCCGCAGGATCGGCATGATCGTGCCGTCTTCCAACACCTGCCTGGAGCCGCAGACCTACCGGATCCTGGGCGCCCGCACCGACGTCACCGTGCACTTCACCCGGATCCCGGTCACCCGCATCGCACTGGACGATTCCTCCAACAGGCAGTTCGACCCCGCAGTCATGCAGGGCGCAGCACAGCTGCTGGCGACGGCGGACGTGGACGTGATTGCCTGGAACGGCACCTCCGGTTCCTGGCTGGGTTCGGCGCACGACCAGGAACTGGCCGACGGGATCACCGGCGCCACCGGCATACCCGCCACCACGTCAACACTTGCCTACTTCGAGGCCTTCCGGACGTTCGGGACGGAACGGATCGGCCTCTTCACGCCGTACACGGAGGACGTGAACCACCAGGTCATCGCGTCCTATGAACGGGAAGGCATCAAGACCATGGACCACAGGGCGCTGGGCCTGAGCGACAACGAGTCCTTTGCCCGGGTCACCGACGACGAGATGCGCCCGGGGTCCCGGGAGCTCGCAGCCGTGGCCCCCGACGCGCTGGTGTACCTGTGCACCAACCTGTACGGGGCCAATATCACCGCGGAAATCGAGGAGACCACCGGGGTGCCGGTGCTGGACTCCGTGGCGGTGACGCTCTGGCACGCCCTGAAACTCGCGGGCGCGCCGCTGCTGGAACCGCGCTGGGGCCGGCTGCTGGCGTAGGCGGTGACGGCTACATCCGGAGGGTGAGGGCGCCCGGCTCCATGGTCATCAGGACATGCTTGCCCTCGCCCTCGTGGTCGCCGTCCAGCTGGTAGTTGTCCGCGTGTTCGAGGGTGATTTCCACGGCCTTGCCCTGAAAGTATTCGACGGCCGTGTCCCGGTTCCGGCCCTTGCCGAGGATACCTGCCAGCACGGACAGCCAGCCCAGCTTGCCGTGGTGCGGGGCAAGCACGGCAATGTCCAGCAGCCCGTCGTCCACCTTGGCATCGGGGAAGATTTCCAGGCCGCCCTGGACCTTGCCGCAGTTGCCCACCATCACGCTGCGGACGCCGCGGTGCACCACCGTCTCGCCATCGATCACCACGGTGGCCTTCACCGGCTTGCCGGGCAGGTTGCGGATTCCGGCGTCCACATACGCCAGCCAGCCCACTTTGTCCTTCAGGTCCTCGTTGGTGTCCGCCATGATGGTGGCGTCATAGCCCACGCCGGCCATCACCAGGAAGAGCTGTTCCTTATCCGGATCGTTGCGCTTGGCACGGACCACGTCGATCTTGCGTTCGGTGCCGCTGAGGGCCCCGGCCATGGCGCCGTCGTAATCCGTGACGTCCATGCCCAGGTTGCGGGCCAGCAGGTTTCCCGTGCCCAAAGGAAGGAGGCCCATGGGGACGTCCCCGCCCGCCAGGACCTCGGCCACGCACCTGACGGTGCCGTCTCCCCCGGCGGCGATGACGATGTCCGCGCCCTGCTCCAGGGCTTCCTTCGCCTGGCCCACACCCGGGTCCTCCTTGGTGGTTTCCAGCCAGATGGCTTCACCCCAGCCGTTTTCCACGCAGTGCTTGGCCACCAGGCCGCGCACATCGAACTCCACCGGCTTGGCCGGATTGACGATGATGGCGGCGCGCTTGGGGGAAGTGGAGCTGTTGGCAGTCATGGCGTCCTTCAGTGGCGGAATGGAAAGCAAGCTTCTGAGAGAAGAGTAACCTGCCCGCCGCAGCCTTCCGGCCAAGCCCGGCTAGAGGGCCTTGACCGCCCCCAGCACCTGGGCGAGCGATTCCTTGGCGTCCCCGAAAAGCAGGGAGGTCTGCGGCTCGTACAGCAGTTCGTTTTCGATCCCGGCGAAGCCGGGGCGCATGGAGCGCTTGAGGAACACCACCTGGCGCGCGGCGGAGACCTCCAGGATGGGCATGCCGTAAATCGGTGAGCCGGAGGAGGTCTTGGCCGCGGGGTTCACCACGTCGTTGGCGCCCACCACCAGGGCCACATCCGCGGTCTTGAACTCGGGGTTGATCTCCACCATTTCCTTGAGCGACTCGTAAGGCACGTTGGCTTCGGCCAGGAGCACGTTCATGTGCCCGGGCATGCGGCCCGCCACAGGATGGATGGCAAAGTCCACCTCGATTCCACGGGCCTCCAGCGCCTGGGCCAGTTCCGCCGCCGTGTGCTGCCCCTGCGCCACCGCCAGCCCGTAGCCGGGGACGATGATCACCCGCTGCGCGTACCGCAGGAGCACCGCCACGTCCTCAGGCGTGGACGAGCGTACCGGGCGGTCGCTCACGGCGGTGGATCCCGCCGTCGAGCCTCCCCGGAATGCCCCGAACAGGATGCCCGCCACTCTGCGGCCCATCGCCGCCGCCATGGCGCGGGTCAGGATGGTGCCGGACGCCCCCACCAGGGTGCCGGCCACCACCAGCAGCACGTTGCCCAGCACCAGGCCGGACGCCGCGACGGCCAGGCCGGTGAAGGCGTTCAGCAGCGAAATCACAATGGGCACGTCCGCGCCGCCCACCGGCAGCACCAGCAGGGCACCGGCCGCGAGGCCCAGGACCAGCAGCACCACCGCGAACGCCGTGGATCCGGTGATCACGACGGCGATGGCGGCCGCCACGGATGCCAGCAGTACCGCAGCCATCACCACGGGCAGGCCGGGAAACAGCACCGGCCGCGTGGTCATCAGTTCCTGCAGCTTGGCGAACGTGACCCCGGATCCGGCGAAGGAGACCGCACCAACGAGGAGGGTGAACACTATGGCCAGCCGTACCCAGGGACCGTCAGCGTGGGGCAGTTCCAGGAGTGCCACCAGCGCCGCAGCACCGCCGCCCACACCGTTGAACAGCGCCACCAGCTGGGGCATCTGCGTCATCTTCACGCGCCGTGCCACCGGCGCTGCCACCGCTGATCCCACGGCGATGGCGCCCAGGATCCAGGGGATATTCTCGAGCCGGGCGGAGAGGAACACGGTGACGACGGCGATCAGGGCACCGAACGCGCCGATCAGGTTGCCGCGGCGGGCGGTCCGGGGGGAGCTGAGTCCGCGCAGGGCGAGGATGAAGAAGACCGCGGCGGCCAGGTAGAGCAGAGCGGTCCAGGCGGGGTCGAGGATGCTCATTTGCCGTCCGCCTTTGGCGCGGGGCCGGACTGCGCGGCACCCGACTGCGCGGGCCTGCTGCGCGGAATTTCCTTCTTCGCGTGGAACATGTGCAGCATCCGGTCCGTCACCACGAAGCCGCCCACCAGGTTGGCCGTGGCCAGGACGACGGCGAGCAGGGCCACCGCGAGCACCCACGGGTCCGTGGCCTGGCCGGCAACGATGATGGCACCCACCAGGATGATGCCGTGGATGGCGTTGGCGCCGGACATCAGCGGGGTGTGCAGGGTGCTGGAGACCTTGGATACCACCTCGAATCCCACGAAGACGGCCAGGACCGTGATGGTCAGCAGGCTCATGCCGTCCATCAGAGCACCCCTTCCTGCCGGGCCCGGGCTGTTTCACCGAGCAGCTCTGCGGTTGGCCGGTGCCGCACTTCGCCGGCGTGGGTAAAGCAGGCCCCGGCCACCACCTCGTCATCGAAGTCCAGGACGAGTTCCCCGTTCCGGACCATCAGCGCCAGGAGGTTGGCCACGTTCTTGGCATAGAGGCGGGAGGCGTCGGACGCCATGGCGGAGGCCGGGTCCTTCAGTCCCACCAGGGTCACGTGGCCGGCACCGTCGGCGGTGGGGACGGCGATGTCCTCGCCGGGAACCGCTCCCTCGACGTTCCCGCCGGACTCCGCGGCGAGGTCGACGACGACCGATCCGGGCCGCATGCCCTGCACCATGTCCAGGGTCACCAGGAGCGGTGCGCGCCTGCCCGGCACGGCCGCCGTCGTGATCAAAACATCCGTTTGCGCGACGTGCGGCGCGAGCAGCTGCCGCTGCCGGGTGCCGGCGTCGGAACTGAGCTGCCGGGCGTAGCCGCCGGCGGCCTCAGCGGTTTCCAGGTCCAGGCGGATGAAGGTGCCACCCATGGACGCGACCTCGTCCGCCGAGGCGGGCCGGATGTCATTGGCGGACACCCGGGCGCCGAGCCGTTTGGCCGTGCCGATCGCCTGCAGCCCGGCCACGCCGGCGCCGAGGACCAGGACCCGGGCCGGCGGGACCGTACCGGCGGCGGTCATGTAGAGGGGGAAGAACCTGGGCAGCCGGATGGCCGCCTCCAGCACGCAGCGGTACCCGGCCACCAGGGCCTGGGAGCTGAGCGCGTCCATGGACTGGGCGCGGGAGATGCGCGGCACCAGTTCCAGGGCGAAGGACGTGGCGCCCGCCTCCGCGAGCGCCTGCACTGTGGGCAGTTCGGACGACGGCGACGCGAGCCCCACGGTGACCGCTCCCCTTTTCAGACCGGAGGCCGTGCGCGGGTCCAGGGGGCGGACATGCGCCAGGATATCCACTGCACCGGTATCCAGTTCAGGAACGACGGCGGCACCGGCCTCCGTGTATTCGCGGTCCGGGTGCCCTGCGGCGTCGCCCGCGCCCGCCTCGATCAGGACGTCCAGGCCCATGCCGGCCAACTGCTTCACCGTGTCCGGGGTGGCGGCCACGCGCCGTTCGCCGTCCCGGCGCTCCCGCGGAATGCCCAGTTTCACCCGCACGCTCCCTTCCTGCCGCGTCCGGCAGTCTTGCGGCAGCCGCTCTGCTGCGCACAGTTGGGTTGAGTCTAGAGCGCGGGCTGCTGCGGCGGGAGTAGTGTGGCGGGGGCATTCCGGCAAACCGTTGTAAATGGTTTGCGAATCGGAGGAACTGGCGCCCGCAGGCGGACTTTCCTGACGTGGCGCCGCGCATCTGTCTTCCCGTGTGAGAATAAGCGCAACTCGCACATCACACATATTGGGGGCATCTTGTCAGAGCGCGCAGATTTTGAGGCAACACCGGCCGGGGACGCCACGGGCCACGGGCCTGGGGCGCCGCAGTACGGCCAGCGGTCGTCCGAGCCGTGGACTCCGCCTGAAAGCGCTTACGAGTTTGCCCTGCCGGCCCCTGCGCCGAGGGAAGATGTGGTGCGCGGAACGGTTTACGCCCTGGCCGCCGCTCCGGTGGGCATCATCGCGTGGATGGTGCTGTGGAACATGGGATGGATGGCTTCCATTGTCGCCTTCGTCGCTGCCGCACTGGCCGCCCGGCTTTACGTGCTTGGGACGGGCGGCCCCATCAGCCGCCGGGGCGCCTGGGTGGTCGCCGCCATCACGCTCGGAACGGTCCTGCTGTCCTTCTGGGGCGGCATGCTCCTGGACGCCGCCAAGTACCTTGGCGGCGGTTCACCGTTGGCGATGCTCGTGGACCCCGGGACCTGGGACTTCCTGATGTTTAACGTCACCACCAACCGCGAACTGATTGACGCCTACGTTGGCGACTTCCTGCTTGCCTTACTGTTCAGCGCCTTGGGCTGCTTCTTCACGCTGCGCAAGCTGTTCGCCCAGACCAAGGGCAGCTGACCTCCCGGGAACGGGTCAGCCGCGGGCCGTGAGGTCAGCGGAGATGAGCTTGGCGGTGGCCGTGATCTCCTGCGCCACCGAGGCCAGGTACGCCTCCGGGTCCTCCCGGGCTGCAACCGACTGGGCCTGCAGCGACACGTTGACCGCCGCCACCACTTTGGCTCCGTCAAACACCGGTGCCGCCACGGACATCAGGCCCG
Source organism: Pseudarthrobacter equi (assembly GCF_900105535.1). Lineage (NCBI taxonomy): Bacteria > Bacillati > Actinomycetota > Actinomycetes > Micrococcales > Micrococcaceae > Pseudarthrobacter > Pseudarthrobacter equi. The sequence goes on from NZ_LT629779.1 coordinate 235,718, forward strand.
GTTCCAGTTCCTGGTCCAGCAGGCACCAGCCCTGCGCCCCGACGGTCTCCAGCACCGCCAGCAGCTCCGGGACCGTCCCCAGGGCCCGGGGCGTGAGCGGCCTGATGTCCGCTGCGGCCAGGTATTCCTCGAGGGCCGGGGCCGGCAGGTTGGCCAGGAGCACCCGTCCCATGGAGGTGGCGTAGGCAGGGAAGCGGGTACCCACGGTGATGCCGACGGTCATGATCCGGCGCGTGGTCACCCGGGCGATGTAGGCGATGTCCACGCCGTCCAGGACAGCGGCCGACGTCGACTCCCCCAGTTTCAGGGACAGCTCTTCCAGGTGCGGCTGGGCCAGCTGCGGCAGGGACAGCCCGGACAGGTAGGCGTAGCCGAGCTGGAGGACCTTGGCCGTGAGGGCAAACGTCTTCCCGTCCGTCCGGACGTATCCCAGCTCCACCAGGGTGTGCAGGAACCGCCGCGCCGTGGCCCGGGTCAGGCCGGTTTGGCCCGCCACTTCGCTGAGGGTCATGACGGGCCGGTCGGCGTCGAAGGCCCTGATCACGGCCAGCCCGCGGGCCAGCGACTGGACGTACTGGTCGCTTGCCTGCGGTGGCTGGGTGTCCGTGCGGACGGCGTCGGTCATGGTTACCAATCCTAGGGTGCGCCCGGGTCCCGGCGTCCGGCGGCGGGCGCGGCTTTGAGGGGGATGGGGAGCAGTTCCTGGAGTTCTTCGAGGGTGGTGCCGAAGGTTTCGCGGACGGTGACGCCGTCGGGGCCGGTGAGGAAGACGGCTTTGTCGGTGTAGACGCGGGTGACGCAGCCGACGCCGGTGAGCGGGTAGGTGCAGGACTCCACGATCTTCGACGCGCCTTCGCGGGTCAGGAGGGTCATCATCACGAAGACGTCCTTGGCGCCGGTGGCGAGGTCCATGGCACCGCCGACGGCGGGAATCGCCCCGGGTGCCCCGGTGTGCCAGTTCGCGAGGTCACCGGTGGCGGAGACCTGGAACGCGCCCAGGACACAGATGTCCAGGTGCCCGCCGCGCATGATCGCGAACGAGTCGGCGTGGTGGAAGTACGAGGCGCCGGGGAGTTCGGTGACGGGGATCTTGCCGGCGTTGATCAGGTCGCCGTCGATCTCGTCCCCAACGGCTGCGGGGCCCATGCCGAGCATCCCGTTCTCGGTATGCAGGGTGATGTTCTGTTCCTCGGTGAGGTAGTTCGACACCAGGGTGGGCTGGCCGATGCCGAGGTTCACGAAGGATCCCGGGGCGATGTCCTTGGCCACCAGCCGGGCGAGGTCGTCCCGGCCCAGCGGGGTCTCGGAGGTCTGGAGGGACGTTTCGTTGGACTGCACGCTCATGTCAGGCCACCTTTTCTGCTGTGCTTGCTGCCACGCGGACAACGCTGTTGACGTAAATCCCGGGAGTGACGATGTTTTCCGGGTCCAGCCCGCCGGTTGGCACGATCTCGGAGACCTGGACGATGGTGTGCTTCGCGGCGGCGGCCATGATGGGGCCGAAGTTCCGGGCGGTCTTGCGGTACACCAGGTTGCCCTTCCCGTCCGCCTTCAACGCCTTGATCAGGGCGACGTCGGCGTGGATGGGTGTTTCGAAGACCTGCCCGCGGCCGTCGATGATCCGGGTTTCCTTGCCCTCAGCCAGCATGGTGCCATAGCCCGTGGGCGTAAAGAACCCGCCGATCCCGGCCCCCGCGGCCCGGATCCGTTCGGCCAGGTTGCCCTGCGGCACCAGCTCGAGTTCGATCTCCCCGGCCTTGTACTTGGCGTCGAAGTGCCAGGAATCGGACTGCCTTGGGAAGGAGCAGATCATCTTCCGCACCCGGCCTTCCTTGATCAGCAGGGCCAGGCCCTGGTCGCCCTGCCCGGCGTTGTTGTTCACCACCGTCAGGCCCGTCGCGCCGCATTCGAGGAGCGCGTCGATCAGTTCGAACGGCTGCCCGGCATTCCCGAACCCGCCGATCATCACGGTGGAGCCGTCCTGGATCCCGGCCACGGCCTCCCGGACCGAATCAACAAAATTCAGCATGTGCCTAAGCCTTTCCAGCGGTGACGTTTTCGAGGACGACGGCGAGGCCCTGGCCCACGCCGATGCAGATCGCGGCAACACCCCAGCGCTCCCCGGAGGCCTGCAGGGACCGGGCCAGGGTGCCCAGGATCCGGGTGCCGGAGGCGCCGAGCGGGTGGCCCATCGCGATCGCCCCGCCGTGCCGGTTCACAATCGACGGGTCGATGCCCCAGGCATTGATGCAGGCCAGGGACTGCGCGGCGAACGCTTCGTTAAGTTCGACGGCGCCCACCTGGTCCCAGCCGATCCCCGCCTTTGCGAGGGCCTTGTTCGCTGCCTCCACGGGTGCGTACCCGAAGAACTGCGGATCATTGCCGTGCGCACCGCGCCCGGCGATCCTCGCCAGCGGGTCCAGGCCCAGCAGCCCCACGGCAGCTTCACTGCCCACCCAGGCCGCGGAGGCGCCGTCGGACAACGGCGACGCGTTCCCCGCCGTCACCGTGCCGCCCTCGGCACGGAACACCGTCTTCAGGCCGGCGAGCTTCTCGGCGGACGAACCGGCACGGATGCCCTCGTCCCGCACCAGGTCCGTGCCGGGCACCGGGGCGACGAGGTTGTCGTAAAACCCCTCATCCCACGCCGCGGCGGACAGATTGTGGGAGGCGGCGGCGAACTCGTCCTGCGCCTCCCGTGTCACGCCATACTTTTCGCGGAGCCGCTCGGTGGCCTCGCCGAGGGAAATGGTCCACTCCTTCGGCATGGCCTTGTTCACCAGCCGCCAGCCCAGCGTTGTAGACGCCAGGGTCATGTCCCCGGCCGGGTACGGCTTCTCCGTCTTCGGCAGCACCCACGGCGCGCGGGACATCGACTCCGCCCCACCCACCAGGACCAGGTCGGCGTCGCCGGCGTTGACCTGCCGGGACGCGATGATCGCAGCGTCCAGCGACGACCCGCACAACCGGTTCACCGTGGTCCCCGGAATCGAGACCGGCAAGCCCGCCAACAGCGTGCCCATCCGGGCAATGTTGCGGTTCTCCTCGCCGGCACCGTTCGCGTTGCCGAACACCACCTCATCAATCCGCTCCGGATCAAGGCCCGGCGCCCGTTTCACGGATTCGCTGATCACATGCGCAGCCAAATCATCCGGACGGACCCCGGCAAGGCCGGAGCCGAACTTACCGAACGGAGTGCGCACCGCATCGTACACAAAAGCCTGGTTCATGGTTCCTCTGATTCTCTGGGACCCAACTGACTGGCAGTTGTTGTCGTTTTGGGGGCTCAAAACGACAACAACTGCGACCTAGTTGGGAGGGGTGGGGTTGGCGCCGGTGCCCGCGGGGTCTTCGTGGATGGAGTCGAGGTCGCGGAACACCTGCTGGGCGGTTTTGAAGGCCGTGTTGGCGGACGGAACTCCGCAGTAGATGGCGGTCTGCAGCAGGATTTCCTTGATTTCGTCCCGGCTGAGGCCGTTCCGGAGGGCCGCCCGGATGTGCATCGCCAGTTCCTCCCAGTGGCCGTGGGCCACCATGGCGGTGATGGTGACGGCGGAGCGCATCTGCCGGGTCAGGCCGGGCCGCGTCCAGATGCCACCCCAGGCGATGCGGGTGATCATGTCCTGGAAGTCCTCGGTGAATCCGTCCTTGGCGGCGTTGGCCCGGTCCACGTGCTCGTCACTGAGGACTTCCCGCCGGACGGCCATGCCGCCGTCGTAAATGTCCTGGCTGGTAGCGCCGGGCTGGACCACGCCGTTGCGCGCCGGATCCGGCTGTCCGGGGCCGCTCACTTGGCTGCCACCTGTGATTCGGCCCAGCTGATCAGCCCGCGCATCAGCTCGGCCACGTGGGCCGGGGCTTCGGCAGGTGCCAGGTGGGCGACGCCTTCGAGGGTCACGGCCGTGGCGGTGCCGCCGCCGTCCATGATTCCCGTGGCGACTTCATCGGCCATCGCCGGCGTGGCGACGCCGTCCAGCGCACCGGCGATCACCTGGGTGGGAACGCGGATGCTGCCGAGTTCTGCCCGGACATCAAACGCTGCCAGCGCTTCGCAGCAGAACGCGTAGCTGAAGCGGTCAGCGTCACGCAGGGCGTGCAGGAGCCGGCTGCTCAGTTCCGGCTGGCTGTCCATGAATCCGGGGGCAAACCAGCGCTCAGCGGAGCCCTGGATCATCACCGGGGTGCCCTGGGTCCGGACGGTTTCGGCGCGTTCCAGCCAGCCTTCGGGCGTCCCGATCTTGGCCCCGCTGTTCTGCACGGACAGGCTTTTCAGCCGTGCCCCGTGCTTGATGCCCAGCTGCAGGCCCACCGCGCCGCCCAGGGAGACGCCGGCGTAGTGGAAATTTTCACCGGGGGCGATGGAGTCGGCCAGGTCCACCACGGCGTCCGCGAGGGCTGCGACGTCGAACGTTTCGGTGGCTGCGGGTGAGACGCCGTGGCCGGGCAGGTCCCAGGCCACTACGTCGTAGTCAGTGCCGAGCAGGGATGCGGCCCTGTTCCAGAGGATGGAGGAGGTGCCCAGGGACGGGCCCACCAGCAGGAGGGGGTGCTCGCCCAGGGGTCGTTGGGGGGACAACAGCGCTGCCTTCAGTGCCGGCTTAGCCACGGGAAGCTCCATTCGCGTCGGGAGGGGTAACAAATTCGGGAAAAGATGCCAGGATGCGGCCGGAGATTTCCGCGGCCTGGCCCAGATAGTTGGCGGGGTCCAGGAGTTCATCCAGCCGGGCATCGGGAACGACGGCGGCGGGGACGGCCTCACGGAACAGCTTGCGGTAGGTGCTGGCCTGCTCGGCGGGCGGCGCCTGGAGGGTCCGGTCCACCACGTCCTGCAGCTGCTGCTTGCCGCTGCGGCCGTCCTTGTCTCCCAGCAGGGGTGCCACCGCGGCGGCGACGCCCTCGGCCAGCAGCAGCGGGCCGGAGAGGTCGAGGTTGCGGCGCATGGCGTCGGGGAATACCTGCAGCCCTTCGGCGAGTTCGCGGAGGTGGCCGGCGGCGCCGAGGGCCAGGGCCAGCAGCTGGCGCAGGGCCGGCCACTCGGTGTGCCAGGCGCCGTCGGGGCGTTCGTCGTTGAAGTTGGCGGCGGCCACGTGCAGCTGGGCGGCCAGCTGGGGTGCCTGGAGTGCGGCGCTGCGGACCAGGACGGACAGCACGGGGTTCTGCTTCTGCGGCATGGCGGAGGACACTCCCCGGCCGGCGGCACGCGGCTCGGCGAGCTCAGCCACCTCGGGCCGGCTCAGGAACAGGACGTCGGCGGCGATCTTGCCGAAGGCGTCCAGCACGGAGGCCAGCGCGTGGCCCAGGGAGGTGATGGCCAGGCGGTTGGTGTGCCACGGAGCCGGGGCCGGAGCCAGGCCCAGTTGGGCAGCCAGGGCATCGGCAAGGGTGAACGGCGTGGCGGAGCTGCTTTCCGTCAGCACGGTTCCGGCAGCGAGCGTTCCCGCCGCACCACCGAACTGGACAGGGAACTTCAGGCCCTCCAGCTGCCGGCCTGCGGCGGCCACGCCCTGGAACCACTGGGCCGCTCGCAGCCCGAAGGTGAAGGGAAGCGAATGCTGCGTCAGGCTCCGGCCCACGCACAGCGTGTCCGCATGCTGCCCCGCAAGGTGCGCGAGCGCCGTCGTCGTCCCTTTCAGGTCCGCCAGCACCGCGTGGACGGTGTTGCGGGCCAGCAGCATCAAGGCCGTGTCCAGCACGTCCTGGCTGGTCAGCGAGCTGTGCACGGCTTTCCCGGCCCCAACCCCGGCGGTGTCCAGCGCCGCGACGTTTTTCCGGAGGTCCGCCAGCAGCGGGATCACGGGGTTGCCGCCGCCTTGGGCCCGGAGGGCAATGTCCGCCACGTCGTAGCGCCCTGCCTCGGCCGCGGAGGCAACGACGGCGGCGGACCCGGCAGGTGCCAGGCCGGCGTGTTCCAGCACGGCGGCCCAGCCCGATTCGACGGCGAGGATTGCCGCCAGCACGGCACGGTCGCCGGTGAGCGCCGCCACGAGGGGCGACGCCGAGACGGGACTGAGCAGGCCGGCGTCGCCTCCGTCCGCGAAGGGGTGCAGTTCTCCGGGGGCGGGGTGCGTCACTGGAAGTCCAGGAAAACCGTCTCGCCCTCGCCCTGGAGGCGGATGTCCCAGGTGAGGCCGCCATCAGGGTCGCGGCGGGCGATCAGCGTGCTGCGGCGCTCCGGATCCAGCGAGCTCAGCAGGGGGTCGTTGGCCAGGGCCTCAGTGTCCTCCGGCAGGTAGATGCGGGTGAAGAGCCGGTTGGTGAGGCCGCGGGCGAAGATGGCCACGGAAATAAACGGGGCCGAACCGGGCTTGGTGGGGCCGGGGTTCACGGTGGTGAAGGTGTAGACGCCGGAGTTGCCCACGGCGCCGCGGCCCCAGCCGGTAAACGTGTAGCCGTCCCGGACCAGCGAACCGGTGCGCTGGACCACGTTGCCTTCGGAGTCAGGCTGCCAGATTTCCAGGATGGCGTCCGGGATGGTCTGGCCGGCGCCGTCGTACACGGTGCCCTGCAGGCGGATGGATCCGGGCGAACCGGGGGCCAGCAGCTCGTTGTCCTTCTCGTACGGGAGCGCGTAGCCGTAGAACGGGCCCACCGTCTGGCCTGGGGTGGGAACGAGTTTGGTGGAGTTGCTCATGTGCGTGGTCCTCTGCCTATTCGTTGTCGTCGTCGCCGGCGGCACCCAGTGCCTCGTTTTCGGTCCAGGTCCGCTTGGCCCCGGTCAGGACGATGTCCCAGTTGTAGCCCAGGGCCCACTCGGGTTCAGTGAGGCTGTGGTCGTAGCTGGCCACCAGCCGGTCGCGGGCGCCCTGGTCCACGATGGTCTGGTAGATGGGGTCCAGCGGGAAGAGCTGGTCGCCGGGGAAGTACATCTGGGTGATGATGCGCTGCGTGAACTCGGTGCCGAACAGCGAGAAGTGGATGTGTGCCGGGCGCCAGGCGTTCAGGTGGTTCTTCCACGGGTAGGCGCCGGGCTTGATGGTGGTGAAGCGGTAGGAGCCGTCCGGGCCGGTGATGCAGCGGCCGATTCCCGTGAAGTTGGGGTCGATGGGCGCCGGGTGCTGGTCCCGCTTGTGGATGTAGCGGCCGGAGGCGTTCGCCTGCCAGATTTCCACGAGCTGCCCGGCCACCGGACGGCCGTCACCGTCCAGGACGCGGCCAGCCACGATGATCCGCTCACCCTGGGGCTCGCCGTTGTGCTGGATGGTCAGGTCCGATTCCAGTGCGTGCACGTCCTGGTGCCCGAACGCCGGTGAGTACAGCTCGATGGTTTCCGGGTCTGTGTGGTGCAGGCTCTTGGTGGGGTGGCGCAGGATGCTGCTCCGGTACGGCGGGTAGTCCAAACGGGGCTGGACCTCCGGCTGCGCGTCGTCCTTGAGCGCGCGCCGGTAGGCCTCGCCGATGGAGCTGATCTCGGCACTGAGGTCGGCCTGGGTTTCGATGGCCTTGTCCAGCGGCAGGTGGGCCGCCTTCGGCTCGGCGGGCGGTACGGACTCATCCGTTTCAGGCTGGGCGTGTGTCTCTTCCGGCACGTCCGGCTCCTTTCTGGGGGTGTTCTCTGGTGCGTTGTGTGGTCAGCGGTGCAGTGAGTCGTATTGGACGGCGTGGCGGACGGGCGCATTCGGGGCGCCGTAGCCGCTGTAGCCTCCGCGGCGTTCCACCATTTCGAAGAACACGCTGCCCACGGTGGCTGTGTAGAAGTGCAGGAACTCGCCGTCCGCGTCCCGGTCGTACAGGAGGTTGAGCTCCCGGAGCGTGGCCAGGAAGCCGGGGGCGAGGTCGAACCGGGCGTCCAGGTCCTCGTAGTAGTTGGCGGGGATCTCAAGGAAGTCCAGGCCGCGGGACCGGGCGGCCCGTGCCGCCGCCACGAGGTCGTCCACCGCGAAGGCGATGTGCTCCTGGTAGGTCTTCGGGGCGTGGCCCTGCTGCACGGGGGCGAGATTCAGCACCAGCCGGACGGCGCCGTCGGCCGTTTCCATGACCTGGGAGCGGACCAGGCCGCTGGGGCTGGGGACCTCCGCGAACGGCTGCGGTTCCAGGGCGAGAGCGCTGGTGTAGAAAAGCACGGCTTCGTCGAAGTGCTGCCACGGCTGGGCCAGGTTCACGTGGTCGATCACCGCATTCAGCGCGGACCGTGCGTGTTCGAGCCCTTCGCCGAATTCGTGGGTCCACGCGGCGGTGCCGTCCGGGCTGCCCTGGCAGAGGAAGATCTCGGTGGAATCCGGGGCGGAGATTCCTTGGAAGACTTCCTCGTCGGCCTGGACCTTGCGGGCCACCACCGGTGCCTTGAGCTGCTGGGCCCGGGCTGAGGCAATCACGGGGGAATCGACGTCGAACCCCAGGGCCGCGATGGACGGCTCGGCGTGCGAGGCAGCCTGCTCGTTGATGATGACCCGAGCCTGCCCCATGGTCCACAGCTGGACATCTTTGGTGCGGTGCCGGCCTTCGAATCCGAAGCCAAGCTGGCCCAGGAGCCTCTCCAGCTGGGCGGTATCGTCCGCCTTCACCTCGGCGAAGTTGAAGCCGGCGGGTTCGTTCACCTTGGGGAGCGTGGCCAGTTCCATGGGATAACGACGCCGGTGGGCGGCGCCGCCTGCCGCCGCACCGTCCGTGCCGGTCCCGGCGTTGTCCCCGAGCCACTTGGCGCTCTGTTCCTCCAGCCAGATGAGCGAGCGCATGGCATCGACGGCCGTCCGCTCCACATCGGACTGCCGGAAAACGTCATTGAAGACCTCCAGCGACACCGGGCCGGTGTAGCCGGCGCGGACCACGTGGCCCATGAACTTGGCGAGCTCGAACTGCCCTTCGCCCGGAAAGACACGGTAGTGGCGGCTCCAGGACAGGACGTCCATGGACAGTTTGGGGGCGTCAGCCACCTGGACGAAGAAGATCTTCTCCGGGTTGATCTGTTCGATCGGTGCGGTGTCCCAGTCACGGGACAGGATGTGGAAGGAGTCCAGGCAGGTGCCCAGGTTGGGGTGGTCCACCATCTCCACCAGGCGGTAGGCGTGTTCGTAGTCGTTGACGTACTTGCCCCAGGCCAGCGCCTCGTAGGCCACCTTGACGCCGTGGTCCCCGGCCAGGCCGGCCAGCTGCGCCAGCTGTTCTGCCCGGACGCCGTCGTCATCGATCGTTGCGGTGGCAACGTTGGAGCACACCAGGATGGTGTCCATGCCCAGGCGGGACATCAGCTTGAACTTGGCCTCGGCGCGGCGGAGGTTGGCCTTGAGCAGGTCCGGGGTGACGCCGTCGAAATCCCGGAACGGCTGGTAAAGGTCCAGGCCCAGCCCCAGGTCAGCGGCCATTTTCCGCACGTCTTCGGGGCTCAGCGGTGAGGTGACCAGGTCCTGTTCGAAGATTTCGATGCCGTCGAAGCCCGCAATGGCGCAGGCCTGCATCTTTTCCTTCAAGGTGCCGGAAAGGCAGACGGTGGCGATACCAGTACGCATCAGGCAGCCACCTCCTCGGCGGCCACAAGCTCAAGGAAGTGGCTGCGCATCCGCTCCGGGTCGGCGTCGAGGCCGGTGAAGATCCGGAAGGCGTCGGCAGCCTGGCCCACGGCCATACGGCCGCCGTCCAGGACCTCGCAGCCCTTGGCGCGGGCGCCGCGGACCAGCTCGGTCTCGATGGGCCGGTAGACAATGTCAGCCACCCAGTGCCTGGGCTCGAGCAGCTGCAGGTCCAGCGGAACGCCGGGGTGCGCGGCCATGCCCACCGGGGTGCAGTGCACCAGGCCGTCGGCCAGGGGCATGAGCTGCGGCAGCTCCGCCGTGGTGCGTGCCGTGACGGTGCTGTCAGGGAAAAAGCCGGACAATTCCGCTGCGCGTGCGGCCGCCCGTTCGGGATCCATGTCCACCAGGTCCAGCACAGTCACGCCCGCGCTGAGCAGGGCGTACGCGACGGCGGACCCGGCACCTCCCGCGCCGAGCTGCACCACACGGTCCAACCGGGCGCCGGGGAGACCCGAGGCGAGGGCTGCGGCGAAGCCGGAGAAGTCGGTGTTGTGGCCGATGAAGCGGCCGTCCCGGATGACCACGGTGTTGACGGCACCGAGCCGGCGGGCATCAGGGCTCACCTCATCCAGGTGCTGCAGGACCAGCTGCTTGCAGGGATGCGTGATGTTCAGGCCATTGAAGCCCAGCGTGCGGGCGCTCCGGAGGACCTCGCCCACGGAGTCCCCCGCCAGGCCAAGTTCGAGGAGGTCAATGGGGCGGTACAGGTAGCGCAGGCCCTGCACGTCACCTTCCCGTTCGTGCATGGGCGGGGTGAGCGATGGCGTCACGCCATCTCCAACCAGTCCCACCAGGTAGGACTCAGTTCGTTGGCTCATCCGTGCAGCTCCTTTGGTAACGGCACCGGGCCGCGGGGCGGCACGCCGGTGACAGGGATTACAGTACAGCAATTGTTCATTCTGCGCACTAATGTTCGACTAGCGAACACTTAGGGCGGGGCTACCTTTGCGGAAGCCGCGCGGCCAGCTCAGCCGCAGCATCCTGCAGGAGCAATACGTGCGCCTTCAGCTCGTCCAGGGTCATGCGGAAGACCGGAGCCGCCGTCGCCAGCGACGCAAAGGCGTGCCCCTGGCTGTTGAGCAGCGGGACCGCGACGGCACGCATGCCGATCTCGTTTTCCTCGTCCATCACGGCGTAGCCCTGGCGGCGCACCTGCTCGATCTCGCGGCGGAAGCCATCGCGGTCTGTGATGGACTTTTCCGTCAGCGGCTCGAGCGGCAGCTCGGCGAGGAGGTTTTCGCGCTCGGCGTCCTCGGCAAAGGCCACCAGCGCCTTGCCGACGGCGGTGGCGGACAGCGAGCCCAGGTGGCCGGGGTCGCTGGTCACCCGGAACATCTGCGGGCCGTCCACCTTGTTGACCGTCAGGTGGTGATGGCCGTCGCGAACGCTGAGGATGGTGGCCTCGCCGGTCTGCTCCGTGACCCGGCGAAGGACCGGCAGGGCGGCTCCGGCGAAACCATGATGATTGGACACCCGCTGGCCCAGCTGGAAGATCCGCAGGCCCAGATGGTAGCGCCGGCCATCCGGCTCATAGTCCACGAAACCGTCGCGGGCGAGCGAGCCGAGGAGCCTGTAGGTGGTGCTGAAGGGCAGCTCCGCGCGCCGCGAAATCTCCGCTGCGCTGGCACCGCGCGGCTCTTCGCCCAGGAGCACCAACAGGCCAAGGGCCTTGCCCACCATGTCGGTCCGTTCGGCGCCCTTCCGGCCGGCACCCTTGGCCGCCTCCGGGGAATCACCCTGCACGTCAGGAATGGCAGGGCCACCCCCTCCCGTCGGATCATCCTGGACACCATCGGCCATTGTGGCTTGATTCACACTCATGCGTCGATGTTGCCACAATGTGAGAGCTATTTCTAGATGGTGATTATTTCCTTGACAAGTGACAGCCCTCACAGCCATCATTGCTGTATCGCACAAGTAGCTCTCACCATGTGGCTACTCGCTCGGGTCTTGAGAGGACTCCAGCCGCATCGCGCCCCGCCCGCACCCAGGCCGCGGCGGCTGCGACTCCTGAACCATCCGCGACAATGCCGTCACACAAAGGAACTCCATGAGCCAGACACTTCCTTCCGCCGGAGCGGGCACCGCCACGCATACCGGCACCCCCAAGAAAGCCGCACTCGCCAGCTTCCTGGGCAGCGCCGTCGAATACTACGACTTCTTCATCTTCGGCTCGGCGGCCGCACTGATCTTCCCCACGGTCTTCTTCCCCAGCGCTGACGCCAACGCGGCCATCATGTCCTTCGCCACCTTCGGCTTCGCGTACATTGCGCGGCCGGTGGGCGCCGTCATCCTGGGCCACTTCGGCGACAGGGTGGGCCGGCAGAAAGTCCTGATGTTCACCCTCGTCCTGATGGGTGCTTCAACCTTCCTCATCGGCTGCCTGCCGGACTTCAACACCGTAGGGTGGTGGGCTCCCGCGCTGCTGGTGCTGGCCCGCCTCTGCCAAGGCCTCTCAGCAGCCGGCGAACAGGCCGGTGCTTCCTCCATGACCCTGGAGCACGCCCCGGACAACCGCCGGTCCTTCTTCACGTCCTGGACCCTGACCGGTACCCAGGGCGGCCAAATCCTCGCAGCGCTGGTGTTCATCCCCGTCCTCGCCCTGCCGGACGAGATCAAGTACGGCATCGGCTGGCGCATCCCGTTCTGGCTCAGCGCAGTGGTGGTTGTGGTGGCGTTCTTCATCCGGCGCACCCTGCACGAGCCACCCGCCTTCGCGGAAGCCCAGAAGTCCGCCCAGATCTCCAAGCTTCCCGTCGCCGACCTCCTCAAGGGCCACTGGCGCGATGTGCTCCGCGTGATCTGCTGTGCCTTCATCGCCGCCGTGTCCACCGTGTTCGGTACCCTCGCCATCAGCTACGCCAAGACCGTGGCCGGCGTGGACGGCACCACCACACTGTGGCTCGTAGTGGGCGCCAACCTGGTAGCCCTGGGCACCCAGCCACTCTTCGGCATGCTGGCAGACAAGATCGGCCGCAAGCCCGTCTACATCTACGGCGCCCTGGCCAGTGCGGTGCTCACCCCGCTGTTCCTGCTGAGCCTGGAATCCGGCAGCGTCCCGCTGATGTTCCTGGCCGCGATCGGCATGTTCTCCTGCGGTTACGCCGCCGCCAACGCCGTATGGCCGTCCTTCTACGCCGAAATGTTCAGCACCAGGGTCCGCTTCTCCGGCCTGGCCATCGGCACGCAGCTGGGCTTCCTGATGGCAGGGTTCGCTCCGGCCATCGTGGCCGCGATGGGTGGCATCAAGCCGGGCGGCTGGGTGCAGATCAGCATCTTCACCGCGGTCATCTGCGTCATCGCTGCTGTCTCGGCCATGACGGCCAAGGAATCCTACAAGACCCCCACCAAGGAGCTCGGCCTCAAGTAGGCCCTCCGCCCGTACACTCCTTCCCGGTTAGCGACCGGACAAAGCCCGCCACCTCCTGCAAAGCCCGGCGGTGGCGGGCTTTTCCAAGCTGTGGGCAGCGGCGGGGTGCCGGTAACTGGGCAGGAGTGCACGACGGCGGCCCGGCAGCGGGCCTGCGCCCTGCATAATTAAGGCTTGCCGGTCTCCAGCACGGAAGCCAGGTCAAAGTTCACCGGCTCCTCCAGCTGCGCGTACGTGCAGGACTCCGGATCCCGGTCCGGCCGCCAGCGGTTGAACTGGGCGGTGTGGCGGAACCTCTCGCCTTCCATGTGGTCGTAGCGGACCTCCACCACCAGGTCGGGCCGGAGCGGCACGAAGGACAGGTCCTTCCCGGCGCTCCAGCGGCTGCCCTCGGCGTTGCGGTGCGTCCGCTCCCCGTCCTCCTGCTTCGCCCAGGCCCATGGGTGGTTGTCGAAGTCGGTCACCAGCGGCTGCAGCTCCTGGAAAAGCTCCTGCCGGCGCTTCATCGGGAAGGCGCCGATCACGCCCACGCTCGCCAGGCCGCCGTCGTCCTTGTACAGGCCCAGGAGCAGCGAGCCGATGACGTCCGGGCCGCTCTTGTGCAGCCGGTACCCGGCCACCACGCAGTCGGCGGTGCGTTCATGCTTGACCTTGAACATCGTCCGCTTGTCCGGCTGGTACGTTCCGTCCAGGCGTTTGGCCACCAAGCCGTCCAACCCTGCCCCTTCGAACTGCTCGAACCACTGGCTTGCCGTGTCCTTGTCCGTGGTGGCAGCGGTGAGGTGGACCGGAGCCTTGCTGGCCGCGAGCGCCTTTTCCAGGGCGGCCCGGCGTTCGGCGAAGGGCCTGCCGGTGTAGTCGTCACCGTCCAGGGCCAGGAGGTCGAAGGCCACGAAGGAGGCGGGCGTCTGCTCGGACAGGAGCTTCACCCGGCTGGCGGCGGGGTGGATGCGCTGCTGCAGGGTGTCGAAGTCCAGCCGGTCACCGGAGGCACCCACCAGGATGATTTCGCCGTCAACCACGCAGCGCTCCGGGAGGTTTTCCTTGAGTGCGGCCACGAGCTCGGGGAAGTAGCGGGTCATCGGTTTTTCGTTGCGGCTGCCGATCTCCAGCTCGTCTCCGTCGCGGAAGATGATGGACCGGAAGCCGTCCCATTTGGGTTCGTAGCTAAGGTCCCCGCCTTTCGGAATGCCGTCGATGCCGCTGACGGCCTTGGCAAGCATGGGCGGGACGGGCGGCATCACGGGAAGTTCCATGTGCCCATTCTTGCCCGGCAGGTGGCGGGGGCGGTACCCCCGGGACGCCCGGCGCGGCGCGGCCTTCGCCGGATTCAGCAGGCTCAGGCGGCCAGGAGCCAGACGATCAGGACCAGGACCGGGGCAGCCGCCGCCGTCGAAATGAGGATGGTCTCCCGCGCCACCGCCATGCCCCGGCCGTATCTGCTGGCGAAGAGGAACACGTTCTGGGCCGGCGGGAGCGCGGCCATGAGCACCACGCCCAGGAGCATGTGCGGTTCGAGGTTGAAGAGAAAACGGCCCACGACGTAGGCCACCGCGGGCATCACTGCGGACTTCAGCGCGGTGGCGGTAAGGATTTCGGCCGTGTGCCCGCCGCTCCGGAGCATTCGCGTACCGCGCAGTGACATCCCGAAGGCCAGCAGCACCACCGGCACCGCCGCACCGCCCAGCAGCGTCAGCGGCGCCATGACCGGTTCGGGCAGCTTCACGTGGAAGGCGGCCAGGACGGCTCCGAGGAGGGTGGCGATGATCATCGGGTTCCGGAAGGGCTGCGTCAGCATCAGCCGCGGCGAGAAGCGGCCCGCGGCGGAGAGGTCCAGGACGGTCAGGACCAGGGGTGCCAGCAGGAGCAGCTGGACCAGCAGCACCGGGGCCACCGGCGTGGCGTCACCCAGGGCGTACAGGGTGATGGGAATGCCGATGTTGTTGGCGTTGACGTAGGAACTGGCCATGGCACCCACGGCCGTGTCAGCCATGGGGCGGCGGAACCAGATACGGCTGGCGGCGACGTACAAGAGGGCAGTGATGGTGGCGGTGAGGAGGGCCAGCGGGACGTAGGCGGAGAACACCACGGAGATGTCGGATTTCAGCACCACGGTAAAGAGGAGCACCGGGTTGGTGATGAAGAAGGCGATCTTCGTCAGCGCGGAGACGGTGTGCTCGTCACCCAGTCCGCACCGCGCGGCCAGATAGCCCACGGCAATCACGGCACCGATTACGGCCAGCCCCACCAGCACGCCGCCCATAGGGGTACTTCCTTTCCCGTCCGCATTCCCGCACTGCGCAGGCCCAGCGGTATTACAAGTACCAAACTTATCGGTCAAGTACTGGTCCCCGTGCATCGCAAGCCCATGTCCTCGACACAGAGCGGCCCATAAGGGTAGACGTTAACGATGGTTACGGTGCGTCCGGCGGAAGAAGGGGACCTGCCCGGCATCCTCGAGACCGACCGGCAAAGCGGCCGGAACCCTTCGGGGACCGCGGCCCTGGCCGCTGCGCTGGCAGACCCGGACCGGCTCGTGGTGGTCGCGGAATCCGCGGGAGAGGTGGTCGGGTGGGGCAAGACCCACTACTGGGACTATCCGGACGGCCCCGCACCCGCCGGCCACTACCTTGGCGGCGTGACGGTCCGGCCGTCACAGCGCCGCCGCGGCGTGGGTGCCGCCCTCACGGCGGCCCGGCTCCAGTGGATCTGGGACCGCACCCCGGATGCCTGGTACGTGGTCAATGCCGGAAACACTGCCTCGATCGGCATGCACAGCTCCTGGGGCTTCGTCGAAGTGGCCCGCGCTGCGCGGTTTCACACCACCACGTTCGACGGCGGCACGGGACTTCTCCTGCGCGCGCACCGGCCCGGGCGGGGACTCGCGCAGGAACCGGCCTCCCGTCGTCGTGCTTTGTGAAAAAATCAACCATGCGCGCCATGCAACACTCCAGCAAACTCCAGAACGTCCGGTACGAACTCCGCGGACCCATCCTCCAGGCAGCCAAGAACATGGAGGCCGAGGGGCACCGGATCCTGAAGATGAACCTGGGCGACACCGCACCGTTCGGCCTGGAGACTCCCGAGTCCGTGGTGGTGGACATGATCCACCACCTGCGGGGCGCCCAGGGGTACAGCGATTCGAAGGGCATCTTCTCCGCACGGACAGCGATCTCGCAGTACTACCAGACCCGCGGCCTCATGAACATCGGCGTGGAGGACATCTTCATCGGCAACGGCGTCAGCGAGCTGATTTCCATGTGCCTGCAGGCGTTCATGGAGAACGGCGACGAGATCCTGGTGCCCGCACCGGACTACCCGCTCTGGACCGCCGCCGTGACACTGACCGGCGGCACCCCGGTCCACTACCTCTGCGACGAAGCCGACAACTGGTGGCCCAACATGGCCGACGTCGAAGCCAGGATCACCAGCCGCACCAAGGGCATCGTGATCATCAACCCGAACAACCCCACCGGCGCCGTCTACCCGCGCCGCATCCTGGAGCAGTTCGCCGACCTCGCCCGCAAGCACAACCTGGTGCTGTTCTCCGATGAGATTTACGAAAAGGTCCTCTACGGGGACGCCGTGCACATCCACACCGCGGCCGTGGCCGAGGACGTGTGCTGCCTGACGTTCAGTGGACTCTCCAAGGCCTACCGGATGCCCGGCTACCGGGCCGGCTGGGTGGCGGTCACCGGACCCCTCGCAGCAACCGCCGCCTACCGGGAAGGCCTGGAACTGCTCGCGTCCCTGCGGCTGTGCCCCAATGTCCCGGCCCAGCACGCCATCCAGACCTGCCTGGGCGGCTACCAAAGCATCGAAGCCCTGGTGCGGCCGGGTGGCCGGCTCCGTGAACAGCGCGACCTTGCCTATAAGCTGCTGACCGCCATCCCGGGCATCACCTGTGTCCCCGCGGCGGGGGCCATGTACCTGTTCCCGCGACTGGACCCGGAGCTGTACCCGATCGCCAGCGACGAGCAGTTCGTCATCGACCTGCTCAGGGACCAGAAGATCCTGGTGTCCCACGGCACGGCCTTCAACTGGCCCACGCCGGACCACTTCCGGTTCGTGATCCTCCCGTCCGTCCTGGACATCGAGGAAGCGGTCCGCCGGATTTCGACGTTCCTGGCGAGCTACCGCAACCGCGAAGCGGCGTAAAAACCCGGGGTCAGGAACGGCCCTTGGCCCCTGCGGCCTTGACCAGCCGTTCCGCCTCAGCCACGATAAGCCCCTGAACCGGCGGCGGGACGGCCGCCCCGCGCCGGCCGCTGCCCTCTTCCTCCCGGATGCCCACGGCCAAGGCGCTCATCAGGTCGGCATCCTCGGTGGTTGCCAGGTCACTGCCGATGAGCTGGACCAGCACCTTCAGGCCTGCGAGCCGGCGGTGCGGGTCACGGCCATCCAGGGCGGCATCAAGAGCCCACTGCGCCCGCTTCCACCACTGGTCCCGCCTGTCCGCGCGGTCCCGCTGCCGGTAGGCCAGGTAGGCAACGAGGACGACGCCGAAGGTCGCCAGGGGCGCCAGCGACGCCGCCCCGAGCACCACAGCCCAGATCCCCTGCAGAATCTCCATGGCACCACCATAGGCGCGGCCGGACATTTACAGGTCCGGCGCCAAGAACTAACCGGCAGCTAACCGCGGGGAAACGGGCACGCAACATTCGCAGCCCACACTGGTGAATGCAGGCAAGAGCCGGCACCAGCTCCAGCCAGGAGGCCCCGATGTTGAAGAAGGCGACCACGCATGTAACCAGAGTCCGCACCTTGGATCAGCTCCACCGCGGCGACGAAATCGAAGCCCGGCTGTCCGTGGGGCCCTCCTACGACGATGTGGTGATCCGCCGCGGCAGCGTCCAGGAAACAGCGCCAGGAATCGGCGTCGTCTGGATCATGGACCGGATCACGGGCCTCCGCAAAGCCATCAATACGGACGAATGCACGGTCTGGCGCGTCGCCTGATCCGTTTCTTGACGCACGACGGCGGCACACCAGTGGCGCGGCATCGGGCGCAGTCAGTAAGGACTGCCCGAATCCGCGGCATGAACCGTCAGCCGCCGGCCACCGACTGGATCACCAGCACCTCCTGGCCCGGGGACACCTCGGTATCCAGCCCCTGCAGGCGCCGTACCTCGTCACCGTCCACGTAGACGTTAACGAAGCGGCGCAGCGCACCCGTTTCGTCCCGGAGCCGCCGGGCGAGCACAGCGAACCCGGCAGTGACCGAATCGAGGAGCTGCCCCACTGTTACCGGCCCGTCGGCGGGCGCAGTCAGTACGGACTGTCCGCCGGCCAGGGGCTGGAGGACGCTGGGTAGCACCACTGTAATGTCAGGCACCGGCCACCACTGCCGCCCGGACACACAGGACGTCCGGAAGGTGCGCGATTACCTCTGCGAACGTCTCCCCCTCGTCCGCGCTTGCGTACACCGTCCCGCCGCGGGTGCCGAAGTACACTCCGGCCGGCTCGGCGGTATCCACCGACGCGGCGTCGCGCAGCACACTGTTGTATTCCTTGCCGGGCAGGCCGTTGCTGAGCCGCTTCCACGAGTTTCCGGCATCGTCAGTCCGGTGGACCGCAAGGTCCCCATCCGGAGGGATGCGTTCGCCGTCGGCTTTGAGCGGGACCACCCAGGCCGTTCCTTCCCGGCGCGGGTGCGTCAGCATGACGAACCCGAAGTCCGCGGGCAGGCCGTCGGCGATCGACGTCCAGGTGTCCGCATTGTCGTCCGTGCGGTACACGCCGTGATGGTTCTGGGCATACAGGCGGCCTTCCACGGCGGAATCCGCCGCGATCTTGTGGACGCACTGGCCAAACTCGGGGTTGGGATCCGGCATGAAGTACGCCGAGATCCCCTTGTTGCGGGGCTCCCAGGAGGTGCCGCCGTCGAGCGATCGGTAAACGCCGCCGGTGCTCATGGCGATGTGGACCGTGTCCCCGGCGGGATCGACCACGATGGAGTGTGCCGCCGCGCCGCCGTAGCCGGCGCCCCAGTCGCTGCGGTGCGGGTGGTCCCAGAGGCCGCGGTTCAGTTCGAAGTGTTCACCGCCGTCAGTGGATTTCCACACGGAGATGGGTTCCGCGCCGGCCCACACCACGCCCGGCCGGGATTCCGCGTCCGGGTAGATCTGCCAGACGCGCTCCACGGCGGCTCCGGTGTCCTCAGGGAATTTGATGGCACCCTGTTCGGGTTCGGACCAGGTTGCGCCCAGGTCATCCGAGTGGGCTACGGTGGGGCCCCAGTGTTCACTGCGCACTCCCACCATGATCCGGGTGCGGCCGCCCCTGGTGTCGATCCCCACGCTGGGAATCTCCGCCATCAGGAAGTGGGGGCCGGTGAAGGACCATTCGCGCCTGTCCTGGCTGGTGGCCAGCCACAGGCCTTTCTTGGTCCCGATCGCTAAGACAAAGTTCTCTGCGGTTGCCATGCCCACCATGCAACCACCGCCGTGTGCAGGCTGCAACGGTTTTGGCGCACGGGAAAAATGAGCGGTGGTCCGGACGGGACGCTAGTCGACGAACTCGGACTGGGTTTCGATGAAGTCCCAGTCGGCGGCCGTCAGCACGGCAGCGGGGTTGTCCGGGTGCGGTCCGCCGGCTTCGGCGATGCCCTGGAGCACCGGCAGCGGCAGCTCACCTGTCCGAAGGTTCTCGCGGAGCCATTCCTTGCTGTCCAGGTCAAGGTCCAGCCACCACATGAAAATTTCCATGCCAGATCCACCCGCCTTTCTTTGAAATCAACGTTAGGCGCGGGCGAATTCCGGGACAAGGCTCAGCCCTCCCCCACAGGTAGTTGCGGGCAAAGATCGGGTACCGGCAAGTAACCTGGCCGCCGGCGGGTCCGGAAAAGACGAGTACACCCTACTGAGGAACTCCCCGGGCGCCGCCCCTAGCCTGAAACCTCAAGCAAGCTGACCGTGCTGCTGGGGCATACGGGCGCCACCGCTGGCCTTCCCCCGCCATGGTCCGTTTCACGCCAAAAATTGGGGAGAGAACAATGAAACGCACCATTGGAACACTCGGCGCCGTGGGCCTGGCGGCACTCGTCGTCGCCGCCCCCGCAGTGGCTGACCGCGGCTGGAGCGATGACGACAAGGTCATCATCTGCCACGCGGGCTCAGGCTCGAACGCCAACCACTACACCGTGAACTCGGTTGCGGTCCCGTCACTGAACGGGCATGGCAAACACGGCAACGACATCATTCCGCCCAACGACGGCCTAAAGTACGGGCAGAACTGGGACGCTGCCGGGCAGGCGATCTACAACAACGGCTGTGTTGCGGCGCCTCCCGTCGACAATCCGCCGGTCGATAACCCGCCCGTGGATAACCCTCCGGTGGACAATCCCCCGGTCGACAACCCGCCCGTCGACAATCCTCCTGTGGATAATCCCCCGGTCGACAACCCACCGGTTGTCAATCCACCCGTGAACAACCCGCCGGCCGTCGTCCCCCCGGCAGTGACGCCCGTGGTCCCGCCCGCCGCAGCACCGGCAGTGGCGCCTCCGGCAGCGGTGACCCCGGTGGTGCCCGCCCAGCCCGCAGCCACCCAGGTGCAGCAGGCAACGGGAGCGGTGGCCGCTGCACCCGTCAGCATGGGAACCAACCAGGGCTACAACGCCCAGACCGCCGTCGGCGGCAACCCGGCCTCACCCGCCTGGCTGGGCGGCATCGGCGCACTGGTTGCCGCCGGAGCTGCCGTGGCCATCCGCCGGCGGTCGGCTTCCTCACCTACGGCCCGCTGACGCCGTCGTCAACGCCGCAGCGCCGCGGCCCCTGACAAGGAAGGCGTTCCGCCAGTGCCCGGCGGGACGCCTTCCTTCCCATCACCAGCGATCCACCGGAGGAGTGCCATGGCCGAGGAGAACAGCCGCCGGGCCGCGCGGCCACGGCGGCCGTGTTGGCGCCTGAACCGCACCGACCTGGCGATCCTCCTGTGCGGCGTCACGGCAGCCATGGGCATCACGTTCGGCGGCCCTCTCCTGCAGCAGGGCCCGCCTCCCGCCGTCGTCAACGCCGTGGCGGCCGCACCGGCCACCGCCGAACCCGTCCCATCCGCCACTCCCGCGCCCATATCGGCTGCCGCGTCCAGCACTACGACGCCGGCACTTGGCTTGCCTGCCACAGCGACACCGGTGCAGGCGGCACCGGAGCCTGCACTTCCGGAAGCGGCGGCACCGGTCCGCATCAGCTACCCGTCCGCCGATCTCGACGTGCCGGTCCACCCGCTGGAACCTGATTCAGCCGCAGCTGCCAGCCAGACCATCGTTCCGCCGGAGACCAAGGACGCCTACTGGCTCACCCCCTACGGAACACCCGGCAACAACTCCGCCAACACCACGTACGTCATCGGCCACAGCTGGGACGGCGCGGACGCCCCCTTCAACCACCTGAGTTCAGCCGCCCGCGTGGGCGACTCATTCACCGTGGAGACCGGCACTGGAGCAATCTCCTACCGGGTGGACACCGTGACCACCTACGTGAAGGCCAGCCTCAAGGACAGTCCCATCTGGGACATCGTTCCCAACAGGCTGGTCCTCATCAGCTGCTACACGCAGGATCCGTGGGGGAAGAACGTGGTGGTGACCGCCTCCCCCGCAGTCCCCTGACAAGGGCCGGCGGGACCTGTTCACCTGCCGCATCCCGGGCGGACAATGGGCTATGACATCGGAACGGTTCAGCGGTACCGCCCCGCTACTGGTGGGCATCATGCCGAAGCAGCACCCGGAAGTCCTCCACACCGCTGCCAGCCTGGCCGCCCGGCTGGGCCAGCCATTGGTCTGCGCGTATGTGGACGAGGCCAGCTACCTGGTGGAATGGGACCCCGCACGCTCCGCCCACCGGCTTTCCCTCCATCCTGACGCCGATGACGGGGACATCCGCGCCCTGACCACCGGACTGAAGGCGGACATCATGGCGGCGATGGAAAAGGTGCCTGCCGGCAGCGGAGCGGTGGCATGGACGCTGCGCACGCTCGCCGGGGATCCCGCCCGGGCGTTGGCCCGGCTGGCCGCCGAAACCAACGCACCCATGATCGTGGTGGGCACCTCGGAACGTGGATTCTCACACCGGCTTTCGGAGGCGCTCAACGGATCGGTGGGCGCCTGGCTCAGCCACCACCAGAGCCTGCCGGTCCTGGTGGTTCCGTACAGGATGCCGGCGCACGAGGACAGCTGAAGCACCGGCCGGGCCAGCTCGCCAATGGCTGCGGAATAGGGCCTGGAACGGCGTCAAAGCGGGCCTCCAACAGGGCCGGATAAAATAAAGCGAAAGTAGTTATTCCGGGTGGTGGCGGAGTTGCCTACCAGACAGTAAGCTGAATCAAGCAGGCCGGTTCCGCGGAGAGTGGATGCCGGGTTTGCCCAAGAGCTGCTCCGGAGTGCGTATCCCCCAATAACGCACTCCGGAGCTTTTTTGTGCCCTGACCGCATTGGGCACGGATACCCCTGGGGGGTACTTGTACCGATACCCCGATGGGGTATACATTGAATCCATGGACGCCACCGAACAGGCAGAAGCCGCGCCACCCTCGGAATTAGCGCAGGAGCAGGAGCAGCACGCACCGGAGCACGGGTACACGGCCAACAAGGACGCCTACCTGCGCCGCCTCAAACGCATTGAAGGCCAGGTCCGGGGCATTGCACGGATGGTGGACGAGGACAAATACTGCATCGACATCCTCACCCAGGTTTCCGCCGTCACCAAGGCGCTGCACGCCGTCAGCCTGGGGTTGGTGGAAGAGCACATCGGCCACTGCGTAGTGGGCGCCGCTGCTGAGCCGGACCCGGAAGCACGCGCCGAAGCCATCGATGCCAAGGTCAAGGAAGCTGCTGAAGCCATCGGCCGCCTGCTCCGCTGACAGCCAGTCGAATTTTTCACGCCAGACCCACCACCCATGCCGGCCACCCGCCGGACGCTACGAAGGAGCAGCCATGAGCACCACCTCCCCCACCACCACGAAAGTCAGCGTCTCCGGCATGACCTGCGGCCACTGCATTTCCGCCGTCAGTGAGGAGCTCGAAGCCCTCAGCGGCGTCGAAGCCGTGGACGTTGACCTCAACGCCGGCGGCATTTCCACCGTCACCATCACCTCCACGGGCAAACTGTCACCCTCCGAAATCGGTGAAGCCGTGGCCGAGGCCGGCTACCTGGTCGTCGCCAACGAAGCGTAGGGACCCCCGCGCACCGCACCAACCCTGAGAGGACGGCATGAACCACCAGGAACTGCTGCAACCGTCCGGTATCCGCGTGGTGGAACTGGACATCGAGGGCATGACCTGCGCTTCCTGCGTCAACCGGGTGGAGAAGAAGCTCGGCAAACTGGAGGGCGTGGCGGCCTCGGTCAACCTCCCCCTGGAATCAGCCCATGTCACGGCACCGGCGGGAATCACCGACGAACAGCTGGTGGCTACCGTCAATGCCGCCGGTTACACCGCCACGGTGCGCACCCCGCCGGCCCCCGCGGACACCGGCGGACCGGATGCGGGTGGCACTGACCATCACATGGCGCACGGCGGCACGGCCGCGCAGCTGCGTCCGCGCCTGATCCTGGCCGCCATCCTCACAGTTCCCGTGTTCCTGGTATCCATGGTTCCGGCGTTCCAGTTTCCACACTGGGGCTGGGCGGCAGGAGCCCTGGCGCTGCCGGTCGTCACGTGGGCGGCCTGGCCGTTTCACCGCGCCGCGGCCGTCAATGCCCGGCATCTCGCCTCCACCATGGACACGCTGGTCTCGATCGGCGTCACGGCAGCCTACCTGTTCTCAGCCTGGCAGCTGGCAGCCGATCCGCGGATGACCGAGCACCCGGGCATGGAGGGCATGGACGCCGGCGGCCTCTACTTTGAGGTGGCAGCAGTGGTCACCACCTTCCTGCTCCTGGGCCGCTATCTGGAGGCCAATGCCAAGCAGAAGGCCGGGGATGCCCTCAAGGCCCTCCTTAACCTGGGTGCCAAGGACGCCGCAGTCCTTCGTGACGGGGTGGAATATCGGGTTCCCGCGGACCGGCTCCAAGTGGGGGATGTCCTGGTGGTCCGTCCGGGCGAGAAAATCGCCACCGATGGCGTGGTCCTCGATGGAACCTCAGCGGTGGACGCCTCACTGGTGACCGGCGAGTCGGTGCCCGTGGAGGTGGGCCCTGACAGCAAGGTCACCGGCGCCACCATCAACACCTCGGGCAGGCTGCTGGTCCGGGCAACCCGCGTGGGCG
Source organism: Pseudarthrobacter equi (assembly GCF_900105535.1). Taxonomy (NCBI): domain Bacteria; kingdom Bacillati; phylum Actinomycetota; class Actinomycetes; order Micrococcales; family Micrococcaceae; genus Pseudarthrobacter; species Pseudarthrobacter equi. The sequence continues at coordinate 259,796 of NZ_LT629779.1, forward strand.
CCGAAACCACCCTCGCGCAAATGGCCCGCCTGGTCTCGCAGGCGCAGACAGGCAAGGCGCCCATCGCCCGCCTGGCGGACCGCATCAGCGCCGTCTTCGTCCCGGTGGTGCTGGCCATTGCCGCGGCGACGTTCCTGCTGTGGCTTCTTGTGGCAGGTCCTGAGGCCGGCGACGCCGGGTTGCGCCAGGCTTTCACTGCCGCAGTCGCCGTCCTGGTCATTGCCTGCCCGTGCGCGCTGGGCCTCGCCACACCGGTGGGGCTCCTGACCGGCAGCGGGCGCGGGGCCCAATTGGGCATCCTCATCAAGGGGCCGCAGGTCCTCGAAGACACCCGCACGGTGGACACCATCCTGCTGGACAAGACGGGCACCGTGACCACCGGTGTGCTGGCGGTCGGCTCCACCACCGCGTTCGGCCCCTTCGATGAGCAGCAGGTGCTGCGGCTCGCCGGGGCGGTGGAGGCGGCATCGGAACACCCCGTGGCGCGGGCCATCGCGGCGGCGGCCAAGGAGGCCGCCCACGCTGGCCCGGGCAGTGCCGCGGACGACGACAGCCGCTTGCCCAATGTCGACGGCTTCCGTTCCGCACCGGGCGGCGGCGTCACCGGAACAGTGGAGGGCAGGCTGGTCCTGGCCGGACGCAGCGGCTGGCTCCGCGACAACGGCATTGAGCCATCCCCGGCGCAGCTGGAGGCACTGGCAGAAGCAGAAGCGGCCGGCGCCACGGCCGTCTGGGTGGCCGTGGACGGTGTCCCCGCAGGAATCATCAGCCTTCGGGACACGGTCAAGGAAGGCTCTGCCGCTGCGGTGGCACGGCTGAAGGACCTTGGCCTGCGCCCCATCCTGCTGACCGGAGACAACGCCGCGGTGGCCGCCCAGGTGGCTGCCGCCGTCGGGATTCCCCCCGCTGATGTCTACGCGGGAGTGCTGCCGGAAGGCAAAGTGGAGGCCGTGCGCAGGTTGCAGGCCGCGGGAGCAACAGTGGCCATGGCCGGTGACGGCGTGAACGACGCCGCAGCCCTCGCGCAGGCGGACCTGGGGATCGCGATGGGGTCCGGGACGGATGTGGCCATCGAGGCCGCAGACCTCACGGTGATGGGCAACGACCTTGCCCAGGTGGCGCAGGCCATCGAGCTGTCCCGCAGGACCCTGGCCACCATCAAGACGAACCTGTTCTGGGCCTTCTTCTACAACGCCGTCGGGATCCCGGTGGCAGCGCTCGGCCTGCTCAACCCCATGATCGCGGGTGCTGCCATGGCCGCAAGTTCCGTACTGGTGGTGGCCAACTCGCTGCGGCTCCGGAGCTTCGGAAAGTAACGGGTTCTTTGCAGACGCAGCGCGGGCTCAGGCTGCGCCGTAGCGGACGGCGGCGCGCGCCCGGGCCTTGGCGGCTTCCTCATCGCGGTCCTTCGGCGGCGCCTGCGTCACCAGCGCGTCCAGCAGGTGCTGGGTGATGTGGGCGATCTCGTGGACCGCGTCATCGAAAGCGTCCTGGTTGGCCTTGGACGGCTTCGTGCTCCCGCTGATCTTGCGCACATACTGCAGCGCGGCGGCGTGCACCTCCTCGGAGGTGGCGTGCGGTTCGAAGTTGTGAAGGGTTCGGATGTTCCGGCACATAGGGCCATGCTAGGCTCTGGAGCGCCTAAGATCGACCCTTCGAGGCCTGCTTTAAGGGCAGGTTGAGGAGGTCCGTCCATGGGGAGGACAGCATGGGCAGGGGTGCCCATCGACACTCCTTTGAGGGCCGGGATAGGTTTTAGGCAATGGATCTTCCGGATGAGCCGGGGGGCCGCTGGGGATGCCGACCTGGTTCGGATCCACTTACCAACAAGGAGATACTGATGGCTATTTGGGGTGCAGACGTTCAGCAGCTTCGTCAGCTGGGCAGCAAGCTTCAGGCAGGTGCGTCCGAGATTGAGACGCAGAAGTCCACTCTCACCAAGGTTTTGAGCAGCACCAACTGGGAAGGCCCCGACGCTGACAAGTTCCGCAACGAATGGTCGGGCCAGCACACCACCATGCTGACCAAGGTTGCTGAAGCACTGAAGGAAGCCGGCGACAAGGCCAAGCGCAACGCCGAAGAGCAGGACCAGGCTTCCCGCTAAGCACTGGCTGCGCAGGTCCTGTCACCAGGAACCTGTTTGTAGACGGCGAGGGCCCGGGCACCGCAAGGTGTCCGGGCCCTCCCCCGTTTAATCTCGGTTCAGGTGCCGGCGGACCTGCCCAACTCCCCTGCCCCGGACAGCCGTGCGCGGAAGACCGCGCTTGCCGGGGCACTCAGGGCACGGGTTCGACGTCGTTCGCGTGCTCGAGCGGTGAGCCCGCCTTCGCCGTCGGCTGGCCGGGTGAGGGTTGCGGGGCCGGGGCCCGGAGTTCGTCGAGCCGGACCAGGAGGACGCCTCCCACGATGAGGACACCGCCCACAAGCTGGATGGCGCCGGGCAACTCGCCGAGCAGCAGCCAGGCCCAGATCACGGCGAACAGCACCTCGGTGAGGGAGACAAACGAGGCCACCTTGGAGCCCAGTGCGCGGGCCGCCATGATTCCGGAGACGTAAGCCAGCACTGTTGCCAGGACCACCAGGCCGGCCAGCGAAACCCACCACGGGGTCACCCAGGGGCCGAGTGTGGTGTCCGCCGTGTTGAACGCCATGGGCAGCAGTCCCGTGGCGCCGGCCAGCCACATGACGGCGGCACCCACCATCAGGCCGCCGGATGCCAGCAGAAGGGGCGGCAGGCTGTCATTTTCCTTTGCCGTAATGAAGAAGTACATGGCCAGGCAGACCGCTGCGGCCATGCCCCAGAGGACACCCACCGGGTCCACCTTCACGGCACCGGTGAGATCCAGGACCAGCACCAGGCCAGCCAGCGACAGCAGGGTTCCCCCAAAGGTGAGCGCGCGCGGACGCTTGCGGCTGGCCGCCCAGATCCAGAGGACGATGATCACCGGGGCAAGGTACTCGAGCAGCAGCGCGACGCCCACGGAGAGCCGCTCCACCGCGTTGAAATAAAACAACTGGCACGCGGCCACGCCGATCAGGCCAAAGAGCAGAATGGTGAGCCAGTTGTCCCGCAGCTGGTGCCAGCGGCCCTTCAGGGCGATGACCGCCGGGACGGCGAGGATGAGCGCGGCGCCGGTGAGGCGTGCCGTGACGGCGGCGCCCGGGGACCATCCCGTTTCCAGGAGCGCCTTGCCGAACGATCCCGACGTGCCGAAGACGGCGGACGAGAACAGGGCGACACCCAGGCCGGAGGCCAGGAAACTGCGCCGGGGTGCCACCAGGCTTGGCGTGGCGGGATGGTTCTTTGCGGCAGGCACCGTCGCCTCCTGTCAGGAGTAAAGTGGGGTATTGGTCATGACAGTACGCTTCGGCGCTGTAAGGAGTCAAGATGGTATTTGCCCCTGACACTGAGGTTGCGCTGCGCAGCGTGGTCAACCTCATCAATTCCGGTGCCAACGGGCGCGAGGCCCTGGGATCCCAGCAGGATCTGGACGGGTTCCTGGCGGCGGAGCAGTTCTCAGGTTCCAGGGCCAGGGATGAGGCAGAGCTGGCCAGCGTCCGGCGGCTGCGCGGGGAACTGGCCGGGGCGTGGGTAGCGGGGGAAGACGGTGCCGTGGCGACGATCAACCGCCTGCTCCGCGACGCGAACGCCCTCCCCCAACTGGTCAGGCACGATGGCTGGGACTGGCATTTGCACGCCACCACGCCCGAGGCCCCGCTTGCGGACCGGATCAGCACGGAGGCCGCGATGGCACTGGCGGATGTGGTGCGCAGCAAGGAGATGGACAGGCTTCGCGTCTGCGAGGCCGAGGACTGCGACGCGGCGGTGCTGGACCTCAGCCGAAACCGCTCTAAGCGTTACTGCGATACGGGCAACTGCGCCAACCGGGCGCATGTGGCGGCCTACCGGGCACGGCAGGCCGCGGCGGGTTAGCGGCCTGCGGAACCTTCAGTGCCGCCGTCGGGATCCTGCTGCTCAGGCGAGCCGGGGGCCTTGGTCCCGCCGAAGCCGTGGGACGTGTTCTTGGCCGAGCTGAGGTTGACGCCGGACCCCTTGCCCAGGTGCTCGGCATTGTCCTTGTGGCTCATGGACAGCATGGCAGCGATCACCAGGGTGACGATGAAGGCGATCCCGGCACCCGTGAAGGCCAGGTCGAAACGCGGAGCGCGGGCGCTGCCGCCGGAAGCGAAAATGACCACGGCGAAGAAGGCCACGACGGCCCAAAACGCGGAGAACATCAGCGGGCCCTTCACAGAGGTCCGCAGCTTGCGCGGTTTTCCCTGGTGCTGGTCTGCCACGGTAAGTCCTCCCTGCGGGCGGCATGGATGGCCGGCCCGGTGTACGTTGTGGGTGGCCCCGGGAAAATTTCTACAACGAGTAGAACCGGGACCTTCCTAGTTTACGGCTTAGCGGCCGTACTGCGGGAATCGTGCCTGAGCGTCAGCCCGGACAGCGCCCACAACACACCGAGGATGATGGCCCCGCCGCCGGCCACGCCCAGCAGTGCGTGCGCACCGAGGCTGATGAAGAACGGCAGGATCACCGCCGTTCCGAGGCTGATGAGGCCGGAGGTGATCCAGTCGCGGGCCAGGACGTGCCGGCCGCGGTTCCGGATGCCGCAGGCCAGCTCCAGGGCTCCGGCGACGCCGAGCCCCAGCGCCGCGATGACACCGAACAGGAGGTCGCTGTGTAGCAGGAGCACCGCGAACCCAGCACCCGCCAGCACGGATCCGGCAGCCGAAAGCAGCTTGCCGGACGCAGAGTCGCGCCCGAAGCCGGTAGCCGGGATACCCCAGAGGGTGACGGCGCCGATGGCCAGGAGGTACAGGCCGCCGGCCCAGCCCATGGCTTCCACGGAGGGCGTCGCCCAAAAAATCGTTACTGCGCCGAAGACCAGCGAGGCGGCGGAGCGCAGCAGGACCGGCTTCCACAGGTCAGGGCGGGGGGCGGTTCCCTGGGCGGCGCCTGCGGGTGTCAAGGGTTGTGTCACCGGTCCAGTTTAGTTGCGCGTCCCGGTTAGGCCGAACCCAGCACCATCCACCGGTCGCTCCGGGCGCGCAAGCCCAGCGTGAGCGCCCGGGCAGCCATGTATCCGATGGAGAATGCCGCCCAGAGCCAGCCGAGCCCCGCAACCCCTGAAACTCCGGAGAACGCGACAGCCGCCAGCATCGGGGCATACGCCGCAACATTCATCAGGCCGGCCAGGGCCAGGTAGCGGGCATCCCCCGCGCCAATCAGCACTCCGTCCAGCACAAACACGTAGCCCGCAATCGGCTGGCCCACAGCCAGGATCCACAGGGCAACCGCCAGGGCGGCCTGTACATCCCGGTCGGGGGTGAAGAGGGCGCCCGCCCACGGCGCCACCGCCGCGAGGAGCAGCCCCGTGACCACGCCGAAGCCGATGCCCCAGCGGATCATGGTGGTGGTCAGCACCCGGGCCCGGGCGGCGTTCGAACCGCCCAATTCCTTGCCGATCAGCGCCTGCGCAGCGATGGCCAGCGCGTCCAGGGCGAAGGCCAGGAAGGAAAAGATGGTCATTGCCAGCTGGTGTGCCGCCAGGTTAATGGCACCCTGCCCGGTCACCACCAGGACCGTCACCAGGATGGCGGCCCGCAGGCTGAGCGTGCGCAGCATGAGCCAGGACCCCACCCTGGTCATGCTGCGGATGCCGCGCCAGCTGGGCAACAGCGATACGCCATGCCGGACGGCGTTGCGCCGCACCATCAGCACGTAGACCGCCGCCATGCACCACTGCGCCACGCTGGTGCCCACCGCGGAGCCGGTGACGGACCAGTTAAGCCCGTAAACCAGCCAGAGATTCAGGACGATATTCAGCCCGAAGCCGGCAGTGGCCACCACCAGCGGGGTGCGGGTGTCTTGCAGCCCGCGGAGTACGCCGGTTCCGGCAAAGACCAACAGCATCGCCACAAGTCCCGGCATGGACCAGCGGAGGTAGTCGACAGCGAAGGCGCGCACCTCGCCTTCTGCGCCCATGAGCCCGATCAGCGGTTCTGCGGCCACAAAGCCAGCTGCCGCCAGGACGACTCCCAGCAGCATGGCCAGCCAGACGCCGTCGCGCCCTGCCGCCAGCGCTTTCCCAAGCTGGCCGTCGCCGATGGCCCGGGCCACCGCAGGGGTGGTGGAGTAGGCGAGGAAAACCATCAGCCCGACGACGGTGTGCAGCACGGCCGAGGCCAGTCCCACGCCGGCCAGCTGGGCCACTCCCAGGTGTCCAATTATGGCCGAGTCCGCCAGCAGGAACAGGGGTTCGGCCACGAGTGCACCGAACGCGGGGACGGCGAGACGGAGGATCTCGCGGGCATTGCCGCGGCGCGACACTACAGGCGCGGAAGTGGAGGGTTGGGACACCGTGCCAGCTTAACGGCCACTGGGCGGGGACCCGGGGCACTGTGACGTCACGGTCATGACATATCCCACAGAATACCCGGATTGGTTGACTCTTCAACCAATCCTGCGAAACACTGGAGGAGTTCAACGCTGCGATCCGGCCCCTGCTTGCATGTGTCCAGCTCCGACCGATATCCGAAACGGTGAAACCCCATGAACCAGTCCCGCCTTACCACCACCGCCATCACAGCCCTCCGCATTGTCCTGGGCTTCCTCTTCGCAGCCCACGGCTGGCAGAAGTTCAACGAATGGACCATTGCCGGCACCCAGGCGTCCTTCGCCAAGATGGGCGTGCCTGCCGCCGATGTGATGGCCCCGGCCGTTGCGGTCCTCGAATTCGCCGGCGGCATCGCCCTGGTCCTGGGCATCCTGACCCGCGTGGTGGCCGCCCTCCTGGCCATCGACATGCTGGGCGCCCTCTTCCTGGTGCACGCTCCGGCCGGAGTTTTCGCTGCCAACGGCGGCTACGAGCTGGTCCTGCTCCTCGCAGCTGCCGCGTTCGCACTGGCCCTCACCGGCGCCGGCCGCGTCTCCGTGGACCGCGCCCTCTTCGGGCGCAGGAACTCCAAGCTGGCAGTCCTGGCCTAAAGCCGAAACGCCCGACGGCGGCTGCGCACCACGGTGCGTGGCCGCCGTCGTGGTTTAACCGGCGCCCGGGACGCTGAAAGGGTGCGAATCCGCTGTTCGGCCTACAGCGATCCGGCACCCTTCCAGCGATTTCGGGAAGTGACGGCCGGTCATGCGCCTCTTGGCCCGGCATTGCGGCCGAACCGGCCGGTAACCGGCAGCGTCAGTATGATCGGCAGCATGACTGAGACCGGTGCGCCCAACTCCGTGACCCTCCGCTTCCTGGCGGCACCCACCGACGTTGGCCACAGCGGCTCCGTGGATGCCGGGACGGTGTTGGAGTGGGTGGACAAGGCCGCCTACGCCGCCGCCGTGGGGTGGGCGAAGTCTTACTGCGTCACGGCATACGTGGGCAACATCCACTTCGCGGATCCCGTCAACAGCGGCGACATGGTGGAGGTGGAGGCCACCATCGTCTACACCGGCCGGTCCTCCATGCACATCCGCACCGTGGTCTCCTCCAGCGACCCCAAGGGCGGCCCCGCCACCATGCGCAGCCAGTGCATGGTGATCTTCGTGGCGGTGGGCGAGGACGGCAAGCCCACCCCGGTCAAGCAGTTTGGGCCCGTCAGCGCCGCGGAGATCGAACAGCGCGACCACGCCCTGGCCCGGATCAAGGTCCGGGAACAGATCGTCGAAGCTATGAACCATCAGGAATATACCGACGCCGGAACGGCCGAGCGGGTGACGTTGCGCTTCATGGCTGCACCCACCGACGTGAACTGGGGCGGCAAGGTCCACGGCGGAATCGTCATGAGGTGGATCGATGAGGCCGCCTACGTCTGCGCGTCACGCTACTGCGGCAAGGACACGGTGGCGGTGTTCTCCGGCGGTGTCCGCTTCTACCGGCCCCTCCTGATCGGTCACGTGGTGGAGGTGGAGGCCCGCCTCGTCTACACCGGCACGAAGGGGATGCACATCGCCGTCCACGTCCGCTCCGGCGATCCCAAGGGCCGTGAACTGAACCTCACCACGTATTGCCTCACGGTCATGGTGGCGCGCGACGGCGCAGGCAACTCAGTGCCGATCCCGGCCTGGGTGCCGCTCAGCGACGAAGACAAGCGGCTTCACGCCCACGCGCGGGAACTGCTGGAGATCAGGGGCACAGCGCCGGGGAACCGGATGCCAAACCACCTTCTGGCCAAGGACTGACCCAGGGCCAGCCACTCCGGCGTCGGGCCTAGAAGCCTCCGCCGCCGCCGGCGTCACCGGCCATGTTGGCGAACCGGGAGTAGTGGCCCTGGAACGCCACCACGATGTCCTTGGTGGGGCCGTTACGGTGCTTGGCAATCAGGATGTCGGCCTCACCGGCGCGCGGGGATTCCTTGTCGTAGACGTCCTCACGGTGCAGCAGGATGACCATGTCGGCGTCCTGCTCGATGGAGCCGGATTCACGGAGGTCCGAGACCATGGGGCGCTTGTCTTGCCGCTGCTCGGAGCCACGGTTCAGCTGGGACAGGGCGATGACCGGCACCTGGAGTTCCTTGGCCAGCAGCTTGAGGGCACGTGAGAACTCGGAGACTTCCTGCTGGCGCGACTCCACTTTCTTGCCGGAGCTCATGAGCTGCAGGTAGTCGAGGATGACTAGCTTGAGGTCATGCTGCTGCTTCAGGCGGCGGCACTTGGCCCGGATCTCCATGAGGGACATGTTCGGGCTGTCATCGATGAACAACGGAGCGTCGTTCATGCGGCCCATGGTGGTGGCGATCTTGGACCACTGTTCGTCCTTGATGGTGCCCTTGCGGAGGTCCTGCAGCCCGATGGTTGCCTCGGCCGAGAGGAGGCGCATGGCAATCTCGTTTCGGCCCATTTCCAGGGAGAACATGACGGTGGCCAGGTTGTTCTTGATCGCCGCCGAGCGGGCGAAGTCCAGCGCAAAGGTGGACTTGCCCACCGCGGGACGGGCTGCGATGACGATCATCTGGCCCGGGTGCAGGCCGTGGGTAAGTTCGTCGAGCTCATAGAAGCCGGTGGGTACACCCACCATGCCTTCGCCACGGTGGCCGGAGGCCTCGATCTCGTCCACGGTGGATTCCATGACGTCCTTCAGGACCACGTAATCCTCAGCCGTCCGGCGCTCGGCAACAGCGTAGACCTCGGCCTGGGCCTGGTTGACCAGGTCCTCCACTTCGCCGTCTGAGCCGTAGCCCAGCTGGACGATCTTGGTCCCGGCGTTGACGAGACGGCGCAGCACCGCACGTTCGGCAACGATTTCGGCGTAGTAGCCGGCGTTGGCTGCCGTGGGAACAGTCTGGATCAGCTCGTGCAGGTAGGCCGGGCCACCGATCCTGTTGATCTCGGCCCGCTTGGTCAGCTCGTCAGAGACGGTGACGGCGTCCGCGGGCTCACCGCGGCCGTAAAGATCGATGATCGCTTCGTAAATGGTTTCGTGGGCAGGGCGGTAGAAGTCCTGGCCGCGGAGGATCTCCACAACGTCGGCGATGGCATCTTTGGACAGCATCATGCCGCCCAGGACGGATTGCTCAGCCGGGATGTCCTGCGGAGGCTTTCGGCTCGCGTCTGATCCGCGGGTAGTTTCGACCTCGTCCAGATGCGCGATTGACAAAGCTGCCGTCCTCCATAGTTACCGGGCACGCCCGGTGGTTGCCGTCCTGCAAAGGCTTCGCCGGAAATCCGGGTCCGCCACCTGTCCAATGTCTACCGGCAGGGTCCGACACTGCGGCTGACCTGGCCTCCGACCCGACTTGTGCACAGGAGTTATCCCCAAATCCACAGGTTTTCCACAGAGACCCCTCCCCTGGGGTTTGCCGCAGCCGTCCGGCCTGCCTTCGATGCAGGTCCGCGGGCCGCAATTGATCCCCGGAACAGGTACCCCGCCACGCTAGCGGCCCCCGGCCCCACCGCAAAGTCCACCACCGGGACTGCCTGTGGATAACCTGTGCACTAACCGGCATAGCTTGTGCACAGCCTGTGTGGAAAGTTGTGGAAAAGAAAAAAGTTTGACTCTCGTAATGGCTCTGACCTGCGAAAACTCTTCACACGGCATGTGGAGCAAATATTTCTTTTGTGGAATTTCATCCACAGCGGCGTGTCGGAACATGCCGCTCCTGCGCGTGTTGCCGGCATCCGTGACACACCTCATCCGGGCCCTTTGGACGGATTTCATATTCCCTCGAAGGATTGCCCGGCGGCCAGTGGGCCGAGCATGCAGCGCGGTGAATATTGCTGTGGATAACCCGGATCTGCCCTAAGCTCGTAGGTATGGGCGAACTACTCCTGGTTCTGTTGCCTGCGATTGTCCTGGTGGTGATTATGTGGGGTCTTGTGACGTCCGCCGGCCCCGGGTCCTTTCCGCAGCGATCCCGGCCACATCCGCAGCAACAGGTAGATAGAGAACGGCTTTAGAACCATGGAATCGCTAGTCATCCCCGCCCTCATCCTTGTGGCTGTGGCAGTTGCCGTTGTACTGGCTTCCCGCGCCTTGGGCAAGAGGAAGGCTGCGCATGACGCCGCTCCCCAGCAGCCCGCCCCTGGCGCCGCAGAGCTGGCCCGGACCGCAGCCGCCAAGCTGTCCGAAGCAGAACACCGGCGTATATATGCGCTGATCGCTCAAGGGCAGGCGATGGCCGCCATCAAGCTGTACTACGAGGCGACCGGAGACGGCCTGCGTGCCTCCCGCGACGCCGTCGGGGCCCTGGCCTCCCACCCGCAGCCCTACCGCAGCCCGGCAGCCCCCGGAAGCACACCGGAGGACGACGAAGACGACGAGCCGCAGCGCTTCCCGTACCGCTACCGGGCCATCGCCAGCAAGGGCGACGTGACCCGCGAAGTCAGCAGCAACATGCTCAATGACGAGATTTACGGCAGGATCCGCACACTGGCCCGCAACGGGGATGCAGAGGCAGCCGCTGCAGCCTTGACGCGCCACTCAGACATTTCCATGAAGCAGGCGCGGGAGTTCATCGAACTCCTCGACGACTAAGAGCCGGCCAGCCCGCAGGCCGGCCGGCTCAGAGCCGATCGGCTGGTCAGTTGGTTCCTGAGATTCCCGCGAGCAGCTGCTCGAACGGAAGGGATTCCATGGGGGCCAGCTTGCGGCCCGGCTGCAGCCCTTCCAGGAGCTGCGAAAACTCGCCGGATGCCCGGTCCACCCTGCTGGCCAGGGAGGTGCCGGCGTCGCTCGCTGCGCCCCAGTCCTGTGGCCCGGCGAACACGGCCGTGGCTGCAATCCGGGTGCGGAGGTAGCTGAACAGGGGGCGCATGGCGTAGTCCAGAACCATCTGGTGCCGGTCCGTGCCGCCGGTGGCGCCCAGCAGGACCGCCTTGCCGTCCAGTGACTTGGGGTCCAGCACGTCGAAGAACGACTTGAAGAGCCCGCTGTACGAGGCGCTGAACACCGGGGACACCGCGATGAGGCCGTCTGAAGCTTCAACCGCGGCGATCACGTCGGCCAGGTGCGGGGCTGCGTAGCCCGTAACGAAGTTGTTGGCGATGTCCACCGCCAGGTCCCGCAGCTCGACGGTTTCCACTTCCACGCTGTATCCGGCGGCCTCCAGTTGCCGCTTGGCCGATGCCGCCAACTGGTCGGCAAGAAGGCGGCTCGACGACGGGACGCCGAGTCCGGCGGAAAGGACGGTGATGCGGCGGGTTTCCATGGCGTTCTCCTGTTGCTGGTTCACTCATCGTACATGCATTTGCATCTACTTGATGAACAGGCGTCGCTTCTGGAGTATTCCCTGCGCAGGATCCCCAAGCAGGGCTGCGGTCCGGAGCCATCCCGCGAAGAGGGAATCTACAGCGTGACAGTCCCGCGGATGCAGGTGGCGGAGTGGCCGCCCACCCAGATGTTCGGCCCCTCGGCGGAGACGTGGACGCGGCCTGCACGGCCCAGCACGGTGCCCTGTGCCGCCACGTACTGCTCCGGCGCCCGCCCGGTGCCGATCAGCCACTGCGCGGCGCCTGCGTTGAAGCTGCCCGTCACGGGATCCTCCACCATGGCATCGCCCGGGATGAAGGTACGGACCTCAAAATCGGCGTCCCCGCCCGGCTGGTGCGGGCCTATAACCCCGATCTTCAGGCTCCCCATGGCAGCAAGGTCCGGCTCGAGGGCCAGGACCTGCTCAGCCGATCCCAGCAAAACCCCAATCCACTCGGGGCCGTTGACCAGCCAGGACGCATCAAGGACGTCGGGCGCGGGCAGCCGAAGAGCGGCGGCCAGCTGCCGGCGGACAGAGCTGTCCACGGGTTCGAAGCGCGTGAGTGGCGGCGCGGCGAAGGCGAGCCGCCCGCCGTCGCGCTTTATCCGCACGAGCCCGGCCCCGCACTCCTGCACCAGCCAGTCGGCCGACTTCGGCACGCCGCCGGCCTCAAGCCAGGTGTGCGCAGAGCCCAGCGTCGGGTGGCCGGCGAAAGGAAACTCCTCGGTGCCGGTGAAGATGCGTACCCGGTAGTCCGCCTCAGGGGCCGTGGGCGGCAGTAGGAACGTGGTCTCGGAAAGATTCGTCCAGTTGGCGAAGTGCTGCATCTGCTCCGCGGACAGGTCTTCGGCGTCAACCACCACAGCCAGCGGGTTGCCGCGGTAGGGTTCGGCGGAAAAGACGTCGGCCTGGTGGAACGGGCGGATTCGCATGCTCTGGTTGGTCACCGGTGCAGGCTATCACCGGTGTGGCCGCACCCCAGCGGCGTCTGCCACACTACGTCCATGGCAGAGAACAAGACCGCCCCTACCGGGGCTGACGTCATCGAATTCCTGGCAAGGGTGGAACACCCGGTCCGCAGGGCCGATGGTTTCGAGCTGCTGGAGCTGATGCAGGACATCACAGGCCACGAGGCAGTGATGTGGGGACCCACAATCGTGGGCTTCGGCAGCTACCACTACAGGTATGCCACCGGCAGGGAAGGCGACGCGGCCGCCGTCGGGTTTTCCCCGCGGAAGGCCAACCTTGCCCTATACGGACTGACGTACGGACCCGATGCCGGGCCGCAGCTCGAAGCCCTCGGCAAGCACAAGGCCGGCGCCGCCTGCCTGTACATCAACAGGCTGGCAGATGTTGACCGCCAGGTACTGGAGGCCATGATCAGGAGCGGCTACCAACATGTGATGGCCGAACTCCACCGGCCCTGACCGCAGATGCAAAAGACCCCCGCCGCCGTTATCCGGCAGCGGGGGTCTTCGGTGCAGTCAGAAATTACTTTCCGGCTACTACGTCGAGTTCGATCACAGCGGCAACATCCTCGTGGAGACGGACGTTGGCCTGGTAAGAACCAACCGACTTGATGTGGACCGGCAGTTCAACCTTGCGCTTGTCGATGCTGCCCAGGCCTGCGGCCTCAACAGCGTTGGCGACGTCGGCCTGCTTGACGGTGCCGAAGAGGCGTCCGGTTTCGCCGGCCTTGACGACCAACTGGACAGGCTTGGACTGCAGTGCAGCGGCCTGCTTCTGAGCATCTTCCAGGGAAGCGTGCTCGCGGGCGGCGCGGGCAGCCTTGATGGACTCAACCTGCTTCTCGCCACCCTTCGTCCAGGTCAGGGCGAAGTTGCGGGGCAGCAGGAAGTTACGTGCGTAACCGTCCTTGACCTCGACAACATCGCCGGCAGCACCGAGACCGGTGACTTCGTGGGTCAGAATGAGCTTTGCCATGTTAGTAAATCCCTTCCTTAACCGCGGCCAGCGCCGGAGTAAGGCAGCAGGGCAACTTCGCGGGCGTTCTTGATTGCCTGTGCGATCTTGCGCTGTTCCTGGACCGTTACGCCGGTGACGCGACGGGCGCGGATCTTTCCGCGGTCGGAGATGAACTTGCGCAGCAATGCTACGTCCTTGTAGTCGATGACAGTGATGTCAGCGGCCTTCAAGGGGTTGGACTTTGGTTTGGGCTTACGGAGTTCAGCCTTAGCCATCGTGGAGCTCCTATTCTAGGGAGCCCGTGGATATTGATCCACGGGATGGTGGTGGTCCGACGGCGATACCCGCCACCATGCCGGCTGGCACAGTGCTGCGGTCCCGACGCCGGGCCGAGATGAGTTTTTTAGAAGGGCGGTTCGGAGTCGGGGCCGTTGCCCCAGCCACCTGCATTGGAGACGCCGGGCGTTGCCCAGGGATCGTCCTGTGCAGCCTGCTGGTTGCCGCCGCCGCCACCCCAGTTACCGCCGGAGTTGCCACCCTGGTTTCCACCAGAGTTGCCGCCGCCGAAGCCACCGCCGCTGTTGCCACCGCCGAAGCCGCCGCCACCCTGACCGCCGGAGCGCTGGGTGCGGTTGACCTTGGCGTTTGCGTAGCGCAGGCTGGGGCCGATTTCATCGACCTCAAGCTCGATAACGGTGCGCTTTTCGCCTTCTTTTGTTTCGTAGGAACGGCTCTTCAGGCGGCCGGTAACGATGACGCGCATGCCCTTTGTCAGGGACTCCGCTACGTTCTCGGCCGCTTCACGCCACACCGCAGCGCGGAGGAACAGGGTTTCCCCGTCCTTCCACTCATTGGACTGGCGGTCAAAGGTACGCGGGGTGGAAGCGATGGTGAAGTTCGCTACTGCCGAACCTGACGGTGTGAACCGCAATTCCGGGTCATTGGTGAGGTTACCGATGACCGTAATGGTGGTCTCGCCTGCCATCTACTGCCTCCTTGTTCGATCCTGGGTGAAGATTCGAGTCCTGCGGGGTGAAGAATGAAGAGTGGTACCGAAATTACTCGGCAACAACCTTCTGCTCTTCGGGGCGGGTGATCTTGGTGCGCATGATGGTCTCGTTAAGAGACAGCTGGCGGTCAAGTTCCTTGGCGGTTTCCGGCTTGGCGGTGAAGTTCACCACGGCGTAGATACCTTCGGACTTCTTCTTGATCTCGTAAGCCAGGCGACGACGGCCCCAGATGTCAACCTTTTCGATGGTTCCACCATCGTTGGTGATGACGTTCAGGAACTTCTGAAGCGACGGCTCAACGGTACGCTCTTCGACCTCGGGGTCGATGATTACCATCAATTCGTAAGGACGCATATGTGAACCCACCTCCTTTGGGCTAAGCGGTTACGGCATTTCCGTAACAGGAGGTTCATTTGCGATTCCATGCAAGCCCCGCCGCCGGAACGGTGGCTGGGGCGCAGCACAGACTTCAATATCTTAGTGCATTTGGACGGGATAGGCGATTCGCGCTTGACTCAAGGCTAGAGCCCGTGCTGCCTGGGATGGCAGCACGGGCTCTCCTATGTGGAAAAACAGCAGATTACGACGCCGGGCCCGCCTTGGCCGGGACGTCATCGGCTTCGATTCCGTCCCCGGCCTGGCCTGCGGAAGCTCCGCGCCGGCGGTAGCGCAGGACTCCGATGGCCACCACAACTCCGGCCAGCGCCACGGACAGCAACAGGGATTCCCGCGTGGAGTCCAGGATGACCATGCCGATGAGCAGGGCAACGATGCTGCCGATCGACAGCCAGGTCAGGTACGGGAAGAGCCACATTTTCAGGGCAAGGTCCTTGGCGGCGGCGCCCATGCGCTTGCGGAGGATCAGCTGCGAGGAGGCGATGACCAGCCAGACGAACAGCGCAATGGCGCCGGAGGTGTTGACCAGGAACAGGAATACGGTGTCCGGTGCGATGTAGTTCAGGCCAACGGTGACGAAGCCGACAACCGTGGAGGAGAGCACCGCAGCGACCGGCACGCCGCGGCGGGAAATCTTCGCCCAGGAAGCGGGGGCGTCTCCGCGCTTGGACAGCGAGAACAGCATGCGGCTGGCGGTGTAGAGCCCGGAGTTCAGGCAAGACAGGACCGAGGTGAGCACCACGATGTCCATGATGGTTCCGGCGCCCGGAATTCCGAAGAGCTCGATGACGGCAACGTAGGGGCTCTTGGCCACGCTGGCATCGTTCCACGGCAGCAGTGTGACCACGATGGCGATGGAGCCGATGTAGAAAACGAGGATGCGCCAGACGGTGGACTTGACGGCCTTCTTGACTGCGTCCACCGGGTTCTCGGACTCGCCGGCGGCAATGGTGGCGATTTCGGCGCCGAAGAAGGAGAACACCACAACAAGGATTCCGGCCAGGACGGCGCCGGGGCCATTGGGCATGAATCCGCCGTTGTTCAGCAGGTTGTCAACGCCGGGGGCGGGCACGCCGGGAACGAGGCCCAGGATGGCCGCCACGCCGAAGAGCAGGAACAGGATGATGGCGGTGACCTTGATGGAGGCGAACCAGAACTCAAACTCACCGTAGGACTTGACCGAACCGAGGTTGGTCAGCGTCAGGAGGACCATCAGGATCAGCGCCCAGACCCACTGGTCGATGCCCGGAATCCACCGGTGCATGATGGCCGCCCCCGCGGTGGCTTCGATGCCCAGCACGATGATCCAGAACCATGCATAGAGCCAGCCGATGCTGAATCCGGCCCAGCGGCCCAGCGCTTTGTCTGCGTAGGTGGAGAATGAGCCGGTCTCAGGGTGGGCTGCGGCCATCTCACCGAGCATGCGCATCACCAGGATGACCACGATGCCAGCGGCCATGTAGGCCACCAGGATGCCCGGGCCCGCCTGCTGGATGGCGGCGCCGGATCCGACGAAGAGTCCGGCGCCGATAACGCCGGCAATGGCGATCATGGAAAGGTGCCGTGGTTTGAGCGACTTGGACAGTTGCTGGTCAGCGGGCATGCGTGCGCCGTCCTTCTGGTTATTGCGTGGAGTTGGGGCTACTGGCGGCGGCGGAGGTTTCCCGGGGCCCTTCCAGTGCGGTGGATCACAAGTTTCTCCCACCCTAGACCCGCTCCGGCCTCCGCGATTATGTGCATCGGCACAAGCTCGCAGCATCCAAATCAGAACTTTCTCCAGCTGCGGACATCTCAGGGCATCAAAAGATGCATGCAGGGCAACACTGAAATCTCGAGGAAACGCGGCGCCCAATCTTGAGCCAATCCAGCGCCTATTTGGATGGCAACCCGAACTGCGGCCGCTATATATTCCTTCTTACGGCTGGGTTTCGCGCTGGCGGCGGGAACCAGCCGGGACGTACCTCCGGGGCGGGAACCCGGGGGTACGGCTGCCGTGCCGGTACACATGCGCAAGAATGCGGTCTCCTTTCTTAACAGGATGGGGACCCCATGTCTTTGGTAGGCCGGAGCAAGGAACTGGACAGGATCCTGTCGGTGATCCGTGGACCCAAGGATTCCGCCCTGGTGGTGTCCGGCGGCAGGGGAGCCGGAAAATCTGCAGTCCTGGCTGAAATTTCTGCCCTGTGCGAGTACCCCACGGTGTTCCTCAGCGCCAGCGCGTCCGAGTCCGACTGGCCGCTCTCCGGGATCACGGCCCTCCTGAACAGGATGGACGACCCGGTCCTGAACCGGATCGCGGACGAGCTCCTGCGGGACGCGG
This sequence comes from Pseudarthrobacter equi, assembly GCF_900105535.1. NCBI lineage: Bacteria > Bacillati > Actinomycetota > Actinomycetes > Micrococcales > Micrococcaceae > Pseudarthrobacter > Pseudarthrobacter equi. The sequence continues at coordinate 277,142 of NZ_LT629779.1, forward strand.
CGGGCACCCTTAACGTCCCGGCTTTCTCGGCGACGCTCCTGGCCGGCCTGCTCCAGCGCTCGTCATCCCGGACGGTTATTGCCATTGACGACGCCGACCGGCTCGATCCCGGAAGCCAGGCAGTGATCGGTTTCCTGGCCAGGCGCCTGACCGGAACCGACATTGCGCTGTTCCTCAGCGCCCGTGGCGCCCCGCCTGACAGCCCGTTCAACGGACTGGAGTCGCTCATGCTCAATCCGCTGAGCTACAACGAAACGGTGCGGATGCTGGAGGCCATCCCCGCAAAGCAGGCCACGACGGCGGCCGCCCACGCAGTTGCCTCAGCCACCCCGGGAAATCCGCTCGCCGCCGTCGAGCTTTACCACCACCTGCTGGAGCGGCAGGCCGACGGGAAGTACGCCATGCCCATCCCGTTGCCCTGCAGGGGCAGCTTTGAAACGGAATTTGCGGCGGTAGTGGGCCGGCTGACTCCGGCGGCCCGCGGCATCCTCGACCTTCTCTCGCTGTCCTGCCGGACCGACATCGGAGCACTGGAAGAGGTCAACGGGGACGTATGGTCCGGCGTCGACGAACTGCTGTCCGAAGGGCTGGCCAGCCGAACGGGGGCCCACCTGCGGATCCGCGACCAGTTGCTGCGCGGCTACGTCTTTTCCACCATGACCCCTGCGGCGAGGACCGCCAGCCACCGTGCGCTGGCACACGCCTCAGAGTCTTCTGATCCGTACGCCAGGCGCTGGCACATGAGCTACACGGCGCTGGAGCGCCAAACCCCGTTCAGCCTGCTGCGGCACGCGGTGGACCTGATCCGGGGCGGAGATGTGCCGTTCGCCGTCGAGTATGTTGAGCGCGCGCTGACCCTCAACCCGTGGGAGGCCGAAACCGCTGCACGCCTCGCCGCCATTGCCGAACTCCTCTTCAGCCTCGGCGAATTCGTGTACGCCCGCCGCTATCTGGACTGGGCGCGCCGGGTCACCCGCAACCCGGCCCTGATCCTTCGGCTGACCGGACTGGCCTTTGAAATCCAGTTCGCCCAGGGCGCTTCGGTGCGCTCGAGCATGGTGCTGCGCCTGGCCAAGGAGTTCGGCCGGCACGACCCCGCATACACCGCGGCCCTGTTGGCCGGTGCAGCCCTCTACTATGCGGAACGGTGGGAGCTGGCGGATGCAGCCGAAGTGCTCCGCTATGGCGCCGGCTTCCGGGATGCGGCATCACCCGAGTGCCTGGCCATCGCCGAACGCGCAAAGACGCTGGCGGGCTCCATCAGCGGGGATGCCACCAGCCTTGCCCGCAAGCACGAGCCTGCCGGGGAAGCCCGTGCACTGTGCCTGCTGGTGCAGGGCCGGGCCCTCAGCTACGCCGAGCGGTATGAGCACGCGGAGGAGGCCTTCGCCATGGTGCGCAGTTCCGACGGAGCCGGCGACACCAACTGGCGGGAGTGCGCGATGTTCCTGGCCGTGGACAACGAGGTGCGGGCGGGCAACGTCCGCGTGGCGGTCCGGCTCATCGACGAACTGGAAGCGCAGGAGCCTGAGATCAAGTATTTCCGCGGGATGCGGCACCTCTTCCGGGTGTGGCGGGCACACGCACTGGGGGACGAAGCCCGGGCCACCACGCACGCCACCGAAGCCCACCGGTTCGCAGCTTCCGAAAACCATCCCGCGCTCTCCGCCCAACTGGCAGCCATGCAGGGCCATTTTGCGTTGCTGCGCGGGGATCTGGCGGAAGCCTGCGCCCAGCTGTCCCGGGCCGCGGAGATCGGGATGTGCTTCGGCAATCCCACCCTGCTCCGCTGTGAGGCGGACCTGGTGGAGGTGTTGGTCCGGCTTAACCGGCACCGTGAGGCCACGCTGGCCCTGCAGCGCCTGGAAAGCCGCTCCGTGGGCCTGCGGTCACCCTGGCTGATGATGGCCGTGGCCCGAAGCCGCGCCATGCTGGCGGACGGGGAACAGTCCCTGCAGCTTTTTGCCCGGGCACTCGAAGCCAGGACCGGGCATGAATCAATCCTTGAGCGTGCCCGCACCCTGCTGTGCTACGCAGAACGCCTCAACGCTTTCGGACGGCTCCGGGACGCCCGGGATGCCCTCATGCGCGCCAAGGTGATGTTCGACGAGGCCGGCGCTGATGCGTGGACCCAGCACGTGGATGTGCTGCTGCTGGACGAACGGGTGGAAGCTGCCCGGCCGCAGGGCAACCCGGCCATGATGCTGCTGGCCGACCATGAACGTGCCCTGGCCCGGATGGTGGCGCGGGGGCTCCGCAATAAGGAAATCGCGGCAACCCTCTACGTGTCCGTCCGGACGGTCGAAGTGCGGCTGACTGCCATCTACCGGAAGCTCGGCGTGGAGTCCCGCGCGCAGCTGACAGCCCTCGCCAGCACGAAGGAATCGACGCCGTCGGAGCCGTACGTACTGCCCGTCCTGTAGGGCCCAAAGCCTGCAAATGCAGGTATCCGCAGTATCCACACTGATCCCGGGACAGACCCACAAAGCCCCTTCTGAACCCCGCCGGGCCGGCATTTTGAAAGCTAGCTTTTCTTCACGGCCAGCCATCAGCGGACATGCCGGGAAGGGGTCACCTTGGCAGAGATACCAGTAGCCAGAACCCGGCGTGCCGGCCTTGACTGGCCCGTTGCGCCCGTTGCTGCACAACGGAAGGCAACACCGCAGTTGGCGGCGGCGGATACCGCAGGAACCCGGTTTCTGCGGCCGCCAACTGCACACCCGGCCAACGCCACGGCTAACGCCCAGGCCAGCGCTCCGGCAACCGGGCGCAAAGCCGCAGCCTCCTGGCTCTCCACGCACGTCAATTTGCTGCGTGCGGCTGATTCTCTCCTGGTCATGGGGGCGGTGGGCGCCGGCTACCAGCTGTCCAACGTGGGATTCGCACCGGCGGACCCGGGCGACGCGGGAACGGCGGCCGCGGCAGCTGCGATTGCCCTCCTGTGGCTCGCCGGCCTGGAGGTCTACCGGACACGCGACGCGAAACTGCTGGGCATCGGCGCCGACGAATTCAAGCGCGTCACCTCGGCAACCCTGCGGGTCTTCGGACTGATGGGACTGGCGGCCGTGCTGTTCTCCCTGCACGGTGCAACCGCTTTCGTTACGGTTTCGCTGCCGCTGGGCCTGCTGGGGCTGACCGCAAACCGGTGGGCGTTCCGCCGCCGGCTGACGGCCCAGAAGGCCAGGGGCCGGTGCCTTTCCCGGGCGCTGGTGGTGGGTGATCCGGACGACGTCCGCTACGTGGTGCAGCAGGTCCTGCGGAAATCGGGGCCAGTGTACCAGATCCTGGGTGTGTGCCTCCCGGGGGCCCGGCGTGGAGCCGTCCTCCGGGTGGACGGGCGGGCCATCCCGGTGCTCTGTTCCACGGATGACATTGCCCGCACTGTCCGGCTTGCGGAGGCCGACTCGGTGATCATCGCCGGGCCCCTCCCTGGCGGCAACCGTTTCATCCGTGAGCTCGGGTGGCGGCTTGAGGAATCGTCAACGGAACTCATCCTTGCGGCCACGCTGACCAACGTAGCGGGCCCCCGAATCCACTGGCGGCCGGTTGAGGGGCTGCCGCTGATGCACGTCGACATCCCGCAGTACACCGGTGCCAAGCACGCGATGAAGCGGGTGATGGATGTGGGGATGGCGCTATCAGCCCTCCTGGTGCTGTCCCCACTGCTCCTGGTCCTGGCGGCCATCGTGCACCTGGACAGCCCGGGCCCGGTGTTCTTCCGCCAGGACAGGGTGGGCCGGGACGGGCAGGCATTCGGCATGCTGAAGTTCCGGTCCATGGTGGTGGACGCGGAAGCCAGGCTGGCAACCCTGGGTGCGCAGAACGAGGGCGCCGGGGTGTTGTTCAAGCTGCGCGACGACCCACGGGTGACGCGCTGCGGCCGGTGGATGCGCAAATACTCCCTCGATGAGCTGCCGCAGCTGTGGAACGTGGCCCGCGGCGACATGAGCCTGGTGGGACCGCGGCCCCCGCTGGCCCGGGAGGTCAGCGGCTATGAACGCCACACCCACCGCCGCCTGCTGATCAAACCCGGCATCACGGGGCTCTGGCAGATCAACGGGCGCTCCGACCTCCCCTGGGATGAGGCCGTCCGGCTCGACCTCTACTACGTCGAAAACTGGTCCATCGCCGGGGACCTGCTGATTCTCTGGCGGACGTTCCGGGCAGTCGTCCGGCCGTCCGGCGCCTACTGACCCAACCGCACTCCGGAAAGAATGTGATATGAGAGCCTTCCCGAATCCTTTCCAAGCCCACACCCACCGGCAACCGTCGCGGAAACTGCGGATCGCCGTCGTGGGCGCCGGGTACTGGGGGCCCAACCTGGCCCGCAACCTGCAGGCAAGCCCCGACTGGGACCTCGTTGCCATCTGCGACCTGGACCTTGAACGCGCACGAAAGCTGGCGGCGGCGGTGGGTGAAATTCCCGCCGTCGAATCCCTGGACGAAGTGCTGGACACCTTCGACGTGGATGCCGTGGCCATCGCGACGCCGGCCCGCACGCACCACGGCACCGTCATGACGGCGCTGCGCGCCGGCAAGCATGTCCTGGTGGAGAAACCCCTGGCGGACAGCCGGGCGCACGGGCTGGAAATGGTGGCTGAGGCCGAAGCCAACGGCCTGGTGCTCATGGCGGACCATACGTACTGCTACACCCCGGCCGTCCTGAAGATGCAGGAACTGGTCCAGTCCGGGTCGCTGGGCGAGATCCTGTTCGTGGACTCCACCAGGATCAACCTGGGGCTGGTGCAGCCGGACGTCAACGTGTTCTGGGACCTGGCCCCGCATGACCTTTCCATCCTCGACTTCGTCCTTCCGGGCGGGCTCAACCCGGCCGAGGTCTCAGCCTTCGGGGCGGACCCGCTGGGCACCGGGCGGGACTGCGTGGGCCACCTGAACTTCCGGCTTCCCAACGACGCCACGGCCCACGTGCACGTGAACTGGCTGAGCCCCACCAAAATCCGGCAGATGGTGATAGGCGGATCGCTGCGGACCCTGGTCTGGGACGACCTCAACCCGCAGCAGCGGCTCAGCGTGTACGACCGGGGCGTCAGCCTGGACCGGCAGCCCAAATCAGCCGGGGAAAAGGCCTCCACCAACATCTCCTACCGGCTGGGCGACACCTGGTCCCCGGCACTGCCCGAACGGGAGGCCCTCAGCCAGGTGGTGGCGGAGCTGGCCTACTGCATCCGCAACGGCCAGGAGGCCCGTACGGGCGGCGCATCCGGGCTCCGCGTGCTTTCCGTGCTCGAAGCGGTGACCCGGAGCCTCACGCAGGACGGCCAGCCCGCTGCTGTTGCCGGAGCTGAACTTGCCGAAGAGATGGAGGGAGTGCGGTGAGCCGGCTGGAGGGGGCCAATGTCCTGGTAACGGGCGGGGCCGGGACCATCGGTTCCACGCTGGTGGATGCGCTGCTTCAGGCGGGCGCGGGCCGGATCGACGTCCTGGACAACATGGTCCGCGGCCGGCTTGGAAACCTTGAGGCTGCCCTTTCATCCGGACGGGTGGAACTGGTGCAGGGAAACATCCAGGACCGGGATCTCGTCAACGACCTCGTCCAGGGCAAGGACGTGGTGTTCCACCAGGCAGCCATCCGGATAACCCAGTGCGCCGAGGAACCGCGGCTGGCGCTGGAGGTGCTGGTGGACGGAACGTTCAACGTCATTGAGGCGGCGGCCGCGCACAAGGTGGGCAAACTGGTGGCGGCTTCCAGCGCTTCCGTTTACGGGATGGCAGAGGAATTCCCGACGGCGGAACGGCACCACCACGCCAACAATGACACCTTCTACGGGGCAGCCAAGTCGTTCAACGAGGGCATGGCCCGCAGCTTCCGCGCAATGACGGGGCTGGATTACGTGCTGCTGCGCTACTTCAACGTCTACGGTCCGCGGATGGACGTGCACGGACTGTATACCGAGGTGCTGGTGCGGTGGATGGAGCGGATCATGGACGGCCGGCCGCCGCTGATCTTCGGCGACGGGCTCCAGACCATGGACTTCGTGTACACCACGGATGTGGCAAGGGCCAACGTGCTCGCCGCCGCCGGCGACATGCACGAGGGCGTCTACAACATTGCCAGCGGAACAGAGACAAGCCTCCTGGAGATGGCACAGGCGCTGCTGCGGGTGATGGGCTCGGGCCTGGCAGTGGAGCATGGCCCCGCCCGGCTGGTCAACGGTGTGGTGCGGCGCCTGGCGGACACCACCGCCGCTGCCCGGGACCTCGATTTCAAGGCCGAGGTGGGCCTGGAGGAGGGACTCCGCGATCTGGTGGCCTGGTGGAGACCGCTGCGCGATGAGATCGCTGCATCCCGGAAGGCCGGTGTGTGATGAGTGCTGAAGCGGTGCTTTCGCGGATCAATGTCATGAAGCCGTGGCTGGGGGAGGAAGAGGCCCAGGCCCTGGCCGAGGTGGTTGCCTCGGGCTGGGTGGCCCAGGGGCCCAAAGTCAAGGAGTTCGAGGAGAAGTTCGCCGCGATGCAGGGGGTGCGCCATGCCGTCGCGGCCTCCAGTTGCACCACGGCGCTGCATCTGGCGCTGGCGGTGGCCGGCATCGGTCCCGGGGACGATGTGGTGGTGCCGTCGCTGTCCTTCATCGCGACGGCGAACGCTGTGACCTACCTGGGCGCACGGCCTGTGTTTTGCGATGTGGACCCGGCCACCGGCAATGTCACGGCGGAGACCATCCACGCGGCGCTCACCCTGGATACACGGGCCGTGATTGTGGTGGACCAGGGCGGGGTGCCGCTGGACCTGGACCCGATCCGTGTCCTGTGCGACCGCCACGAGATCACCGTCATCGAAGACGCTGCCTGCGCGGTGGGGTCCACGTACCGTGGCCGGCCCGTGGGCGCCGGCGCGGACGTTGCTGTCTGGTCCTTCCACCCGCGCAAGATCCTCACCACCGGTGAGGGTGGAATGCTGACCACCAACAGGGCGGACTGGGCGGCCCGGGCCAGGACCCTGCGGGAGCATTCGATGAGCGTGTCCGCGGCGGACCGCCATGGTTCCACGCTGGCCCCGCCCGAGTTCTTCCTCGAAGTGGGGTTCAACTACCGGATGACGGACCTGCAGGCCGCCGTCGGCATCGTCCAGCTGGGCCGGCTCCCGGAGATCCTGTTGCGGCGGCGCGAGATCGCGGCCAGGTATGTGGCAGGACTGTCCGGCCTGCGGGGGCTGCGGCTGGTGTCCGATCCGCCGTACGGGACCAGCAACTTCCAGTCTTTCTGGATCGAGGTGTTGCCGACTTTCGCCACCACGCGTGAAGGCCTGATGGAGCGGCTGGCCGAGGCCGGGATCTCGGCGCGGCGGGGCATCATGGCCGCGCACCGCCAGCCCGCCTACAAGTGGCGCGATACGGGCAACGCCTGCCTGCAGCAGACCGAACGGCTTAACGACAGGACGCTGATCCTGCCGGTCTACCACGAGCTGGACGACGAAGGGCTGAACCGCGTCATCAGTACCATCCGCGCTGCCGCGGCCGGAGCGGACGCATGAGCGAGCTGATCCTGATCGCTGCCAGCGGCCTGGCCCGCGAAGTCCTGGCGATGGTGCGCAGCAGCGGCCAGTACGACGTCGTCGGCCTGCTGGATGACGACCGGGAGATGGCGGGCGTGACCGTGGACGGCGCGCCGGTGCTCGGAACGATCGATGACGCCGCGAACTTCAAGCACGCGTTCGTCCTGGTGTGTATCGGCTCAGGCAGGGCGCGGGAGGCCGTGGTGGAACGGCTCACGGCCCAGGGATTCAACGAATCCCGCTATGCCACCGCGGTGGACCCCACGGTCCAGTACCCGGAGGGGTGCCGGATCGGCCGGGGCAGCATCCTGCTGCGCAACGTCACGCTGACCGCGGCGGTGACCATCGGCGCCCACGTGGTGGCCATGCCGTCGGTGACCTTCACGCACGACGACGACGTGGCGGACTTCGCCACGTTCGCTGCGGGGGTGTCGCTGGGCGGCGGAGTCCGGGTTGGCCGGGCGGCCTACCTCGGCATGAACGCGAGCGTCCGCGAGCGGACATCGGTGGGGGCCTACGCGACGGTAGGGATGGGAGCGGCGGTGCTGAGCAACGTGCCCGACGGCGAGACCTGGGTTGGGGTGCCGGCCCACGAGATCGAGCGGGCGGCTTTTACGTATGGAGGTGCGCTGTGAGTGCGGAAGCAGTGTCATCGGTTGGCGTGGTGCCACTGGTGGACCTTGTGGCGCAGCAGGCCGAGGTCCATGGCGAGGTCATGGCTGAACTGGCGGACGTCCTTGGCTCGGCATCGTTTATTGGCGGCCCGGCCGTTGCTGCGTTCGAGACTGCGTATGCGTCCTTTCTGGGAGCACGTCACTGCATTGGGGTGGCGAACGGAACGGACGCATTGGAGCTGGCACTGCGGGCAGCGGGTGTGACGGCCGGCGGCGAGGTCATCCTTCCGGCAAACACGTTCATCGCCACGGCGGAGGCCGCGAGCCGGATTGGAGCTGTACCGGTTCCGGTGGACGTGGATCAGGAGTACCTGCTGATATCCCCGGAGGCCGTGGCCGCGGCCGTGACGCCGCGGACGCAGGCGATCGTCCCGGTTCACCTCTTCGGGCAGACGGCCTTCATGGAGCAGTTGATCCCGGTGGCTGAAGCCTGTGGGGCTGCGCTGATTGAGGATGCGGCGCAGTCACAGGGGGCTACACGCTTTGGCCGCCATTCCGGCACCTGGGGACTCGCTGCGGGAACCAGTTTCTACCCGGGCAAGAACCTCGGGGCGGCCGGGGATGCCGGCGCCGTGCTGACGGACGATCCCGCGATTGCTGCCACGGTCCGGATGCTCGGCGCCCACGGCAGCCTTGAGAAGTACCGGCACGACGCCGTCGGGATCAATTCCCGCCTGGACACGGTCCAGGCCGTGGTGCTCAAGGCAAAACTGGCCCGGTTGCAGGGGTGGAATGCGCTGCGCCGGGCCGCAGCGGAACGCTACTCGGCCCTGCTGGCCGGTATTCCCGGGGTCGTGCTGCCGCGGGAGGCTCCCGGAAATTCGGATGTTTGGCACCTGTACGTGGTGCGGGTCCCGGACCGCGACGCGGTTCTCGCAGCCCTGCAGGCGGCGGGGATCCAGGCCGGCATCCACTACCCGGTTCCGGTGCACCTCAGCGGGGCGTACGGGTCCCATGGCTGGGTTGCGGGTTCGTTCCCTGTTGCCGAGGAGGCTGCCGGCCAGATCCTGTCCCTGCCCCTGTATCCGCACATCACCGCGGAACAGCAGGAGCGGGTGGCCGGGGCCCTGGGGGACGCGGTGCGGCCTTGATGCAGTCCTCGGGGAGCCCCCAGTGAAGCGTCCCGCGCCTTCCGCTGAACCAGTAAACGTTCAACCCGGGGCCGGGTTACGGAGGCCGGGCGCCACTACCGCCCTCGCGTGGAGCCTGCTCAACACTGGCCTCGCCAAATTCGGTACCCTGGGAATCGGGATCGTACTGGCACGGCTGCTTGGTCCGGAATCGTACGGCAGCTTCGCCGTGGCCATGGTGGCGTTGCTTGCGGTCCTTACTTTCAACGAATTGGGCGTCAGCCTCGCTATCGTGAGGTGGCCCGGGAACCCCGCACTGATCGCCCCCACGGTTACCACCATCTCCTTTGCCAGCAGCGTCGTGATCTGCGGTGCCGGCCTCGTTGCAGCCCCCTGGTTTGCCGGGTTCATGGGCGATCCCGAATCGACTGGCGTTGTCCGTGTCATGGTCTGCTGCGTCCTGGTCAGCGGCGTGGTGGCCACGCCCGCAGCGCTGATGCAACGCGCGCTTGACCAGAAAATGAAAATGCTTATTGACCAGGTGAATGTGTGGACGGGTGCCGTCGTCTCGGTGTGCCTGGTCCTGGCCGGCCTCGGCGCGATGAGCCTTGCTGTGGGCCGCTTGGCGGGAACTGTTGCCGCCGGCGTGCTGTTTGTCGTCAAGTCCCCGTTGCCCCTGAGGGTGGGTATGGACCGCGCGTACCTGTTACCCCTGCTCCGGTTCGGCCTTCCCCTCGCAGGGACCAGCATCATCGTCTTTTGCGTGGGCTACCTTGACCAGCTCATTACGGGCAGCACGTTGGGGCCGGTCATGTTGGGGATGTATGTCCTCGCGTTCAATCTCTCCAATTGGCCTGCGACTGTCTTTTCGCAGCCCCTTCGCAGCGTGGCGCCAGTCGTTTTGGCCCGGCTTCAGCACGACAGCGGGAAAATGCGCACAACTGTTACAGCCCTCATTGGCGTCTCGGCGAGTGTGGTCTTCCCTGCCGTCACACTGCTGGCGGCCGAGGCAGACGCCATCGTTCGGCTTGTGTACGGGGATGCGTGGGCCAACGCCGCCGCCGCACTGTTTTGGCTTGCGATGCTGGCCGGGTTCCGTATCCTCTTTGAGCTGATCTACGACTATCTTGTGGTGGCCGGGATGACGGGCTCCATCATGTCCATCCAGGTCTGCTGGCTGGCAGCCCTGGTGCCGGCCCTCTTCTTCGGAGCCGCCGGGGGCATTTCAGGGATAGCCCTGGCCCAGTTCGCCGTGGTTGTGGCGCTGGTTTTTCCTTTGTACCTGTGGCGGCTGCGGACGGTAGGACTTCATCCGGGCCTTGTGCTCCGCCAACTCCTCCTTCCGGCTACGGGTTCAGTCATACTGCTGGCTCTGTCCGGGCTGCTAAACCTGATGGACCTGCCGGCTGTGTGGGCACTGGTCTTATCCGGTATCGCTGCAACATTGGTCGCCGCAGGCCTGCTCTGGTTGAAGCGCTCCGATGTGGGCATCCTGAAAAAGTTGGGAAGGAGCGGCGGCCTTGGAGACCATTAGCGGGAACAGGGAAAACTTCCAGGCCCTGGTCCACCGGGCAGCACGGCTCGCTGCGGCCGGACAGTGGGAACGGGCGGCAGTCCAAGCCCAAATCGCTGCGCGCTTCGCGTGGACCGATCACACCGGCCTCTTTGCCAGCCAGGAGCTGGAAGAAGTCCTGGGCCTCATCCGCCAATCGGTTGAACCGCCCCCTCCGCGATTCCTCGCCAGGACTTCGAACGTCCGTCGGGTTGTCCACGTGGCCACGCAGGTATACGGCACCGGTGGACACACCCAAAGCATTGCCCATTGGATCAGGCAGGATCAGGCTTCGCGGCATGAGCTGGTCGTCACCAGGCAGGGAGGTTCTGACGTTCCGGACAAGATTGCGTCCTGTCTTCCGGACAGTGAAGCACTGACGTTGCTTGACCGTATGGCCGCAGGACTGGTCCATCGCGCGGCTGTGCTCCGGCGGATGGTTGCTTCAGCCGACGTGGCCGTAGTGCACGCGCATCCGCACGATGTGGTGCCAACCCTTGCTTTGGGACTGCCCGGGTTGCCGCCCGCGGTCTTCGTCAATCATGCCGATCATGTCTTCTGGCAGGGTACGTCGGCTGCCGGCGTCGTCCTGTGCCTGCGCGAAAGCGGCAGGGACCTGGCCGTTAACCGCCGGGGAGTCGAAGCCGGGCGCTGCGTCGTAGCCAACAGGCCACTCGAACTCCACGGGCTCACGGGGCCCGCTGCGACTCGACGGTCGGCGCTTCGATCGGACCTCGGGGCCCGGGAAACAGACTTCGTTGTGGTCTCTGCCGCGGCCGGCAGCAAGTACGACCCCGTGGGAACAGACTCCCTGATAGGACTTTTTCAGGCATTCCTGGTTGAACGGCCAGGCTCCCGGCTGATTGTGGCCGGACCTGACCCGACAGGAATCTGGTCCCGGGCTGCCGAGGCAACCGGTGGCCGGATACAAGCGCTCGGCAGGTTGCCGAACATCTCCACCCTGCTGGGTGCCGCGGATGCCTACGTTGATTCCTTTCCCTTTGCGTCCCTGACATCCCTGCTTGAGGCAGGATCACACGGCCTGCCGCTAGTAACGTTCAGGGGACACCCTGAAGACTGCGCCGTGCTCGGTTCCGATTCACCCGGCCTTGACGGCCTTCTCCTGGCGCCGACGGGTTCAGCTGAATTTGTTTCCGTGTTGAAAATGCTGTCGGATTCCCCATCGTTCAGGGCAACTCGCGGGGCCGCCGTCCGAAAGGCAATTATTGACACGCACAGTCCCTCGGCCTGGCAGGAAACGGTCCGCGGGGTCTACGCCGCGGCCGGCCGTGCGGGATCGACACCCATTGTCACGGGTCCCACTCCATGGCGGAACGGTCCGCTGGACCGGATGGTTGCAAAAGTGCAGCTGGAAACCGGGTATGCCGGGATGGGCGCTGCCGTTGCCGACAGCCTGCCGTTCCTTGCAGCGCCCGAAAGGGTCAGCCGATGGGCTGACCTGCGTGTGTCGCAGTCGTTGAGTCCCACCCAGCTGCTTCCAGACCGTTTCCGGTGCTGGCTTTCAGATGCACGCAGGCGCTTCACGCCAGCTTCATAGCCAAAGGTATGGACCTGGGGTTCCGGTAATACGCGCTGGCGGCTTCCACACCGGGTCCGGCCAGGATCCAAGCCCCAGTAGTTTGGTGGAATCCCAGCAGGACCCGTCTTCCCTGCAGGGCCTGAACGGCACTCCGGATCGTGGCGCCATTGACGTTCGTGATGGCCACGGTTGAACCGGGGTGGTGCGCGGCCACCAGGCCGGCCAAGGTGGCTTCGTCAGCGGTGAAGAAGCTGAACCGGACGTTGCGCCGGGGCAGCTCCAGGGGTCCGCCCATCCGCCGCGACCCACCATGGTTGGGGTAGACACTGATCACCGAGGCCTCAATGACCCCCGCAGAAGCGCAAATCTCGTCAATATCCCGCCGAAGGTCCCCCAGGACCGTGGGCAGGCGCAGGGATGAGTTCTTCCTCAACCGGTAGGCAGCAAGGGACTCCCGCAGCCAGCGGTACCGCCACTTATGGGCGCCGAAAGGAGCGCGAAGGGCTTTGATGACCCGGACGGGCCGCTTGACCGTGCCGCAGGTGGTCATGATCGGAAGCTGGTCCGGGTACGCCACCGCGATATGTTGATGCGCTTCGGCCAGGCGGTGAAGATTTATGGTCAGGCTATTGTGCGTCAGCGGAATGTCCGCCACGACAACCCGTTTGCCCAGGGTCCTGAGTCTTGCCCCGTATTCGACGGCATAGGCGTGCCACGAAAGATCGATCTCCTGGCTGATGGGATAAAGCCGGACCTGCTCCTTACGGGCCATGAAGAGAACCTCATCAAGGCTGTCGACTTCCGCCAGTGCCGGTTCATGCTCGCCCGAAAGAAATGTACGGTCTCGTATGAGTCCGAGGAGGCGGCCGTCCCGGGTAACTCCCGTTGCTCCGGCCATGCCCAGCGACTCATCCTGCATGAGCGCGGCGGCAGCTTTTTCCAGCGCAGGGATGGAGTGCAGGTAAACATCCTGATGGACAAAGACAACCACGTCGTTTCGCGCCAGGGACGCCCCGTAGTTCAGAGCCGCTCCGGCTGATGAGAACCGTTGGGTCGTGTTGTCCATGGGCAGGTATTCGCTGCCTTCAGCTTCGAACAGGCCGGCCTCCACGGAAGGCGACAGACACTCGCTGAGCACGCGGGGATCGTTGTAGACACAAATGATGGAAACGGGCACACGCGGCCGCGTTTCAACGCTGCGCGGGGACACCTGAACCCCGTTCCTCGTAGGAAAGTGTGTCGGGCACCATCAGGGATGGATGGTCGTCGTCGGGCAAAAAGGCGAGCTGCGGCCCAAGTGGTGCTTCCCTGTGGACAGCCGACGCCGGCCTGTGTCCGCCTGGGCGGGATTGGCTCCGCCGCGCCTGCCGTGGGGATTCCGTCGCCCCGGAGGCCCTGGACGCCCGCGAGTTCTCCGCCAACCGTGCAATGGAGACTGCTCCAAACATGAGGATGACGCCACCAATGAGCACTACAACAAGCGAACGAAGACGGCTGGAAAACTGCTCTGTGGCCTTGCTGGGCGGATCGATTTGGAGAGCTGTGAAGAGGTAGCGGTCGTCGGCTCCGTTCACCCTTTGCGCATCCCGGAGCTGGGTAATAAGTCGTTTGCCCAATGTCTCCGCCGTGGTGATGGCGCGTTCTGGACTCGAACCGGTCGCTTCCATGCGGATCAGCTGGCCGGCTCCCGTGGTGGCCGGCAGGGTCACTGTGTAGTCGGGGGTCTCGCCATCTTCCTTGAGGGAGTCAATGACATCGGTGGAGCTCATTTTCGTCGCCATAACCTGCGTTATCAACGAACTGTCAGCAGAACGCAGATACGGGTTGTCCGAGTTCAAGGCAGCCAGTGCGGGATCGCTTCGCATTTCTTCCGTGCTGGGGAGCCGGGGTGTGACCAGTACGTAGACCGTCGACGCCATGTAACTCCGGGGCGCGAAGAAAAAAACGTAGCCCCCTGCAATCAGGGTAAGGACCAAAACCGTAAACATGGCCAGCTTGTGCCGCCACAAAACTTTGAGGACCGAGACGGGGGTCATGGTTGCCTTTCTGATTCTGCAGGGTGGGCACCCTGCCGGTTGGTGGTCGGCCTGGACGTCCGCCGTTCGTCAGCCACGAGCAGCCAAACGGTCCCGGATAGCCCGACACAAAACGGATAGATAAGGGCCACCACGGGGAAACCCAGGAAGTCGAAGGCCGCTGAGGCGGGGGCGGCGACCAGGCAGGAGGCTGCTACCGCACCGGCAAGGGTTTTCAGGCGCTCCGCTTTCGCCTTGAACGCCGCCGTCCAAGCAGCAATCCCGGGAACGACCATGTAGGCAAGCAGCGCCAGGAATCCCGGTACGCCCATTTCAACGATGGTCTTGAGGTACTGGTTATCCAGGACCTCAATAGCGTTGCGGGTGAGATACGCCCCCGGCCCTATCCCAAGCCAAGGCCTGGCCGACATCATGGCCTCCACCCTGGGATAGTCCTCAAGCCTGGCCGTGATGGAAGTATCCGCCGTCCCTGCCGTGACAGTCCCGAACAACGTCGCCACGAATCCGGGCACCGCCAGAAACAGGAGGACTGCCGCACCCAGGAAACCAAGGACTGTCCATTGTCTGGATCGGGACGGAAGAAACGGCAGGAACACGAAAGCCACCGTCAATACGCCCAGAACCGCAGAGCGGGAAATTGTTGCAGCTATGGCGAACACGATGAGTCCCGTGCCCGCCCAGTGCATCCACTTACGCCCTGTGTGATCGTAAAGCGCCCGCCACAGTGCGAGGGGAAGGAGCATCGAGGCGATGACGCCCAGTTCAATGGGGTGGAAAGTACTGCCCGCAACCCGCAGGAAACTTCCCCGTTCCTGGAAGGGCTGGTTTCCGCCGTTGTCCTTAAACCCTGGCATCAGCCCTTGAAACCAAGCCATCGGGTCCGCATGGGCAACAAATTGGTAGGCGGCCACCAGGCTGCAGAAGACAGCGCCGAACAAAAGGGCCCTCACCAGCTGCATGGCAGCGTCGACAGTCCTCGTTGTCTCGGTCGTCATCAGGACGATCCCGGACGAAGCAACCATGAGCAGCATCCAGCGGTCCGCACTTGCACGGGTGGCATCGGTCGATCCGCCGCTTATTCCCACGTACATCGCGGCATAAGAGGCGCACGAAACCACGAACAGCGCCGCCAGGACGGCCCGGCCAGGATGTTCGCGGTCGATCGTTTGGTGCAACCCAAACATGACCGACGTGGTCCACAACGCGAACACCAACAATGCCAGGACATGCGCTACGTAGCCGGCTGCTCCGAGCGGTTCCAGAACCATGTTGGATGGAAATATGAAGCACGCCGCGGCCGTTGCACGCAGCAGAAGGGGAGTTCCCTGATTTCCGTAGCCGAACTGGGTGGGGGCATCAATCAGGGCTGTCGGCCGCAGCGCTGGTTCGACCCGCAGATGCTTTCCCACATCCCCCACTCTTCCCGTTCAAACAGGCACAAAGCGCCGTTTACGGCCAATGTCGTGAGTGATATCTTAGCCACAATTCAGTCCTTTTAACCCTGCATATTTCCGCAAACTTCGTGCAGGTATAGGCCTGATATTCGCGATCGGGGAAATAGTGTGAAAGCCAAATTTGAACTCCGCAATGGTTTATACAAAACAATGTGGAGTTCCGCAAAGTCGATGTGGAAAAGCGCAATCATAATGGCGTTTATTCTGGCAGCGTCCTACATTTCACCCAGTGCGCGCACTGACGTCCCGGCGTCGGCGCAGGTACTCCTGCCGCCGGGAATCTCACTCCATCCGATCGACGGGGGCACCGCGTATTACGGCAGGTTTTCTCCATCCCTACCGGATGATCCCGGGTTCTTCCCCGTGGGGGTCTGGTTTGAAAGTGTGCTGAGTGACGTGGATATTGCGACGGACCGTGCCGCCGGCCTGAACACCTATGTGCAGCTCACCGATGATTCGAACGTGGATTTAGTGAAGTCGAACGGCCTGCACGCTTTTCCGTCCACCACGAAATCGGGATCTTCAGGTTTTGTAATCTCCGACGAAGTTGACATGTGGGGTGGTGGCGGGAACAGCAATTGGACCGGCCGGACGCAGGGCGAGGGCATCATTTGCGATCCCCCCGATTCGGCCTGTGGCTACACGATACAAGAGTCCCTGAAATTACAGTTTCCGCGCCAATCCCTGCTCTACGCCAATTACGGCAAGGGCGTGACATTTCATCTCAAGGATTCCGAAGCAGCACAATTTGTCAACCAATACCAGGATGTGGTGTCCGCGGACAATTATTGGTTCACGGACCCCTATATCTGCAGTCCGGTGGAAGGCGGTGCTGTCTTCGCTCCAGGCCGCGACCTCAGCGACGAAGAGTGCCGCACCGCAGCCCATTACGGCTGGACCGTTGACCGGGTACGCTCACTTGTCCAACCCGCCGGTTCAAAGCCCGTCTGGGCCTTCGTCGAAGTTGGCCAGCCGTTCTCCGATCCTGCTTCGCCCCCCATAAGCCCGGCGCAAGTGCGCGCTGCAGTGTGGAGCAGCCTCATTCACGGCGCACGGGGCATCGTGTACTTCAATCACAATTTCGGCGGCACGTGCCTGTCGCAGCACGTCCTTCGCGATGAGTGCGGCGGTGACGTGCGTCCTGCCGTAACAGCAGTGAACCACCTCATCACCAGCTTGGCTCCAGCGCTGAATGCGCCTTCCATAACAGGCCTTATCACCAGCGGCACGCCGGGCGTGGATATGTTGGTTAAGGCCAGCGGCGGACACCTCTATCTGATGGCAGCTTCCACCCGCAACGAGCGGAGGGACGTTGCTTTTTCCCTTGCCTGCGGTTCGCCGGAGCAGGTCACTGTCCTGGATGAGGGCAGGACCATTTCCATGTCGGGCAAGACTTTTACGGATACCTTCGACGACGCGAACGCTGTTCACGTTTACCGGTTCGACGGTGGGAGCTCCTGCAACCTCGGTATCAACTGATGCCCTGCCCCTGGGATACGGTGTCCAACCGTGCGCCGTTGCCGTGACTGGCGCCCCTTGGCAGGCATGATCCTTCCGGCTTAGCGGGAGACATGCCACGGGCCCGCGACGCCTGCTCGGCTCGTCGCGGGCCCGTGGTGGACAGTATTGCTAGGGCGTTGCTACTTCCACGTCCACCCAGTAGTTCGTGGAGTTCCATGTATTCGTCGGAAAACCACCTCCCCCGTAGAGGTAGACGCCGTTCCCGCCGCTGGTGCCTTCAGCGAGTCCGTGCAGGATTCCCCTGTCAGCAGACTTTCCGGCAAAGAATGCACCGTCCGCCGAGTAGAAACCGTTGGGGGCCACATAGGAAACCACATAGACGGTATTGGCGGTAATGGGAATTGGCGTTGCAAAGGTGGCCCGCTGCCAGCCGGTGGCGCCTTCGTTGGTAAAGGTTACAGAGCCAAGAAGCTGCCCGCCGGAAGTCCATAACTTGCCGATATGCGTTCCGGTGTTCTGCGGCCCCTTGTAGAACCTGACGGCTGTGACATTGGCATTCGTATCCGCCCTGAATTTCATGCCAAGTTCTACTGCGGAGTTGTCCTGGACGGTAACAGTGGACGGAACCGCTGCGGAATCGAAAACAGTGCACGGGCAGCCTGCCGTTGGCTCCTGGACCGTTGTAAACGACCAGCTGAACGGCGCCGCCATGGCCTGTCCGTTACTTCCCTTCGCCCCGGAGACTGTGGCGGTAAAGGTGGTGTTGTAGCCCAACGATGCCGTCGGAGTGAAGACGGACGTGTTCGTGAGGCTGTCATATGTGAGCGTGCCGGGGACGCCCGCGTTGGACGCATCCCTGACATTGAAAGTCACGGTACTTGGATCCACCGCGCGATCGTATGTTGCCTTGACCGGACTGGCAGTGGCGACGTTCGTTGCCCCTGCTGCCGGCGACGTGGAAGATACCGTGGGCACTGTGGCGGAGGACGACCCATTGAGCACCACGTCAACCCAGTAGTTCGCGTTGTTATAGCTGCTCGATGGAAATCCAGAGGTGCCATACCGGTAGACGCCGTTCAACCCATCCACTCCGCTGGCGAGTCCATGGAGCGGGTAATTGTCCACGGTGCTGTTAAAGAACTGGCCGTCCGCCGAGTAATGCCCGTTAGGCGCGAAGTACGAAACTATGTACGTCGTGTTGGCTTGGATGGCTACAGGGGTGCTGAAGTTGGCCTGCTGCCAGCCGGAACCGGACTCTCCTGTGAACGTAACGCTCCCCAGCAACTGGCCACCACCTGTCCACAGATTTCCGGTGTGGGTACCGGTGTTGCTTGAGCTCTTGTAGAAACGGACCCCCGTGATGTTGCCGGCGATATCGGAGCGGAACTTCATCCCAAGCTCAACCGCTGAGCCGTCAGGTTGATCGATGGTCCCAGGCAGGGTACCGGCCGCAAACACAGAACACGGGCAGGCCGCAGTGGGTTGAGCGGCTGTGGTGAATGTCCACGAATAAGGTGCAGCCATCGCCGTCCCAGCAGAGTTGGTGGCACCGCTGACCGTGGCAGTGTACGTGGTGCTGAAGGCCAGTGCACTGCCTGGTGTGAAGGTTGCGGTGGTTCCGCTGTACGACACGCTTCCCGCCACCACCGTGGCACCTGTTTGGAGTTTGAAGGTGATGCTGCTTGCGGTGACGGACTGATTGAAAGTGGCCGCTGGAGCCGTGTTGACACCCACACCCGTCGCCTTATCTGTCGGAGCCGTGGACAACACGGCCGGTGGTGCCGCTGCCGCTGCGGTCGTGAACGTCCAGGTGTACGGCGCGGCCATGGCCTGTCCCGTGGAGCTGACGGCTCCGCTGACCGTGGCGGTGTACGCCGTGTTGAAGGCCAGTGCGCTGCCCGGTGCGAATGTGGCCGTGTTGTTCGCGGAGTTATAGCTGGTGCTTCCCGCCACCGGCGCGTTGGAGGGACCGGTCAGGGTAAAGGCAACCGATGAGGGGACCACAGCCTGGTTGAAGGCGGCGGATGGTGTGGCAGACACCGCCACACCAGTGGCCTGGTTGGCCGGCGTCGAACTGCTCACTGCCGGCGCAGGCGGTGGGGCCGTCGTCGTGAATGTCCAAGTGTAGGGACCAGTCATCGTTTGGCCCGCGGCATTGGTGGCTCCGCTTACTGTCGCAGTGTAGGTGGTGTTGTAAGCCAGGGACGACGACGGGGTGAACGTCGTTGTTCCCGAACTGTAGGTAGTGGTTCCGGGAACCAGTGAAGCGTCGGGCTTCTTCAGCGTAAACACAATGCTGCCCGCCGTTACCCCTTGGCTGAAGGTCGCGGAAGGAGCAGTGCTGACCGGTACGCCCGTTGCGGCGTTCGCCGGGGATGTTGAGGTGACCGAAGGTGGCGTTGAAGTGGCAGGCATGAACCGCACATCAACCCAGTAGTTTTCGGCGTTATATGAAGAACGCGGGAAGGCACTTGCTGCGCCATACGTGTAAACCCCGTTTCCCGAGCTGGAGGTGTTCCGAAGGCCATGCAGCACACCGCTGTCCAGGGAAGAGCGGCCAGCCGGCATGGGAGAGGGATTCGGGTACATGAACCCTGCCGCTTGGGCATAGTGGCCTTGCGGGGCGAAATAGGAAACCACATACGTCGTATTGGGCGAGACAGCCACAGGGCTTGCGAAATTTACCGTTTGCCAGCCGGTCGCCGTCTCACCGGCAAAAGTAGCCGTGGCGAGCCTGGTTCCGTCTGACGCCCACAGATTGCCCACATGGGTACCTTTGTTAAGGCCCGACTTATAGAACGACACACCGTTGATCGTTCCCGGCACGTCAACCGTGAACTTCATGCCGACTTCAACGCTGCCACCGTCACCGGAGTCCGGCACGGCGGGCACCACGCTCGACCCGAAAACGGAACAGGGGCATGAAACGTTGACGGTGGCGCCGGAACCTGGCACTTCGGTATTGCCGGAGTCATCCGTGGCCCGAACCTTTATGGAAACCGACGGGCTGCCGTGAACTGTCCAGCTGTAGGTCCAGTTGGTGGTCCCGCTGGCCACGCGCCAGGTGGTCCCGCCGTCCGTGGAAACCTCAACGCCGGCCACCACCCCGCCTGCATCAGATGCTGTCCCGGAGACCACCAGGTTTGAACCATCAGCAAGCGTCTGGCCATTCAATCCCGCCGTGATCACAGAGACGGGTGCGGTTGTATCCGTCGATTTCGTTGCCCCCACCAGGCCCGTGAGGAGTGTCGAGGGTTGGACTCCCATATCTGCGAAGAGGTTCACCGTGGCCTGCTGCATGTTCTTGTCCGGCGAGCTGGTGGGGATCGTGAAGTTGTCCAAGCCGTAGGCCCATTGGACCGTTCCTGCCCCGAAGACGAGGGCACCGCTGGGGGCCCGGTACATCATCAGGTTGTGTGTCTGGCTCGATGGGGCGGTGGTGCTGCCGTAGTCCGTGAAGGCTTCCGGCACAGAAACTGTGGTGGATGAGAGCTTGAAGGCGCCGGCGGGCCTGAAGCCGTTGTCAGCATCAATGTCCCACTCGTATCCCAGCGTGTCGAGGCCGCTTCCGAGGGTGAGGGACTGGGTACCGGTCAGCCTTGCTGCAGCGGTATTCCGCCACAGTCGAAGCGCCGCATATTGGGCCGGAACCTTGATATCCGCTGATCCGGAATTCACCAGGAAGAATTGGCCCGTCAGCGAGTTCTCCGGATTCCCACCGCCGGAAGCCGTCCCAAAACGCGGATCCCGCCAGGTTCCGGTCCATTCCACCGGGTCCACAGGAGTGTTGTAGTGAGTGTCCTTGTAGCTGACCAAGGTGCGCCCGGAAGTTTGGGAAGTATCGATGGATGCCTCCCACCGGGTCCGCCAGAAAGCCTCATTGCCGCTGAAGAAGGCCAGGCTCACCCCGGCATTTCGCGCTGCCTCAACATTTGAGCGTTGAGTTCCACTCCAGTACTCGTCATGGCCCGATGAAATGAAGACCTTATGGTTCTTCAGCAGGTTTCCCTTGGTTGCTGTGTCGAGTCCGCTCATGTAGCTGACGTCGTATCCATTTGCTTCCAGGAACCGGATCATGGGGTATTCGGTATCCATCAGCCAGCTGTGGCCAAGGTCGCCCGTAGACAGGAAAGGCCTGTTGTACGACACCTTGAAGGCGGATTTGTATGCCAGTGGATTCCCCGTGGGGCAGGCGACGGTACAGCTGTAAAGGCTGTTTCCCCCGTAGGTGTTGTAGGCCTGCCACGTAGTGTCCGATGTTTGCACGACGATGCCACTGTTGCCTGCGTCGTTGCGCACCACGAACGGAACCATGCTGTCCCCGCCGGTGTCATTTCGTACGAGATGTGCGAAATACACGCCCGAGACCGCTGTTGACGGGACGGTCCACGTAGCAGAGACAGCCCAGTTGCCGCAGTCGATCAGTCCGGTACCCTGCTGTGTCAGGCAGGCCGGCTGCGACTGAGGGAGATTCACTTTGAGTGGAATGTTGGCCGCTATTTTCCGCGCCCCGTCTCCCTTGTAGTAACCGAAGCGGAGAATATCAATGTGGTAGGCGGAGGCAGGTGTTTTCACCTTGAAACTGATGGCCTCGCCAATATTCACACTCATTGCAGTGCCGAAACCCTGAATGCTCGAATCTCCCGATCCCGTGACTTCCCAGTCAGAGGACGGGGTCCCGGGCAACGAGTTCTCACAGGCAATGGCATTGGTAATGGGTGGAGTGCACGCGTCCGCGCGGGCGGCAGGCGCCGTAACCACCACGGACGCAAACGACAGCGTGGTGGCGATGAGGATCAAAACCAAAGTGCTCGCTGCCGAGCGAAGGGTGCCCGGGGTGAAACTCGATGTCGAAAACACGTTAACTCCATCTTGAGATGCGAATAAGCAAATCTTCGGACCCGGCGTGAAAACACCCTGGCCGCATTGGGGAGGACCGGCAGAGCGGGAACGTCAGGTTCGGCTGCTTTCGTCCCGCTCCCAGGATCCGTGGGAACTCGGCAAAAGGCGGCCCAGCAAAGCGAAGACGGCATACACGGACCCATCAACAGCCGAGGAGGGACTTTTGATGGAAGCGGCCAGTTCCTGAAGGGTTTGCGCAGTGTGGCCACTCTGGGGATGGGGCAATTCGGAATTGCTGCGATACGTGCGCTTCAAAACCGTCAGGAGTGCCCTGCCTGTGCGCGGCGTCCTGACCGTCACGGGCGGGCATTCAAGGACTGCTTTTTCACTGTCCGTGAAAAGCCCGTCGAGGTAGCAGTCCTCGGCCGCCAACTCCGGGAACCGGCCCAAACGCTGGTGTCCGTCCCGGTTCAGCCCGTAGACCCCTGCGCCCCACATCGACGCGGACGCTTGAGGTAGGCGGTTACGTGCCCGGTAGTACGCGCGGACACTCCAGGATGCACCAGCAGTGTCGTACGTGAAACGCGGCCGGGCACAGAGGACCCCACCACCGGAAAGTGCTTCAAAGGTGGCGCGCAGGGCCTCCACCGGTACTTCAACGTCTGCGTCCACGTACATCCGGGGCCAGAGCGTAGCCACCTCGTCACCAGCATTAAGGGCGGCAGGTTTCGATGCCTCGGCTACATCAATCACGCGGACCCCTGGCACCGCCTGCGCGATGGCCGCGGTCCCGTCGGTGCACCCGTTGCAGGCAACTATTATTTCCACGTTGCCGCTCTCACGGGGAAGCGTGAGGGCTTCCAACGCCCTGCCCAATACCGAGGCCTCGTTGTGGGCCGGAATGATCACGGCTCCGGCGGGGATATCCTCCCTCTGCAGGCTGGAATAGCTGGCCGCGTGGGGCAGGGCATCCCATCTCTTCTTCCTTGCGACCAGTCCCAGCGTGCCTCTCCGGCCCGGCAGTCCCATCCGCAGAAGGGCGGAGAGAACCACCATCAGGTGAAAGGCCATTGCGTAGCCGGCATCGTGGTGTTTGCTGGCGTAGCGGACCTTGTTGGCCATCATGAGGGCGTCCAGGGCCGCGGAACGCCCGGAACCGCCTCGCGAATGCAGCATGGCAGCCTTCGGCTCGAACCACACCGTGCATCCAATTTCGCGCACACGGTGCAGGTAATCCGTTTCTTCGGAGTAGAGGAAATAGCTCTCGTCCCATGGGCCTACGGATGCGGCGACGTCGGACCTGATGAGCAGGGCAGCGCCGGTGGCCCAATCCACCCTGTGGGCGTGAACGTAGCCTTCCGCATCGAAATCCATTTCCGAAAGCCACCCGGGGCGCCCCGGGAACCTGCTTCCGCAAAGGGCGTCACCCATCGCCCGGAGGATGCTCGGTTCCCGGCGCAGGGATGGATAGACGGTGCCGTCCGGGTCCCGAAGGACGGGCACCACAACGCCTGCCCCCGTTCGGGCCATGGAGGCGCGCAGCACACCAATCGCCCCCCGCATGACCTGGAGGTCCGGGTTGAGCACCAGGTACGTGTCGGCCGTTCCCGCCCTGGCCATGGCCGCATTGATCCCGGCCGCGTAGCCGATGTTGCCTCCCGTGGCGAACGCATCGACCCCGGCATAGCGTGCGGCGATGGTCAGGGTCAGCGGGTCAGGCGAGTTGTCCGCGACCACCACTTTAATGGATTGTTCCCCGGTTTCGGGGCACAGGCTGTCCAGGAGGCCGCAGATGTCTGAAGCGCTGTTATAGGTAACCACCAGCACTGCCACGTCGGCATGTTCGGTGACCGGCGTGAAGCCGTCGCGTGGCACTGTTCGGCTCCCCGGGGCCGCAGTGCTTCGCGGCTCGGAACCTGCCACGCTCCCGGTTGCTGGTAGCGCGGACGTTGCGGCAGTTCCGCCGCTGAATCGCTGGAGCTTAAGGTAAGCCTCCGGCCCGTCCACCAGGTATCTCTTTGCCAGCCGACGCGGTTCCAGGGCCAGCCGCCACGCCCATTCCAGGCCCGCGTTGGCAACACGAACCGGCGCGCGGCGTATGTTGCCGGCCAGGAAGTCAACCACTGCCCCGAAGGCAAGCAGTACTTTTGCGCCGGTCAGGGCTCCGTACTCTGAGATCCACAATTCCTGCCGGGGCTTGCCAAGGCAGACCACAAGAATGTCCACGCCTGATGCACGGATGTCCGCGATGAGCTGCGTGCACTCAGCCCGGTCAGTAAGGTCCTGCCGTTGGGGAGTCCACCACCCGGCTATGCGGAGCGCCGGCCGATCACGCCGAAAGCGCTCGTGAGCCATTTGCTGCGCCTCGACGCTGCCTCCGAGGAACCCAACGGACAGTCCGTTGCGATCCGCCCCGTCGAATAGCACGTCGATGAGATCGCTGCCTGCGAGGCGCGGCCAGGAGCGTCCGGTCAGGCCTTCCGCCTTGGCCACCAGGGGGGCACCATCAAGCAGGGTCAGCCAGTTAACCGGGGCAAGATCCAGGCACCCCTCCCATCGGCCGCCCGACCCGAAATGGTTCACGTGGTCGAGGTTCGCCGACAGTACTCCCAGTGGCGTCTGACCGGTGGCGGCATGTTCCAGGATCGCGGCGACGGCCGCCTCCTGTGTCATGAGGTCGACGCCGACTCCCCCGAGTAAAACCTTCCGAGACCCTCCGGCCGGCTCTCGGTGCCGCCCTCTTGGGCTCCTTCCAGGAGCGAAAAGTCCAAATAATCCCAGTACTGGGCTGTGCCGGCGGGACTCTCCAGGTGCAGACGTCATCTCATGGCTCCAAGGTCGCGGCACGACCAGGGAAAGTAGCCAGAGCCGGGGTCTGCACTCCCCGGCTCCGCCTGACCGGCAGAAGCCGGCACCCCGTCGCGTCAGTCAGTTAGGACGGGTGACCGTTGGGTAGGACCGTCTGGTCCCGTAAAAGCGGTCCGGAACCGTGGACCGCCTACCCTTGGGGCTCCCGTATGGCACCACCGTAGGGGCGGGTACTCTTCCCCACTAGGCGCAACCAAACACCGTGTGGGTACCCGCACGGAACATTGTGGGCACCCCGGCGGAGTACTTAGAGAGCCGTGCGGAAGAACAACTCGGCCACGGAGGCCAGCCGCCAGGGATCCTGCACACCGCACAGCTCGCGGGCGGAGTGCATGGACAGCAGGGCCACACCCACATCCACGGTCCGGATTCCCAGCCGCGTGGCGGTCAGCGGACCGATGGTGGAGCCGCACGGGATCGCGTTGTTGGACACGAACTCCTGGTAGGGCACGCCCGCTTCACCGCACAGCCGGGCCCACAGCGCCGCCCCGGGTGCGTCCGTGGCGTACCGCTGGTTCGCGTTGATCTTCAGCAGGGGCCCGCCGTTGAGCACGGGGTGGTTGGCGGGATCGTGCCGCTCGGCATAGTTCGGGTGGACAGCGTGGCCGGCGTCGGCGGAAACACAGAACGACGCCGCCAGGGCCTGCCGCCGCTGGCTCACCGAGGCGCCGAGGCCGTCGGAGATCCGCACCAGCACGTCCTCGAGGATGGGCCCGCAGGCACCGGAACGCGAGTTGGAGCCGATCTCCTCGTGGTCGAACGCGGCCAGCACGGCAATCGGTGCAGCAGCGTCAGCGGCACCGGACGAAGCATGCGCTATCAGCGCCGCGAGCCCGGCGTGCGTGGAGGAAAGGTTGTCCAACCGCCCGGACGCGAAGAACTCACCCGACCCCCCGAAAACCGCGGGTGCCTGCGTGTCCGCGATGACGACGTCGTACCCTCCGATGCCTGAAGGATCAACGGAGGCGCCTTCCACGGACGAGGCCAGGACCCGCAGGACGTCGAAGTCTGCCGGGTTTCCCAGTCCCCACACCGGGTTCATGTGCCGCTGCTTGTCGAGCGTCAGCCCATCGTTAACGGCACGGTCCAGGTGGATGGCCAGCTGGGGGAACCGCAGCAGCGGTCCGGTGGCGGCCAGGTGCTCGGTGCCGTCCAGCATCACCAGCCGGCCGGCCAGCCGCAGCTCCCGGTCCAGCCAGGAGTTCAGCAGCGGGCCGCCGTAGACCTCCACCCCGGCCTGCAGCCAGCCGTAGGCCCCGGTGGTCGGCTTCGGCTTGAGCTTGAAGGACGGCGAGTCCGTGTGGGCGCCCAGGATGTGGAACCCGGTGGTGGGACCGGCGTGCTCCGGAACCACCCAGGCGATCAGTGCGCCATCCCGGATGATGAAGAATTGGCCGGCCCCGCCGTCCCACGGCTCCAGCTCGTCAAGCCGGGTGAATCCCGCGTCCGCCAGCCGGCGTCCGGCCTCGTGGGCCGCATGGAAGCTCGACGGCGACGCGCTGACGAAAGCGCCAAGGTCCTGGATGTGGTCTGTGGCAGGGGATTGGTTAGGCATGCTCCCGAGTCTAGATGGTGACGTTGAGCCCAGCCGTGTAGCCCGCGGCCGCCGAACCTGCCATCGTGGCCAGCTGGTAGATGCCGCCGTCGTCACCAAACACGTTGTCTGACTGCAGGGTGGTGCGCTTCATGTTGGTGACGCTGCGTTCGTATCCGGCCGTGGCGTAGACGTCGTCGCATGCGGCCTGGGTGAGCGCAATCTGCGAAACCGCCAGTACCTGGCCCGCCGCCGTCGCGTTGTTCATGGACTCGAACACTTCAAAGTGGATGTGCGGCCACCGGCCGGAGTAGGCGCCCGGGAAAATGGACGTGAACGTGACCTGGCCGTTCGAATCGGCCTCCTGGACTCCGCGCAGGTAGTTCTCATTGGTGAGGCTCGAATCGTACATGGAGTACTTTCCGTCCCGGTCGCAGTGCCAGGCATAGACGGCGGCGCCGGCCATGGGGGTGCAGCCGTTGGCGTTGTCCAGCAGGGTCAGCGTAAATGTCAGCGGGACGCCTTCGGCGGTGGCGGAGGCTGAGCCGAAGCTGGAGGTGATGTCTTTGCGGACCACTCCGGACGCTTCGAGGACGTTGGGGCCGTTGGAACCGTCCCCGGGGAACGGTCCTGCGGTTTCCTGCGGGATCTCCACACCGCATTCGGCAATGGCGCGGGTCAGCGTGGGGGACGGAGTGGCGCTGGCGGAAGTCGCCGCGGACGGGGAAGCGGACGCCGTGGCGGAGGCGGTGGAAGCGGACGACGCCGGCTGGCTGGCCGTGGAGGAACCGCCCGGCGTGCAGGCGGCCAGGGCAGCCGCGGCACCGCCGGCGCCAAGGAACAGTCCCAGCGACCGCCGGCTCAGCATCGTGGACAGGTCGAACTCCAGCCCCCGGTCGTGGTCTGGGTGGGGCTGTTGTTCCTCAGGGCCGGATTCATGGGGCGGAAGCAAAGTCATGAGTCCATCAAAGGGCCTGGCCCTATGTCCTGCATAGGGCCTTCCTGTGAACCGGCTGTCAGTAGTCGGGGTTGCTGGGCACCACCAGCCCGGTTTCGTACGCGTACACCACCGCCTGCACCCGGTCCCGGAGGTGCAGCTTGGTCAGGATCCGGCGCACATGCGTTTTCACCGTGGCCTCAGACAGGAAGTACCGGTGCGCGATCTCGGCGTTGGACAGCCCCTCCGCCATGGCCTCGAGCATCTCGGTTTCGCGCGGCGTCAGGTCCCCCAGCAGGGGGTCGGGAGCCTGCGCGGCGGGGGCCGGGGCTGCCGCACCGCGGACGTACGTTTCCAGCAGGCGCTGGGTGACCCTCGGTGCCACCACTGCGTCCCCGCTGGCCACCACGCGCACGGCGTGGATGAGTTCGGACGGCGCCACGTCCTTGAGCAGGAACGCGGACGCCCCTGCCTGCAGCCCGGCGAAGGCGTACTCGTCCACATCGAAGGTGGTGAGGATGATGATGCGGGCCGGGGACCCTTCGGCAGTGATGGCGCGGGTGGCTTCGATGCCGTCCAGCACCGGCATTCGGACGTCCATGAGCACCACGTCCGGGGTGAGGTTCCGGACGAGCTTGACGGCTTCGGCGCCGTCGGAGGCTTCGCCCACGATGTGCAGGTCGTCCTCGCCCTCCAGGATCAGGCGGAATCCCATCCGCAGCAGTGGCTGGTCATCCACCAGCAGGACGGTGATCGGTGCGTGTTCAGTCATGCCTTGCCTTGCAGTTCGGGGGGTGCGGAGATCGGTTCAGGTCGGTCATCGGCCGGGCAGGTCAGGACCGCGTGGACGCGCCAGCCGCGCCCGCCCGGCCCGGCGGTCACCGTACCGGAGTAGATCCGGGCCCGCTCGGCCATGCCGGCGAGCCCTTGTCCGGTCCCAAACGGCAGGCCCGATCCCGGCGATGCGTCGGCCTGGGCACCTCCGTCATCGGTGCGGTGGGCACTCCCGCCTGCGCCGTCGTCGTGCACGTCAATGGTCACCATGGCGCCCTGCCGGGCGATGTCCACGTCCACCCGCCCCAGGGATCGACCGTAGCGGAGCACGTTGGTGAGCGATTCCTGGACGATCCGGTACACGGTGAGCTGGAATGCGGCATCGTTGGGCAGCGCCGGGCCGGTATGCGAATAGTGCAGCGGCAGCCCGGCGGTGCGGAAACCCTCCAGCAGCTTCGCCAGGCTCTGCCCCGCCGCCAGCGGAGTCCTCGGGGCGGCCGTTCCGGCGTCGTCTCGCAGCACGCCCAGCACCCGGCGCATGTCCGCCAGCGCTGTCCGCCCCGTCCGGGACAGTTCGCCCAGCACCTCGCCGGCCCGCTCAGGGCTTTTCCGGACCACGACGCCGGCGCCGTCCGAGAGGCTGATCATCACCGTCAGCGAGTGGGCAACAACGTCGTGCATTTCCCGGGCGATCCGGTTGCGTTCGTTGACGGAGGCAAGCCGGGCGGTCCGCGCGGCCCACGCGGCAACCTGCTGCTCATGTTCCCGGCGCTGCTTCACACCGATGCCGATGCCCGTGGCGATGACGTTGGACAGTGCGATGGTGGCACCGGTGGCGATGCTGGTGAGCAGGTGGAAGTCCGCCGGGTTGGCCCCCTGGTCCTGGACGAAGGAGTTTTCCATGGGCCCGACGGCTGCCAGCAGGTAGAGGAGGGCGAGCGGTGCGGTGGCTGCCGCCATGGTGATGAGCGCGAAGCGCCGGGTGTGCACCACCGCCACGGAATACAGCGAGAACCACAGGCCCGTGGACACGTTGGACCCCCAGGGGTGCAGCAGCGTCACGGCGACTTCCATGACTGCCACGAAGGCCACCAGCCCCACCGGGTGGAAGCGCCGCAGGAACAGTGCCCCCGCCACGGTCCCCAGCAGCGCAGCTGCCAGCCACTTGCCGGAGACCAGGGCATCCACGGCGGTGGGAGCCACCAGGAGGATGTAGCTCAGCGCCACCACGGCGTCCATGACGCGCGGGTGTTCGTAGAGGTAGCGCCGGATCCTGCCCCGGCGCCTCTCGTTAAGCTCGGCAAAGGACGCGGCGGCCTGCCAGTTGCCGGCGACCAGCGCGTCCTTTGCCGTTGATGCTTCGTTCATGCTGTCCGTAGGGTCAGACGTCGCGATTCTTGAGCACGATCATTGCCGGCACCAGGAACAGCAGGACGTAGCCCAGGAAGAGCAAGCCGCCCTGCCAGGGGTCGATGTAGGCGTCGATTTCGCCGATGGCCAGGAAACGGCCGCCCGCTTCGCTCGGAATGTACTGCGGCACGTACTTCCAGAAGTCGCCCGGGATAAGTGAGGCAAAGCCCGCGGCGATGGGGATGACGAAGAAGATGCCCACCAGCACGGTGATGGCGCCGGCCGAATTGCGCAGCAGGGTGCCCAGGGACAGGCCGATGAGGGCCACGCCCGCCACGTACAGGCCACCGGTGAAGACGCTGTAGATCACGCCGTCAGTGGACCAGGAGAGGTCAAGCCCCAGGCCTTGGAACATGGGGACGGACAGCAGGAAGGTGACGGCACCGGCCACCGTGGTGATGACGTAGGACACCACCGCCAGGATGATGGCCTTGGCCGCGAAGGCCGGGGTGCGGGCCGGAACGGCGCTCATGGTGGAGCGGATCATGCCGGTGGCGTACTCGGAGGCCATGAACAGGACAGCCAAGGCACCAAAGATCAGGATGCCGATCTGAAGCCCTGCGTTGGGCAGGTTGTACAGGTCGAGGCCGGAGCCCGGCGGCATGGACTGCTCCAGCATGTCAGAGGACGGTTCCAGCCCCTGGGCCCTGGCGTTGGCGGCCATGGAATCGAGGATGTTGTAGCGGACGAACGCGGTCAGGACGCCGACGCCGATGATGGCTGCGAACGTCAGCACCAGCAGGATGCGGGTGGACAGCAGGGAGAACAGCTTGATCCATTCGGAGCGCAGGACGCCGCCGAAGCTCAGGCTGTGCCGGGTACCGGCAGCGGAACGCGACGCGGGGGCGTTGTTGATTGTTGTGCTCATGGTCCTTACTTTCCTGCCGTCGCCGGAGCCGGGGCCGCCTGCGGCTGGCTGCCCGCCGGGCCGCCTGCCAGGTGCGAGTGGTATTCCACTTCGTCCTTGGTGAGGTCGAAGTAGGCGTCTTCAAGCGAGGACACCTTGGGGGTGAGTTCGTAGACCAGCACGCTGTTGTCCAGGGCCACCCGGGCGATCTGCCGCGGATCCAGGCCGGTCACGGTCAGGGTTTCCGGCTCGCTCTGGTCCACCGTCACACCGTTGCCTGCGAGCAGCGACTGCAGCTGCAGGGCGTCGTCGGTGCGGACCAGGGTCTTGGCCTGGCGGGTTCCGGCAATGATGTCCTTCACGGGTGCGTCGGCGATGATCCTGCCGCGGCCAATGACGATCAGGTGGTCCGCGGTCTGGGCCATTTCGCTCATCAGGTGCGAGGACAGGAACACCGTCTTGCCCTGGTTCGCGAGATAGCGGACCAGGTTGCGTACCCATAGCACGCCTTCGGGGTCCAGGCCGTTGACCGGCTCGTCGAGGATCAGTGTCTGCGGATCACCCAGCAGGGCGGCGGCGATGCCCAGCCGCTGTCCCATGCCCAGCGAGAAGCCGCCGGCCTTCTTCTTGGCCACGGCCTCCAGGCCGGTCATCTCGATGACCTCGTGGACCCGTGCCTTGGGGATGCCGTGCGTCGCGGCCATGGCCAGCAGGTGATTGTAGGCGCTGCGGCTGGTGTGTACCGCCTTGGCGTCGAGCAGTGCGCCCACCTCGTGCAGCGGTGCCTTGTGCTGGGCGTAGGGCAGTCCGTTCACCGTGACGGAGCCCGACGTCGGCCGGTCCAGTCCCATGATCATGCGCATGGTGGTGGACTTCCCGGCGCCGTTGGGTCCCAGGAAGCCCGTAACCTGTCCGGCCCGGACTGTGAAACTGACCCCGGCCACGGCGGTCTTTCCGCCGTAGGCCTTGGCCAGGTCTGTTGCCTCAATCATGGAGTGTTCCTTTGATCGGCAGCGCTGGGCTGCGGAATGCGTTTAGGGAGGTGGTACCCCCTACGCTACCGACGCGGGCAGGGCTTTTCGCCGGTCTCAGGGATGATTCAGGGGCGAATCAGGGTAGTCCCGACGGATGACCGCACCGGAGCGTCCGGTCTGTGGCCCACAGACGGGTGCGCTGCAACCGGTCTTACGCCTGCGGTGAGTAGTAGACCAGCGCCCTGGGGACCACCCGGTAGTGCACCTTGCGCACCCCGGCCAGCGCTTCGCCGTCCACTGCCAGGGCCATCGGTGCGCCGTTGGCGTGGATGGTGACCTCGGTTGCTTCACGGAGGTGGGTGATGCTGGAACTGGCCACGGTTCCGGTGAGCACCGCCCAGAGAAGCCTCAACCGTGCGAACGATTCATCCGCCGAGAAGATCCTGAAATCCAGCACGCCGTCGTCCAGCACGGGCCGGAGCAGCGGCGCATGGTCCCTGGGGTAATAGCGGCCACGCCCCACGTATGCAATCCACACCCGGTGCGGGGTTCCGTCCACAGTCAGCGTGATGGGCGTTCCGGCGGCGAAGGTCCGGAACATGGCCACCACTCCCGCCAGCGGCTTTCCGAGGGCCGGCTGCAGTTGTTCGCGCCGCCGCACCAGGTTGGGGTACAGGCCGATGCTGGAGGTATTCAGCATGATCAGCTCGGACACTTCCGGCGACCCGGCCAGGCCGCGCTCGGCCGTGACAAACCCGATGTCCGCCTTAGCCGCCTCGCCGTTGGACGCCGCGGTCACCGCCTGCTGGAGATTCCCGATTCCGGCATCCCGGGCAAAGTGGTTGAGGGTTCCGCCGGGGAGCACCAGCAACGGGAGGGACCGCTCGATGGCGGCAGCCGCCGCTGCCCCGACCGTACCGTCTCCGCCCCACACTCCCAGGGCCTTGGTTCCGGGAGTGTCCGCAGTTGCGCTGATCTGCTCCACAAGGTCATCTTCGGGCCGGACCGTCACAATATGCGCCTCAGGGAATACTTCGCGCAGGGCATCGGCCGTTTCATCGGTGAATGATCCGCCCAGCGCGTTCACCACAATGCTGAGTCCCTTTCCGCCGGGCAGTTCCGGGGCGGAGGCCGCGGTGCGCTGGGTCTTGGGGATGGGTGGCCGCACCGGCCACCAGTGGCGGGTGACCAGGGCGGCGCCTGCGCCCAAGGCAGAGCCAAACAGGACGTCCGAAGGCCAGTGGGCCCCGGTATGGACCCGGGAGTACGCCACCCCCGCCGCAGCGGGGGCAAGGGCGGCGCCGATGGCGGGCCGCACCAGGCCCACGCCGACAGCAAAGGCCACGGCGGAGGCAGAGTGGCCGGAGGGCATTGATGAGCTGGTGGGCTGCGGATGCACGAACCGGAACACGGGAAGATGTTCCGGCAGCGGCCGCGTCCGGGGCAGCAGGGTTTTGAAGATGACGTTGGTAACGGTGGAGGCGACCGCCTGGGCCAGGAGGCCGTGGACTGCTGCCCTGCGGGTCTTGCCGGGGAAGGCGGCCATGCCCGCGGCGATCGCTATCCAGAGTTTCCCATTGTTGGCGGACGCCGAGAGCCGGCGGAAAAAGTCGTCATGGCTGCCGCCCGGCAGGTTTGAAACATGCCGGACAAGGTACCTGTCCATCCGGCTGATCCATCGGTGGCTGCCCCGCCATGTGCTCTGCATTTCCACACCCTACCGCCGCCCGCGCGCAGGGGGCTCCTAGTCGGTCTTGAGCGGCCGCGCGGCTCCGGCCAGGAGCAGTGCGAGGAGGATGGGAGCCATGATGGCCAGCAGTGCCTGGTGGATACCCACCACGTCACCGAGGTATCCCAGCACGGGCGGCCCCGCCAGGAAAGATATATACCCCAGGGTGGATACAACGCTGACGCGCGCCGCCGCGCGTGCGGGGTCGTCAGCCGCGGCGGACATGCCCATGGGGAAGGCCAGCGCCGCGCCGATGCCCCAGAGAGCTGCGCCAACTGCTGCTACCCAGACGTTCTCTGCGAGGACGAACAGGCCCAGGCCCGCAGCCGCCGCTGCCATGCTGGCCCGCAGCACCGCAACTCTTCCGTAGGCGTCGATGACGCGGCCGCCCATGAACCGCATCGCCGTCATGGCCAGGACAAAGAGCGCGAACATCAGCGCACCGGTTGAGTCAGCGGTTCCCAGCCCATCCACGGAGGCCTTGGCTATCCAGTCATTGCCGGCGCCCTCGGTGAGGGTGGCACCCAGCACCACCACGCCGATGAGGAGCGTCCTGCTGTCCCGCCAGGCGGAGGGTCCCTTGGCCGTCTTGGTTTCGCCCTCGGGAAGTGCAACTGCCATATGGGGGAGGAAGTAGCGCGGCGCAACCAGCGTTGCCAACAGCACCACGCCTGCGATGACCAGCAGGTGGAGCGGCAGCCCCACGCCAAGGTTGGACAACCCGGCACCCACCAGCGCACCTACAAAGGCTCCGCCGCTGAAGGCCGCGTGGAACTGGGGCATGATGGTGCGCCGGAGCCGGTGTTCGACGTCGGCGCCCTCAATGTTCTGCGAGACGTCCCAGAGGCCGATGGCAATTCCGAAGAAGAACAGGGAAATGGCAGTTCCCGGAATTGATGCTGCGGAGAGGGACAGGGCGATGCCCACACCGGCCGCCGCCGCCAGCGCCCCGCTGAAGCGGACGGTGTTGGCCGTTCCGATCCTGCCCACCACCAGGCCGGCCGTGGGCAGGGCCAGCAAGGACCCCACCGCGGTGCACAGGAGCAGGGTTCCCATCTGGCCCGAAGTAATCTGCAGGATTTCCGTTACAGCCGGGATGCGCGCCGCCCAGCTGGCAAAGACAAGTCCGTTGATGCCGAAAACCACGAAGGTGGCCGCGGCGGCAGCCGTCACTCCGGCCTCCTGGTCCGTGCCGGTATTGGTGTTCATGCGTTCACTGCTTCCACTGGATTCCTGCGGATTCGGCCCGGGTCTGACTGTGCGCTGTCACGTCTGCCTGCTGTTGGCTCCGGCAGCGGTTCAGCGTGCACGTTCAACGCGCTTTTCATCCCACACCGGCTCCGCGGATTCGTAAACCTTGCCGTCGGAACCGAAGACCAGGAACCGGTCGAAGGTCCGTGCGAACCAGCGGTCGTGCGTTACGGCAAGGACGGTGCCTTCAAAGTGGTCGATGGCCCGTTCCAGTGCCTCGGCCGAGTGCAGGTCCAGGTTGTCCGTGGGCTCATCGAGCAGGAGCAGCGTGGCGCCGGACAGCTGCAGGAGCAGGATCTGGAACCGGGCCTGCTGTCCGCCGGAGAGCGATTCGTATTTCTGCTCCGACTGGCCGGCCAGGCCGTACCCGTCCAGGGCGCCCGCCGCCGCTTCACGGCCCAGGCCGGAACGGTGCTCGTCCCCCCGGTGCAGGATCTCCAGCAGTGTCTTGCCCAGGAGGTCTGGCCGGACGTGGGTCTGGGCGAAGAATCCGGGCCTGATGCGCGCACCCAGTTTGACGGTACCTTCGTGCGGGACCTCCGCGATCTCCACATCGGACACCGGCACGTGCTCGCGTTCCGGGTCCGTGCCGCCCGTGGCGAGCAGCCGCAGGAAGTGGGACTTGCCGGACCCGTTGGAGCCCAGGACTCCCACGCGGTCGCCGAACCACACCTCCGTGGAGAAGGGCTTCATCAGCCCGGTCAGCTCCAGCCGCTCGGCCACGATGGCGCGCTTGGCTGTCCTGCCGCCCTTGAGCCTCATCTGCACGTTCTGTTCGACCGGGAGGGCCTCGGGCGGGCCTGCCTCAAGGAACTTGGCCAGCCGGGTCTGGGCTGCGTGGTACCTGTTGGCCATGTCCGAGCGGAAGGCCGCCTTGTTCTTGTACATGTTGACGAGTTCCTTGAGCTTCGCGTGCTCCTCGTCCCAGCGCTTGCGCAGCTCCTCAAAGCGGGCGTTGCGGTCTGCCCGGGCTTCCACATAGGAACCGAACCCGCCGCCGTGGATCCACGCGCCTGCGCCGCTGATGCCTGGTTCCAGGGTGACGATGCGCCCGGCGGCGTTGTTCAGCAGTTCCCGGTCGTGGCTGATGAAGAAGACGGTCTTCCGGGATTCATTGAGCTTGTCCTCAAGCCAGCGCTTGCCGGGCACGTCAAGGTAGTTGTCCGGTTCGTCGAGCAGCAGCAGGTCATCCGGGCCGGCAAACAGGGCCTCCAAGACCAGGCGCTTTTGTTCGCCGCCGGAGAGGCTCGACGCCGGGCGGTGCTGCGCGCGGTCGAACGGCAGGCCCAGCGCGGCCATGCACACCTCGTCCCACACGGTCTCCACGTCGTATCCGCCGGCGTCGCCCCAGTCCACGATGGCCTGGGCGTAGCGCATCTGGGTGGGCTCGTCGTCGTCCTCCAGCATGGCCAGCTCCGCCTCGTCCACCTCTCGGGCGGCGGCGGCCAAGGCCGGGGGAGCTGCGGAGACCAGCAGGTCACGGACGGTTGAGTCGTCGCGGACCTGGCCCACGAACTGGCGCATGATGCCCATGGTCCCGGAGCGACCCACCACGCCCTCGTCGGGAACCAGGTCGCCGGCGATGATCCGGAACAGTGTGGTTTTTCCCGTGCCGTTCGGTCCGATCAGCGCTGTCTTGGTGCCGTCCGGAACCTTGAAGGTCACCCCGTTCAGCAGCTGGGTGCCGTCGGAGAGGAAGTAGTCGATGCCGGAAACGTCAATATGAGCCACGGGCTCCATCTTCCCACGCCCCGGTCCCGGTGATTCTGTCCGGATCTGTGGGTGGGCCTGACGGCCCGCAGCAGCGGATATTCGGGAAAAGCCCTAGCCGGCGGCGGTGAGGAAGGCCTTCAGCAGCGGACCCGAGGTGGTGGCGCCGAGGCCGCCGTCCTCCACGAAGACTGCCACGGCGAGGTCGCCGTGGACGGCCACGATCCAGGCGTGGGTCTTGGGCGGGTTTTCGTTGCCGAATTCCGCGGTACCGGTTTTGGCTCCCACCGGCTGGCCGGGAACGCTGGACAGGAATCCCGCGTGGCCGGAGGTCACCACGGCGCGCATCATGTCAGCCAGGGAGGCTGCCTCGGCGGCGGTGATCGGTTTGTCCGACGCCGTTGACGGGGCTTCGGCACTTGCCGTCGCGGAGGGCTGGGCCGACGGTGCGACGGATCCGCTGGCCGTCCCGGCGGCGGCAGCACCGCCGTCGGGGTTAAGGACAAGCTGGGGCGAAACCGGCGCACCCTTGGCCACCGCGCCGGCCATCATCGCGGCGGCCAGCGGGGAGAGCAGCACCTTCCCCTGGCCGATCATGGAAGCGGCGTGCTCCGTTCCTGCAGCGTCCGCGGGGACGGATCCCAGGAAGGCGTCGGCTCCCAGGGACGGCGCCTCGACGGCAAGGCCCATGGCCATCGCCGCTGCTTCCAGCTGGCCCTGGGACACGGAATCCCGGGCGGCGATGAACGCCGTGTTGCAGGAATGCGCGAAGGCATCCCTAAGGGTCACCGAGCCGAGCGAGCCTTCCGGGTAGCCCTCGGCATTCTTGAAGGTGCGCCCGTCAACATTCAGCGTGGGGGTGCACTGCACCTTCGAATCCGGCGTCAGCCCGTTGCGGAACATGGCCAGCGAATCAACCATCTTGAACGTCGAACCGGGCGCGTACTGTCCCAGCATGGCTGTGTTGTAGCCGTTGCTGCCGGGACCGGAGGCGGCGGCGAGGACGGCGCCGCTGGATGGACGGATCGCCACAATCGCCGAGGCCGGCTTCACGTCCTGGAGGGTGGTCTCGGCAAGGGTCTGCAGGCGCGGATCCAGGGTGGTTTTGAGTGGAGTGCCCGGCTGGGGCGCGATTTCGAAGAGGACCCGGCGCGGGTCCGTGGCGGCGGACTGGATCTGTTCGCGTGTCAGGTCCGCGCGCTGGGCACGGATCACGACGGCGTCAGTTCCCCTGAGCTGCTCGTCGTACTGCTGCTGCAGGCCGCCGACGCCGGTGGCATCTCCGGCGGTCAGCTTGCCTTCCGAGGCTTCGATCTGCTCGGCGGTTGCCTGGCCGACGGACCCGAGCACGGCCCGGGCGAAGGTCCTGTTGGGCGCGAGCGGCACCGAATCCGGAATGGCGCGGGCACCGGGGATGGCAGCAATCTGTTCGTTGGTGACGGTGCGGCCTTCTTCGCGCAGCGTGATGGCGGGAACGAACGCTTCTGCGCCCGAGGCCTTGACCTGCTGCGTGTAGCCGGCCGGGTCCACTCCCACGAGAGCCGCCAATTTCGCGGCGGAGTCTGCCGGATCTGCGGCGCCCAGTTGCGGCTTGTCGATCCCCACGTTCACCACCGGCCGGTAAGTGACCAGCGGGGCGTCTCCTGCTCCCAGGATGTCGGCTCGCTGGGGCGACCGGGTGCCTTTGGTGAGGATCTCCGAGTCGTTCAGGTCCGGCACCAGGCTGGCCGGGCTCCAGACCGTCAGCCACTTGTCCCCGGACTTCCGGAAGGCAGCGGACGTGGTGTACTTCCAGTCGCTGTCGGCGATCTTCCAGCTGTAGGTCAAGGGCGCGGAGGCGTTCTCGCCGTCCAGGGTGATGTCCCCCGCCTCGACGGTGGGCTTAGCCGGGTCCAGGGAGGCGAAAACGTTCTTCAGCTGCTCGTTTGCTGCCGCAGCGTCTTTGCCGTCAAAGGCAACGCCGCCAACATCGAGTCCGGAAACGGCTGATGCCAGCTGCCGGGCTGCGGCTTCAGCGCCGCCCCGTCCGTCGTCGCACGCCACCAGCGACGTTCCGAGAATGAGCGCAGCTACGGCAAGCGAAAGTTTTGTTGATTTCCCCATGGCGCCATTATCCACCGAGTTGGATGCGCTTTTCCCACGCCACGGCGACGCCGGATAGGCAGGACGGCAGGACTCCGCGGGACCTACGACCCGCCCAGGCCGAGCCCTGGCAGCCCGAGGCCGAACATGTCCTTAAGGGCATATGTGGCGGCGTGCATCCCGGGCATCCCGGTAACTCCGGGACCGGGAGGCGTAGCCGAGGAGCAGAGGTATACCCCTGGCAACGGGGTCCGCCACGGCACGGGAGACACCACGGGCCGCTGGATGAGGCCCCTGAGGTCCATGGTCCCCACGCTGAAATCCCCGCCAATGTAGTTCCGGTTGTAACGGGCAAGCTCCGCCGCGGTGACGGTGTTGGATTCCACGATCAGGTCCCGGAATCCGGGAGCGAACCGTTCCAGTTGGGCTGTCACGGCCTCGGTCATGTCCTTGGTGGATCCGGCAGGGACGTGGCAGTACGTCCACAGCGTGTGCCGTCCTGCGGGGGCGCGCGTGGCGTCAAAGCGTGAGGGCTGTGCCACCAGGACATACGGGCGGTCCGGATGCTTGCCCGCGGTTACCTCGTTTTCCGAGCGCGCCAGTTCCTCGCGTGTCCCGCCCACGTGCACGGTTCCCGCATCAGCCAGCCCCGCGGCCTGCCACGGAACCGGACCGGACAGGATGAAATCCACCTTGCAGGAGCCGTTTCCGTACCGGAAGGACTCCAGCGATGACCGGTAGCGTGGCGGCAGCGCGTCGCCGGCCATACCGGCGAACCCGCGCGGGGAAACGTTGAGCAGGGATGCCCGCGCGGGGGGAAGGTCGGTGAGCCGGTCCACCGGGGTGTCCGTGTGGATGAGCCCGCCGTTGTCCCGGATGTCCTGTGCCAGGGCCGCCGCGATGGCTGCGGAACCGCCCACCGGAATGGGCCAGCCGCCCGCGTGGCCCAGGGCTCCGAGCATCAGGCCCGCGCCGGACGCGGCCAAGGAGGGCTGGTGGGAGATGGCATGGGCGGCCACTCCGCTCAGGAGCGCCGGGGCTTTGTCTTCCCGGAACCTGAGGTTCCACAGGAAGGATCCCTGCTCTGCGGTCCGCGCTCCGAATATCCCGGCGGCCAGCGGATTCCTGGGGATCCGCAGCAGCTGGTCCTGGGTGAAATCCATGATGTCCGCGGTCCGGGAAACCAGCGGCGCCATGAGGTGCCGGTACGCAGCGCCGTCCCTCCCCAGCTCGAACGCCGTCCTGTCCAGGGAACGGTATGCCAGGGCGGCCCGGCCGCCGTCCAGCGGCGAAGCGAAGGAGAGTTCGGGCGTGACCAGGTCCACCCGGCGTGCGAGCTCGAAGGCACGGAAGAAGGGGGAGGCCAGCGCCATCGGGTGGACCGCCGAACAGACGTCGTGGAAGTGGCCCGGCTGCATGAGTTCGGTAGTGCGGGTACCGCCGCCGATTGACCCGGCCGCCTCGAAAACTTCCACGGACAGGCCCGCGCGCGCCATGATGGCCGCAGCTGCAAGTCCGTTGGGTCCGGCGCCGACCACGTTGACATCAGGCATGGGTGGATTCCTTCCAGTGCAGCAACGACCCGGACGTCCGGCGGAAGTCCAGGCGGAGCCGGTCGGGTGCGTTGCTGAAGGGGCCGCCGTGCGGATCGTCAAGGTTGTGCCGGCGGATGGGGTCGTAGTGGGGGTCGTAGATGTCCCAGGTGACCCGGGCCATGAGGTAGGCCACCGCGAGCATGTGCGCTGCCACCGCCAGTACGTAGTAGGGCATGTCCAGGTTGTGCTGGGAGGAACCCGCACTCGTCACCTGTCCAAGGTACATCCACACCGCGGCCCAGTGCAGGCCCTCGATTCCCTGCCACACCAGGAAATCCCGCCACTTCGGACGGGCCAGCGCAAGCAGCGGAATGAGCCAGAGCACGAACTGGGGTGAATAGGCCTTCCCCGTCAGGACGAAGGCGGCCACCAGCAGGAACACCAGCTGCGCCAGGCGGGGCCGGCGCGGAGCAGACAGGGCAACAACGGCAACCAGGACGCACGCCAGGGCGAAGAACCCAGCGGAAAGCAGGTCGATTGCCTCCGGGCTGAGGACTGGCCGTTGCAGCTTGGCCGCCACAAGGTTGTAGGCGAACCATGGCGAACCATATCCAGCGTCCCGGCTGGCGTTGAACTGGAAGTAATAGGCCCAGCCGCCGGGATTTGCTGCTGCGAACGGAAGATTGACCGCGGCCCAGCTGACCGCCGCGGCGGATGCGGTGGCAAGAAGCGGCCGGAATTTTCCGGTCCGCAGCGCCAACAGGAGGACGGCAGCGGGGAACAGGAGGGCATAGGCGTTGGCTGCCACCGCCAGTCCGGTCAGGATTCCGGCGGCGACGGGACGCTGGGCGGCAAAAAAGTACATGCCCACGGCCAGCAGGCAGACAGCCCAGAGGTCCCAGTTGATGGCGCCCGCCAGGACCAGGCCGGGCGCCACGGCCACCATGGCCGCGTCCCATGGACGGCGCGCGGAAATCCGGGCTGTAGCAAGAACGGCCATCATTGCCGCCACGGCGAGCAGGACGGCGTTGATATCGAAGAAAGCCAGCACCCGCGCATCGGAAATACCCTGGCCCGGGACCAACAGTGCGGTCACCCCGGCAACAAGGCCCACCACCACGGGGTACTCGAAGGGGCTGCTGACGATGGGGAAGGAGCCGTCGGCAAGGCCCCGGTTGCGGAACAGCTCGGGAAGGTCGGAATAGCAGGTGGCATAAAACTGTGTGGGGGATTCCCATCCGTACGCCCGGCAGTACCCCTTAACAAGGATCCCGAGAAGGGCCGCAGCGAGGGTCAGCAGGATCAGCACACGGTCCACGGTGAACGGCCCGGGGGACACCACGCCCGGTTCCGATCGGCGCCCCAGTGGTCCGCCCACCAGCTCGGTGAAGTTCCGGAGCAGCACGTCACTGCGGCTGGGAACAACCAGCCTGGACCGTCCACGGTGCCCCCGGGGCTCGGTGTCCTGCATGTTCCCGAGCTTACAGCCCGCCCCCGGGCAGGAAGCCCCGGGGGCGGGTGTCAGCGCAGGCCTCCCATTTGCTGGTGCATCACTGCGAAGGCGTCGTCGC